>DASZPU010000234.1:0-7544 GCA_035550195.1 Nannocystaceae bacterium
CGCGCCGAGCCGCTGATCGCTCGCTCGCCCCACGCCTCGATCGCGCGCGTGCGCGGCAGCGACGGCGAGCACGTCGTCGTCGATGCGATCGCGAGCGAGTCGTTCACCTCCGACCTGCTCGGGCTCTTGCTCGAGCGCGGCTCGGCACGCGGCACGCACGGCACGCTGCGCGCGCGTCGGGCCGCGGCGCTGCCGAGCACGATCGATCGTGCGCTGACCGCCCGCACCGCACACGCGCAGCGGCGCCAGGCCTTTCCGCCGCGCATCGGCAGCGCGGAGCAGAGCAACTCCAACGTGCTCTTCGGCGACGCGTTCATCATGAAGATCCTGCGCGCGACCGAGCCGGGTCAGCATCCCGAAGAGGAGCTCGGTCGTTTCCTCGGCGAGCGTGCGCGCTTCGGACACGTGCCGAAGCTGATCGGCGCGCTCGCGTACGAGCCGGACGACGGCGGCCCCTCGGCGCAGCCGCGCGCGATCGGTGTGCTGCAGGAGCTGGTGCCCAATCAAGGCGATGCGTGGGAGTTCACGCTCGACGCGCTGCAGCGCTTCCTCGAAGCGGTGTGGCCGCATCGCGAGTCGCCGCCCGAGTCACGCTCCGATCCGTTGCAGCTCGCACGCGCGGGCCTGCCCGACGTCGCGCGCGAGACCGCGGGTACGTACCTCGGGCTCGCACGGCTGCTCGGCATGCGCACGGCCCAGCTCCATCTCGCGCTGGCGTCGGAGCGCACCGATCCGGCGTTCGCACCCGAGCCGTTCTCCACGCTGCACCAGCGCTCGATCTACCAGTCGGCGCACTCGCAGCTCGCGGCGACGTTCGACGCACTCCGCCGCGGTGTGCAACGGCTGCCGCTCGAGGCCGCCGCGCTCGCGCACCAGCTCCTGCCCCAGCGCAAGGAGATCGATCGCAGGCTCGCCGCGATCCGGGGCGAGAAGATCGAAGCGATGCGCACGCGCGTGCACGGTGACATGCACCTCGGTCAGGTGCTGTACACCGGTGGCGACTTCGTGTTCATCGACTTCGAAGGCGAGCCGGCGCGCACGCTGTCGGAGCGTCGGCGCAAACGCTCGCCGTTGCGCGACGTCGCGGCGATGTTGCGCTCGTTCCACTACGCGTCGGCGACCGCACTGCGTGGTGAAGGCGTGCGCGCGCAAGACGTCGCGACGCTCGCTCCGTGGGCGCGGGCGTGGGCCGACTGGGTGGGCGGACAGTGGCTCGCGGCGTGGCTCGCCGAGGCCGGCGACGCGTCGTTCGTGCCGCGCGACGAAGGCGTGCTCGCGCGCATGCTCGACTTCTATCTGCTCGAGAAAGTGATCTACGAGATCCACTACGAGCTCAACAACCGGCCCGACTGGCTGGTGATCCCACTCGCCGGTCTCGCCGATCTGCTGGCCAAGGAGGCGTGATGGACGCGGCACGGATGTACGAGCACCTCGGCGCGCACCTCGATGGCGCGGGCGTGCGCTTCGCGGTGTGGGCTCCGAACGCGACGCGGGTCGCGGTGATCGGCGAGTTCGAGCACTGGGGCGAGCAGCCGATCGCGATGCAGCCGTCGAGCGCCGGCATCTGGACCGCGCACGCGCCCGGGCTGGCGCGCGGAACGATCTACAAGTACCGCATCGACGGACCGAACGGATACCGCGTCGACAAGGCCGATCCCTACGGAATCTGGCACGAGACACCGCCGCGCACCGCCTCCATCGTGTGGGATCTCGAGTACGACTGGCACGACGACGAGTGGATGGCGAGTCGTGGCGCACGTCAACGACTCGACACGCCGATCAGCATCTACGAGGTGCACGCAGGCTCGTGGATGCGCGTGCCCGAGGAAGGCAATCGCGCGCTCGGCTTCCGCGAGCTCGCGTTCCGACTCGCGGATCACGTCGAGCGCTGCGGCTTCACGCACGTCGAGCTGTTGCCGGTGATGGAGCACCCGTTCTACGGCTCGTGGGGCTACCAGGTCACCGGCTACTTCGCGCCATCGTCACGCTGGGGCACGCCGCAGGACCTGATGTTCCTCGTCGATCATCTGCACCAACGCGGCATCGGCGTGATCCTCGACTGGGTGCCCGCGCACTTTCCCAACGACGAGCACGGGCTCGCATACTTCGACGGCACGCATCTGTACGAGCACGCCGATCGTCGCCAGGGCTTCCATCCCGACTGGAAGAGCGCGATCTTCAACTACGGGCGCGACGAAGTGCGCAGCTTCCTGTTGTCGAGCGCGCGCTTCTGGCTCGACCGCTACCACGTCGATGGGCTGCGCGTCGACGGCGTGGCGTCGATGCTCTACCTCGACTACTCGCGCAAGGCCGGCGAGTGGATCCCCAACGCGCAAGGTGGTCGCGAGAACCTCGAGGCGATCACGCTCCTGCGCGACCTCAACACGATGGTCTATCGCGACTTCCCCGACGTGCAGACGTACGCCGAGGAGTCGACGGCGTGGCCGATGGTGAGCCGGCCCGTGCACATCGGCGGGCTCGGCTTCGGTTTCAAGTGGGACATGGGTTGGATGCACGACACGCTCGCGTACTTCTCGCGCGATCCGGTGCATCGCAAGTTCCACCACGGGCAGCTCACCTTCCGCAGCTTGTATGCCTGGCACGAGAGCTTCGTGCTGCCGCTCAGCCACGACGAGGTGGTGCACGGCAAGTACTCGCTGCTGGAAAAGCTGCCCGGCGACGTGTGGCAGAAGTTCGCGAACCTGCGCTTGCTGTTGGCGTACATGTTCGGCAACAGCGGCAAGAAGCTGCTGTTCATGGGCTCCGAGCTCGCACAGCGCCACGAGTGGCAGCACGACACCAGCTTGGACTGGCATCTGCTCGGCGATCCGATGCACGCCGGCGTCGCGGCGCTGGTGGGCCACCTCAATCGCCTCTATCGCGGCGAGCCGGCGCTGCACGAGCTCGACGCCGATCCCGCCGGCCACGTGTGGATCGACGCGAACGACGTGGAGCGCAGCACGTTGTGCTTCGAGCGGCGCGCGAAGGGGGCCCGCGAGCGCATCGTGTGCCTCTACAACTTCACGCCGCTGCCGCGCGAGAACTGCCGCATCGGCGTCGACATCGAAGGCCACTGGCGCGAGCTGCTGAACACCGACGCGCACGAATACGGCGGCAGCGGCCAAGGCAACATGGGCGGCGTCCACACGACCGTGGTGCCCGCACACGGCCGCCCACACTCGATCGTCGTCACCGCACCACCCCTGGGCGCGGTGTTCTTCAAAGCACCGTGACGCTACTGGCGACGCATGAGGATCTTCGTGGTCTCCTCGCCTTCGCTCGTGCCGTCGGCACGGACGTACGCGTAGTCGTAGACATCGGCCCGCGCGACCTCGACCTTGGAGCCGACATGCAGGTCGGACTTGCCGTTGGGCTCGTTGATCAGCATCCCCGAAACGGTGTCCGCGGTGCACTGCTGCAGGTCGACCCACATGAACTCGGTGTTTCCGTCGATGTCGAACGGTGCCTTCACACGCAGCGACTCGCCGTTGGGTAGGCCAGCCATGCAGCGATCCGCGAGCGGCGCGAATGCTCTCTTCGCACGCGCGCTCGCGGCGAGTAGCTCCTCGTCGGCCGGCGCCTGAATCGGCTGCGCGAGCCATTCGCCCCCGAAGCGCAACAGCGCTTCGCGCAATGGCAACGCATCGCCACCGGTCGGGAGCTCGAGCGCGATCATGTTCTCATGCTGGCCGCAGCCCTTCGACCACTTCGCGAGCATCGCGAGCCTGCCGGTGCCACCGGCGCTCTTCACCTCGTCTGCGATGCCCTTCCATCCTGCGTCGGTGATCGTCGACAGATCGATCTCGAGGAGACCATCCTTGGTCAACCCGCCTTGCTCGACCAACTGCTGCGCGGCGGCGTTGAAGACTCCGCTGACTTGGCTCTCGAAGGGCGAAGGAACGTCACCGATGTAGAGCTCGGGAAGCCCGAGGCGTTCCAGCCCCGAGCTCTCGAAGAAGACTTGCCCCGGATTCTCATCGGCGATCATCTGCATCGTCGTGAAATTGCGGATGTCGGTCGGTAGCTCCTCGCGGCGGCGCGATGCGAACGAACGCGGAGTGAACACTTCCTGTGACGCGTCATCGACGATCCAGCCCGTGCCGACGTGCATGCGCGCGATCGCGGCTCCGTCGCGCTGCACGCGGGCGTTCTCGTCGGCGGGTCCGACGAGCATCAGCATCACCGCATCCTTCGCGGCTTTGATTCCCGCCCGATCCGCGTCGTCGAGCCCGCGCGCAAACGTGTCGAGCGCTTGGTCCGGTACGCTCCCGTCGAACGGCACGCCGAGGGTCAGCATCGCGTGGAAGTCTCGCGCGCCGGGATTCGTCGCGTCGATCCGATAGCCGCGCTCGGTGAGCGTCTTCGCCACCGCGTCACGCACCGCATTCGCGTCACTTCCTGCGGGCACGACGAGCACGTAAGGCGCCGCGACGAAGGGCGAGCGCAACGATCCCCGCGCAACGGGGCTGCCGGTCACGCGCGTCAACGAGGCCGTGCTCGCAGACGCCGCCGCGATCGCTTCGGTCTGCTTGTCGGGATCCTTGCCGCACGCGAGCGCTCCGAAAGACGCGACGACGATGAGCACCAGTCCTGGCGCGTTCATCCGATGATGATAGCGCATCGCCGACTCGGTGTGCCGACGTTGCGCCGAGTGCTCCGGACGGGCGATCGAGCGGTTGCGTGGTCCCAAAGGATGCCGTATCAAGCTTCCCCATGGGTCGCGAGTCGAAGCGGAGGAATTCGCGGCGGCGTCCGAAGCAGACGGAGATCGAGTTCCGCAGCTGGGGCGGTCGTCGCAAGGGTGCGGGGCGCAAGCCAGTCGGTGCGAAGGCCGGGGTTGCGCATGCGCGGCGCAGCGAGTTGCCGCGCGGTGGGTGCGTGCACGTGACGCTGCGCGCCGTCGCCGGGATCGGGCGGCTGCGCGGGCGCAAGCAATGGAACGCGGTGCGAGCCGCCGCGCGCGGCGTGCTCGAGCGCGAAGGCTTCCGTGTCTGCGAGCTGTCGCTGATGACGAACCATCTCCACCTGGTGGTGGAAGCGGAGAATCGCGGGACGCTCGCGCGCGGCATGAATGCGTTGTGCACGTCGCTGGCGCGGCGGCTCAACAAGTCGCTCGGTCGCAGCGGGCGTTTCTTCGGCGACCGCTATCACGCGCGCATTCTGAAGACGCCGCTCGAGGTGAAGCACGCGCTCGCGTATGTGCTCAACAACGCACGGCGTCACGCGGCCCAGCGCGGACAAGCGTACGCAAGCGGCTGGTGCGATCCGTTCTCGAGCGCGCGCGCGTTCACGGGCTGGCGATCGCTGTCCGCACGAGCCGGCCCGGACTCACCGTGGCTCTCGCCGCCGGCCACATGGCTGCTGCGCGTCGGATGGCGGCGACACGGCCTGCTCGATCTCGACGCCGTGCCCGGCTGAGCGCCGGCGCAAGCCGTCACGCGTGCGAGCGCTACGCGGCGGAGTCGCGCAGCATCGTCGTGGCCAGCACGTTCCACGATACGAACGTACCGCGGCGGGGCCACAGGCCGGTGCCGTCGTCGGCGTAGCACTCGTGCAGCATGTTCGTCGTGCGCAGATCGTTCGCGAGCGTCGACGCGGTGCGCAGCGCGAGCTCGCGGGCCTCCGAGGTGCGACCGTACGCGCGCAGTGCTGCGAACATGTACCAGCTCGCGAGCACCCACACCGGGCCCGACCAGTTCGACACCGGGCCGGGCTCGCCTCTGCGCGGGTCGTACACCATCACGCGTGGGGCTTGCGTGAAGAACGGATCGTCCCTCGGCACCGTGCGCACGCCGGCCGGGCCCCAGTACTGCGACGCGTCCAACAAGCGTGCGAAGAGCGGCGCCGCCCGTTCGCGCGACGGGATCTGGGCGAGCAACGGCAAGAGCGTGATCCAGCTCTGCAGCGGACGATGCACGCCGTCGGGATCCTTCACGCCGACGATCTCTTCGCTGCGCGTCGCGCCGTGACGCCAGCGCAGCGCGACATAGCTCTGCGAGCGCTCGTCCCACAGCAGCTCGTCGATGCGTCGCGCGAGCGCGTCCGCGCGCGCGTGCATCTCGTCCGCGAGGGTCGCTTGCTCGAGTCGCGTCGCGAGCTCCGCGAGCGCGCGGTACTCGAGCACCATGAACGTGTTCGTGTCGGGCCCTTCCACGCAACGCTCCGGCAAGCCCGCGGTGAGCATGTCGGAGTCGAAGCCGCTCGCGCGCGCGGAGTGGGTGAGCAGCAAGCCGTGCAACCCGGTCGCGGTGCGCTCGAGATAGTCGACGAACGCGAGCAACCGCGGCAACACGCCGTGCTCTTCGGCGCGCGCGAGCCCACTCTCCACCCCATCGATCGCACGCAGCGCGAGCTGGGCCATCACCGGCTTCGCGGGCTCGGGATCGCGGACACGATGCGGCAGCTCGATGCGATGGATGCACCCGCTGGGCTCCGCGCAATCGAGGAAGCACAAGAGCGATCCGAACGAAGCCTCGGCGAGCTCGGGATCGCGACAGTTCTCGATCGCGCTCTCCGACACGTCGTGATGGAAGAGCCCGCCGGCGTAGTCGCCGATCGCGAAGCGCTCGTCCTCGCCGGAGGGCGCGTCGTCGCGCGGTGGCATCGGTGCGAGCCACGGATGACGGAAGCGACCGACCGGCCGACGCACGCAGCAGCGACTCGCGTCGCGCAGCGCAGCCGTCAGCGCATCGAAGTCGGCGCTCACGTCAAGGCGGGCAGTCCTGGAGGATCCAGTAGCGGATCGTGTCGAGCTGATCGTCGCTGAGCGGCCCACCGGTCGACGGCATGCGCGCACCGACCGGCGGCATCGACTCGTCCACCTTGCGGTAGAGGAAGCTGAACTCGGGGTTGCCGCAGGTGATGAGCGTCATGCCGAACAGCCCCATGCCATCGACGATGCGATCGTAGGCGCTGTCGCTCAGGTCGAGCTGGTTCGTCGCGGTGGTCGCGTCGTGGCACGTCGGGATCGCGCAGCGCTCGGTGAAGATCGGCTGCACGTCGGATGCGAACGAGGTCGGAGGACCGACGTCGCCGGTGCTCGAGTCGTCCGAGGTGGTCATCGGCATCGTCGTGCTCTGCGTCGTCGCGCTCGTGGTCGTGCCACCTTCGCCGAGCAGCGCGTAGAAGAACGCGAGCTGGTTGTCGCGCGCGTGGATCGTCTTCTCCGACTCGATGAGCCCACCGGGCTCGAGCGGCAGCGGCGTCCAGTCACCCTGCCCCGCCTCGAAGTCCTCGATGTGGATCGCGCCGATCGCCGCCGAGCTGGGATCGTCGGGCAGATCGTGGCGATAGATGATCTCCGAGTAGACCTCGAGCGGGATGTTGGGCCGCACGCGAGACGCGGGCCCGAACGAGTCCGGCGGGTCGTCGCTGCGCTCGATTTCGATGTCGATCCACTCGCCGAGCGCGCCCGGCTGGATCACGATCGTGAGCACGTCGTCGTCGGTCGCGATGAGCCCACCGTCGGGGCCGATCGACTTCGAGGCCGAGCCGCCGCAGCCCGCGAGCGCGAGCACGAGCGTCGCAGTCCATGGCGCGTGATC
>DASZPU010000235.1:0-5355 GCA_035550195.1 Nannocystaceae bacterium
ACCTCGGCGAAGCGCTCTTCGAGCCGCGTGCGACCGGGCACGAGCGCGCGCACGATCGCCGCGTGCTTCGTGCACGCGGCCCCGAGCGCGGCGCGGAGATCGACGTCGGCGATCGCCGCGGGCAACGACAGTCGCACGCGCGCATGGCCGTCGCGCGGATCGATCGCGACGTCGTCGGGCACCGCGAGCGCGAGCGCAGCGTGGGCGTCCGCGACGATCGTGCGCAGGCGATCGGCATCGCCGTCGATCTCGAGCTCGACGTGCGCAGCCGCGAGCGCGTCGCCGAGCTTCGCGTCGAGCACCGCCTTGCCGCCCGCGAGGATCACCACGCGATCGCACAGCGCCTCGACCTCCGCGAGGATGTGCGAGCTGAACACCAGCGTCTGCGCGCCCCCGATCTCGCGCAGCATCGCCCGGATCTCGCGGATCTGGTTGGGGTCGAGCCCCACCGTCGGCTCGTCGAGCACGAGCAGCGGCGGCGCACCGAGCAGCGCATCCGCGAGCCCGACGCGCTGTCGATAGCCGCGCGAGAGCTTGCCGATCGGCATCTCCAGCACGTGCGCGAGCCCGGTGAGCTCCGCGACGCGACCGACCTCGCGCTTCACCTGCGCGCGCGCGACCGGCTTGAGCCGCGCGCGGAACTCGAGCTGCTCGCGCGCACGCAGCTCGGGATAGAGCGGCACGAGCTCGGGCATGTAGCCGACGCGCTTGCGCACCGCGAGCGAGTCCTCGACGACGTCCTTGCCCGCGACCTCGACCTTCGCGCCCTCGGCCTCGCGTCCGATCGGCAGGAAGCCGCAGACGATCCGCATGAGCGTGCTCTTGCCCGCGCCGTTGGGCCCGAGCAGACCGAGCCGCTCGCCGGGCGCGACCTCGAAGCTCACCTCGTCGAGCGCGCGCCGATCCGCACCGGGATAGCGGTGGCTGAGCCGCGCGATGCGGAGCGAAGCGGGCGCGGGCATCTCGTCGCGTCGGCGCGGGTCAGCCCGCCGCCGGCCGATCGGATACCGCACCCTTCGCCGGCGTGGCGGGATTGGTCTCCAGGCCGGACTTCGGCGGCGTCGGCGGGGCCGCGTCGGGCTCCGGCGGCTTGTCGAGCCGGGTGTCGATCGGGTCGCGGGCGATCTCCGCGAGCGCCCAGGTGATCGCCTCCTTCACCTCGGGGTCGGTCTCCTTCGCGAGGCGCTCGGTGAGCCGCGGCTTGTAGCCGACGAAGCGATGCATCCCCATCGCGCCCACGATCGCGACGCGCACCTTCGGCTCGGGCTCGTTCTCCAGCGCATACAAGAGCGCGAAGGCGGTGCCGACGTCGGCGGCGATGGAGAGGTAATCCGCGCAAGCGGCCCGCTCTTCGGCCGACACTCGGTACGCGTCACCACGCTTGAGCGTGAGCCCGTCGATGAGCGAGCGACGAACGACCTCGTAATCGGCGTACGCCTTGGTACTGCCCTCTTTGTCGCCGGCGCGCAGCCGCAGCTCGCCGAGGATCAGATGCTGCTCGAGATCGTCGGGCACGAGCTCGACGGCACGGATCTGGGCTTCGGCCGCGGCGGACAGCTCGCCATTTTTCGCCAGTGCACGCACGAGCGCCATGCGGAGATCGGGATCGTCGGGGACGAGCTGCGTCGCTCGGCGATATGCACCCACCGCGTCCGCAAATCCGCCGCGCTCGTAGTGGATCGCGGCCAGCAACGCCGCCGCGTTCGCCTGCAGCGGTACGCTCTTGGCCTGATTGCTCATCGCCCGCAGCTCGCGGCTGATCTCGGCGAGCCCGTCGCCCCCGCCACCGAACCCCTTCGGATCGGCCTCGAACGCCGCTTTCAGCTCGAGATAGCGCTCCGCGAGCGCATCGTCGTCGACCGCCTTCGCATCCGCCTTCGCCGGCTCAGCGACCGGGGGTGTCATCGACGGACCCGTGCTCCCGTTGTCTCCACCAGAGCACGCGGCCACAAGGACGAACGCTGCGCTCGCGATCGCCCGCGCGATGCGTGTGCACCGTGCGCGCGTCGGCGTCGGCATGCGCCGGAGGGGTTCCGCGGACACGTTGCTCCGCGTTCGAGCGCTCATCGGGCCTTCATCCGTCACGCGCAGGTTGCCACAGCCATGCGACTGTGCATACGCTGGCAATGTCGGGTTTGTGCGGAGTATCGTGCGGGGTCTGCAGTCCATCTTCGTCCCGGTTCTGCTCGCGGCCTCTGTGGGCTGCGGACAAGCGGGCGACCCCGCAGTTCCCTGCGATGCGATGGACCTCGGTGAAGCGCGCGCCGGCATGGTCGCCGCGCACGACGCTTCGCCGGTGCTCGTGCTCTCCGACTCGCCGCGTCCGTTCGTGATCCTGCGCAGCCAGGATGCCGACGGCGCGTGGGTCCACCGTCGCGCCTATCTCGACCTCAACCAGAACCACACCGAGGTCTGCGACGGCGGCGTGTGCCGCGACGAGACGGATGCGGTGCAGCCCGGCAGCGCCGTGCTCGTCACCGGCACCGGTCGCTATATCGTCGCGATCGAGAAGGGTCCGCCCGCGGTGCTGCGCGTGTGGCACGTGCGCGACGACGGGCTGCTCGAAGAGAATCGCGATCCGGCGACGCTCGACGGCAGCAGCGATGCGTACCAGCTGCTCGCGAGCCTGCGCGAGAGCAACACGTTGATCGTCCGCGACGGCACGGTGAACCACCGCATCGGGCGGCTCGAGGCGACCGGCTCGTCGGTGGAGGTGCTCGCGGACGAGTTCCCGTATCTCAAGCTCGTCGCGGTGGGCAACCGCCACGTCGTCGGACGCGACGTCCTCGACGACACGCACGAGCGCCTGGTGCTCGTGCCGGTGGATCGCGAGGACGACGATCTGCGCGATGCGACGCCGCTGATGGTGTCGAGCTCGTTCTCGGCCGTCGAGCTCACCGCCGACGACGAGTACGTGATCGCGACGTCGGGCGAGGGCGACGACGCCGAGACCTTCGTGTTCGACGTGCAGAGCGGCGCGCTCGTGGATCGCTTCCTCGGCGCCGTCGTCATCGGCGCGCGCAAGCTCGAGAGCATGGCGGGCATGCGCGCGACGTCGCCCGATGGTAGCCACCTCGCCTATCGCACGCCGAGCGGCGCGCTCGCGTTGCGCGACCTGCAGGCCGCGAGCTCGTGCCTCGTGCGCAGCTCGAGCGCCGGCGATCATCGCATCGCGGGCTTCGCTGCCGATGGGATGCTCTACATGCAGGCCGACACGAGCCTGTCGGAGAGCCATCTGTTCGCGTTCGACACCGGCGCGCGGCGGCTCACCGCGCTCGATGCTCCCGACGCACGCGGCCACTTCCTCGCCGGCGTGCCGTCGCGGCTGGCCAATCGTCGGCAGCCGTGGGCGATCGGCGTCCGCAACGGCACCTACTCCGCGCTGCAGCCCGATGCGCAGCCGCTCGGGATCGGCGCGCAGGCGCCCGTGTTCGTGCCGCGCGACGACGAAGGTCTGTGGATGGCCGACGTGAAGCGTGGCGACTCCGCGCGGCACATGTCGCTGCGTCGACTGATGCCGCGTCGCGCCGAGACCGGACGCGGCTTCGACTTCGGCGATCTCGATGGCCCCGATGCGTTGGTGGAGATCGACGAGACCACCGGCGAGAGCATCGGCCACACGCTCGCGACGCTCTACCCCACCGAGCGCCCGTGTCTCGCGACCGGCACGCCGGGCGGTTGGGCGTACCAGTGCGGCGGCAGCTCGAAGCAAGAGTTCGTGTCCGCGGCTCCGATGCCGCCGACGGAGAGCGCGTCGCCGGGCGAGAACCTCGAGGCTACGCCCGAGATCCCCGACCCGAACGACGCGCCGCCGATGCAAGACGGCGAGAAGTAGCGCGTCAGCCCGCGTCGGGCACGTCGCACGCGATCTGGGCGGGGTACGTCTCGAGCACGGTGCACTGCTCGGCTGCGCATGCGGCCGCCTTGCAGGCGGTCTCGGCATCGGCGTAGCAGCAACCTTCGTGCTCGTAGACGCAGCCCTGCGGCTTGCCGTCCCACGGCGTGCCGACGCCACCGCAGGGTGCTGCGGGCGGGAGATCGGGCTTCGCCTTGTCGTCGAACTTGTCGGGTGGCGTCGCGTTGCCGCCGCGATCGCGACCGCCGGGGCGATGCGGACGCGATGCACCCGTGCCCTGCTTGCACGCGGCGAGCGTCGTCAGCACGAGCACGAGCGCGACTGCTCTCGACACGACCCGAGCATACCGCGTTCGTGCGGCGCGATGCCCTGCTCCGACGATCAGGCGCTGCGCCAGCGTGGCAGCGCGTCGCTGCACGTGGAGAGCTCGGCCGCGGCGTCGTCGAGCGCGTCGACGAGGTCGCCGGCGAGCGAGCCGGGGTGCTTGCGCGCGACGATGCGGCCCGCGGCGCCGTGCAGCGCGACGCCGATCGCAGCCGCGTGCTCGGCCGCTTCGCCGCGTGCGAGCGCGGCTGCGATCACACCCGCGAGCACGTCGCCCGAGCCGGCAGTGGCGAGCGCCGCATCGCCGAGCACGTCGATCGCGATGCGATCGTGCGTCGCGATCACGGTGCCGTGCCCCTTGAGCACCACCGTCGCGCCGGTGCGTTGCGCGAGCAAGCGCGCCGCGACGATGCGCGACGACTGCACGCGCGCGTTGGTCCACGCGCCGCTCGGATCGAGGCGCGCGAGCATGCGTGCGGCTTCGCCGGGATGCGGTGTGATCACCCGCGGCGCTGCGGCGGCGTTCTGCGGCACGTGATCGAGCGCGCTGGCGTCCCAGATCGCCGGCCGCGGATCGCTGCGCCACAGCGCATCGAGGCCCGCGTGCGCGGCCGGATCGGTGAGCCCCGGCCCGACCACGAGCGCATCGCAGGAGAGCTCGTGCACGCCCGCGAACATCAGCTCCGGTCGCGCGGCGAGCAACGCAGCGCGGAGCTGCGCGTCGTCGGTCGCGACGGTGCACAGGCCCGCGCCCGCACGAAAGGCCGCGGCCGCGGCGAGCAACACCGCGCCAGGCGTGTTCGCTGCGCCGGCGACGAGCCCGACATGTCCGCGCTCGCCCTTGTGGCGCGGTGCGGTGCGCTGCGCGAGCGCGACCGCGATCGCGGCGGGATCGACGAGCGTCGCGCTCGCGCGCGTGCCCGGTGGTGCGACGAGCCCGATGTCGGCGACGACGATGCGGCCCGCGTGCGCGCGCGCGGGCGTGACGTGCAGGCCGGGCTTGCTGCGCCCGAACGTGACCGTGACGTCGGCGACGAACGCATGCGCATCCGCATCGCCGAGATCCGGATCGACGCCCGAGGGCAGATCGATGGCGAGCCGTGGGCCCTGCACGCTCGCGATGCGTGCGAGCGCATCCGCGATCTCGCCACGTGGCGCACCGCGACTGCCGGTGC
>DASZPU010000236.1:0-7610 GCA_035550195.1 Nannocystaceae bacterium
TATGCAGAACGTTGTCATCGGCGACCAGGGCAAGACGCGAGGCCGAAGGAATACCGAGCGTATTTCGAGCGCCGAGCAACGCCGCCATGGTCGCCGAGGGCGACGTTATGCATGCGCGCGAATACTCGGACGGGCTCCTAGCTTCAGACCCCCGACACCGTCACGGCGCGACACGGTCCGCGCCCTGAAGGGGGCGGGTCACTACTTGGGGATGATGAAGGTCGAGTCGTGCATCCACCCGGTGGTGCCGTCTTGCAGCTTCACCTTCGACCACTCGCCCATCGTCTCGACGATCTCGACCTCGGCCTTGCGCGGCACGTAGCGGATGCGGCGATCCTTCTTGTGCGGGCCCATGCGTAGCGCGGCCTTGTCGCCCGAGACGATCGCGATCGACTTCTTCGGCGCCGGCTCGGGCGGCTTCTCCACCGGCTTCTTCTCCGCCACGACGATCGGCTTGCCGGCGAACGCATCCTTCTTCATCGGTGCGAGCAGGCGGGCGTAGAGCGCACCGACGGTCGTCGCGAGCGTGGCTTCGTCGGCGAGCAGCTCGTCGTAGTCGTAGTTCTCGTCGGACACGCGGCAGCGCTTGTCGAGCTTCGCGACCCAGCTGGTCGCGAGCGCATCGAGCACGGTCTCGCGACCGGAGCCCACCCACAACACGCCGCCCGACGACGAGTCGATGAGCTTGATCTCGACGCGCACCTCGTAGAGCGGCACGCGCACGAGACACTCCTCGGTCTCGGAGTGGTACCAGAGACCCTTCTTGCGGATCTGTCGCTTCTTGGTGTGTTGCTTGGCCTTGCCCGACTCGACCGGCACCACCTTCATCTTGTCGACGTCGTAGAACGCTTCGCCGGCGGCGACGCTCACCGACTGCAGCACCATCACGGCTTCGGATTGCGTCTCGCGTCCGAGCACCATGGCTTTCTCGACCGCCGACATCGAAGCGCCGCGGCTGCCCAGCGTCTTCTCGGCGCGCGCGACGATCTCCGGTGAGATGACCGCGAAGCCCTGCTCGAGCATCGCCTTCTCGAGCTTGCCGACGTAGTAGTTGGCGTCCTTCTGAGCGGGCGCACCCTTGCCGATCTTGCTGCGATCGACCGCTTCGGGCGGCGGCAACAGCAGGATCTTCTTGTACTGCCACTCCTGCAGCTGCGGCGACGGGATGAGCTCGGGTGCCGCCGCCTCGGTGGGTGCGACGGTGAGCGTCTCCGACTTGCCGCACGCGAGCGCGAGCAGCACGACACCGATGCAGGGGATCGATCGCGCGCGGATCATCGTTCACGAGTCTATCGTAGCTAGCAGGTGTACGCCGGGCCGAGGATGCAGGTGCCTGCGGGGCCGCACTTGGGCGCCACCTCGCCGTCCTTGCACGGCTCGAAGTCACGCTTGCGCAGCTTCTTCGGGCGCGCGACCGGATGATCGCGCGGCGAGGGATCGATCCAGCAATCGCGATCGTTTTTGCACGACACCGCGGGGAACCAGAAGAACGTGCAGCCCTTGCTCGGCGTGATGCAGTCGCAGCTCGGGCCCATGTCGACGCCGGGATACGTGCGCAGGTTCTCGGGCACGCCGTCGGTGTCGGCCACGCAGCGTCCGGCCGCGCGATCGACCTTGCACCCACGGGTCTCGCAGGTGCCGCTCGGCGCCGGGATCACCTTCGGCTCGAGCGTGCATCCGCCCGCGATGCAGCGACACGTGCCGGGCTCCGGCGCCGTCTCTTCGCAGGTCGCGCGGCCAGCGTTGGGCTCGACGCAGCGCGTGGGCACGCACGGGTCGTCCCATCCGCACTCCGCATCGCTCGCGCACGCGACGAACGACTCGTGATCGCGACCGAGCTTGGGCTCGACCTTCACGGGCTCCGGCTTCGTCGGCTCGACCGGCTTCGCGGGCTCCGTCTTCGTCGGCTCGACTGGCTTCGCGGGCTCCGCCTTCGTCGCCGCCTTCGGTGGCGTCGCGTCGGACGGAGGGCTCGCGCATCCCATCGCGAAGCACAGCAAGCAGACGGCCCGTGTCATGACGGTGAGCCTAACAGCGGGTGTGCAGAATCGCGATGCGGTTCGCCCAATCGCGTCGCGCGAACTGCCAGTGCAGTCCGCCCAACGCCGGAAATCGATCGCACGCATGCACGATACTGCTGGCGTCCCACGCGTTCCGTCCGCAGATTGGTGCCATGGGTGTACGGCGTGGGGCGTTCATGGTCGCGATGCTCGCCATCGCATGCAGCAACGACGACGGCCGTCGCGATGCGACGACGGGTGGATCGGTGGGCTCGATCTCCGGCATCACCGGTGCTGCCGACACGGGTGGCGGCAGCGAGGACGACGGCGCACCCGAGAGTGAAGGCGGCGAGGTCGGCTCGGACACCGCGTTCTTCGACCTCGGATCCGCCGACGACTCGCCGGGCATGGACGAGTGCGCCGAGGTCGTCGAAGAAGCCGACGTCGGCAAGCAAGGCGCCGACATCATCATCGTGATCGACAACTCGGTGAGCATGTCGAATGAGATCGCCGAAGTGCAGGCGAACATGAACTCGTTCTCGCAGCAGATCGTCGACGCCGACATCGATCCGCACGTCGTGATGATCTCGGGCTTCGAGTTCGACAGCGACTCGGGCATCTGCGTGCCGCCGCCGCTCGGCAGCGGCATGTGCCCCAACGCGGATCACAACCCGCCGACCTACTGGCGCGTCGATCAGTGGGTAGGCAGCCACAGCTCGCTGCAGCGCGTGGTGGAGATGCACCCGCAGTACGCGGCCACGATTCGGCCCGACTCCGCGACCCACATCGTCGTGGTCACCGACGACGAGTCGGATTGGACGCCGGAACAGTTCACCGCGATGTTCGCCGCGCTCGATCCGAAGTTCGGAGACTTCGTGCTGCACGCGATCGTCAACAACAGCGGCCAGGTGTACCAGCAGCTCGCGATGCAGACCGGCGGCATCGTCGGCGACCTGAACAGCGGCGAGTTCCAGCCCATCTTCGACGCGCTCGCCGACACCGTGGTCGAGGGGGCTTCGCTGGCGTGCACATACGACATCCCCGCGCCCGACAACGGCGAGGTGTTCGACACCGATCAGGTCAACGTCGAGTTCGACGACGGCATGGGCGGCACGCTGGCGATCGGCTGGGTGGCGAGCGCGGCGGAGTGCGCGGGCGTGACCAACGGCTGGTACTACGACGACGCGCTCGCGCCGACGTCGATCATGCTGTGCCCGCAGACCTGCGACGCGATCCAGGGCTTCACGCTCGCGCGCATCGCCATCGTGTTCGGGTGCCAGACGATTCCGGCGGGCTGAGATCACACGCGCGCGTGGGTCCACGCCCCGCGGCGGAAGATCGCGACCAGCCAGATCGTGCGCACGATCCAGTCGATCGTGCTCGCCCACCAGATGCCGACGAGCCCGAGCTCGAGACCGACCGTCAGGCCCCACGCGAGGCCGACGCGCACGAGCAAGCCGCCGAAGATCGCGGCGACCAGCGGCGAGCGCGTGTCGCCGGCACCGCGCAGTCCCATCGCGAGCACGATGCCGGCGGTCATGAACGGCTGCACGATCGCGAGCAACGGCAGGACCGACTTCGCCGCGCCGACGAGCGCGGTGCCGTCTTCGCCGGGCGCGACGAACCACGGCAGCGTCCAGTCGCCGCTCGCCCACAAGAGCACGCCGACGGTCGTGATCGAGATGGCCGCGAGCCCGACCGCGATCGCACCGCCTTCGCGCGCGCCGGCGGGATCGCGGCGACCCAGCGACTGCCCCATCACCGTCGCTGCCGCGACGCCGAAGCCGTCGGCGCACATGAAGCAGATCGACTCGATGGTGATGAGCGCTTGGTTCGCGGCCATCGCGGTGGGGCCGAGCGTCGTGATCGCCTTCGCGTAGGCGAGGAAGCCGGCGTGCACGAGCACGCGCTCGGCCACCGCGGGCGCGGAGATCCGCAGCACGTCGCGCACCGCCTCGCGATCGCGGACGCGCAGCCAGCCCGCGATGCACAGCGGATGGCGCGGTCGACCGAGCACGTACAAGAGCGCGATCGCTTCGATCGTGAACGCGCTCGCGGTGCCGATCGCGGCCCCGCGCACGCCCATCGGTTCGACGTGCAAGAGGTCGTTGCCGTAGATCAGCACCGCGTTGAGCGCGATGTTGGTGCCGTTCGCGAGCAACCCGGCGAAGAGCGGCGTACGGGTGTCGCCCGAGCCTGCGAGGATCATCGACGCCGAGGTCGCGACGAACGAGGCCGGCAGTGCGGCGAGCGTGATGCCGAGGTAGTCGTGCGACAGCTCGCGGAGCGCGAGCTCGGCGGGACCGAAGAACGCGACGAGCTGCTCGAGCCCGATCGAGCCGAGGACCGCGACCGCGAGCCCGAGCGATGCAGCGATGCGCAGCGAGGCGCGGGCCACTGCACGCGCACGCACGAAGTCGCCGGCACCCGTGCTCCGGGCGACGAGCGCGACCGTGCCCGCACACGTCGCCATGAACACCGAGCCGATCGACCACATGAGCGGCCCCTGCAGCTGCATGCTCGCGAGCGCGTCGCCGTGATGACGCGCGAGCATCATGCGGTCGGCGAGGAACACCGCGGTGCCCAGCAGACCGGTCATGATCGCCGGCACTGCGAGGCGCACGACCTCGCGGCCGATCGCCGGGCTCACTCGCACAGCTCGATCGACACCGTCGGATCGAGGCACTCGAGGCACGGCTCACCGACCGCGACCATGCACATGTCGGGGTTGCCGGTGCCGCTGCAGGTGACCTGCGTGATCGACTTCGTGTTGCCGGCAGCGTCGTCCTCGAAGTACATGAGCGGCATCGAGAAGCCGTTCGATGCGAACGCGCGATCGCGAGTCGTGCCGTTGTCGTCCCACTCCCACATCAGCGAGAACGGCGACTGGCTGAGCTGTGCGTCGCGGGCACAGTTGCGCGCATCCATCCACGCCATCATCGGATCGGCGAGCGTGAGCTGACCGCAGTCGGTGGGATTCTCCGCGTCGGCGATCGCCGCGAGCACGGCGCTGGGGAAGTCGCATGCGGAGGGCTCGCCGGTGCTGCTGCCCGAGTCGGCGGGGCCGCTCGACTCGGCGGGACCACTCGATTCGGCGGGGCCGGTCGACGGCTCGACCGTCGTGCTCGGATCGGTCGTCGTCGTCGCCGTGGTGGTCGCCGTCGTCGCCGTGGTGCTCGTGCCGCCGCTGCTCGAGCTCCCGCCGTCGCCTTCGACGGGGTCGGTGCACGCGACGAGGGCAAGTGTGAAGAGCAGCGCGAGCGTACGCATGCTCCCAGCTTACGCGCTTCCGCGTGCGCACAGAAGCGATGCTATGTTGCGGGCCGAGATGCCGCGCAAGGCCGACAGCACGGGCTTCGATTCCACCGGTGCAGGCGATCCGAACGGCAGCGTGTTCGGACTCCCGTTCACGCGCGACGACAGCAGCGTCGTGTTGTTGCCGGTGCCGTGGGAAGCGACCACGAGCTACGGACGCGGCACTGCGACCGGACCGGCGGCGATCCGCAGCGCGAGCCCACAGCTCGATCTCTTCGACGTCGGGCTCGCGGAGCTCGGGCTGGGCGAGCCGTGGCGCTACGGCATCCACATGCTGGCCGAGGATCCGCAGGTCGTCGCGTGGAACCGCGACGCGTGTGCGCGCGCGCTGCCGGTGATCGCGACCGGTGGCGTGATCGATGGCGACGCCGAGCTCACGGCTGCGCTCGCCGAGGTGAATCGACTGTCGCGCGCGCTCGATGGCTGGGTCGAGGCGACCGTCGGTGCGCTGATGGATCGCGAGCACATCGTCGGCGTCGTCGGTGGCGATCACAGCGTCGCGCTCGGTGCGATCGCGGCCCATGCCGCGCGCAACCCCGGGCTCGGCGTGTTGCACGTCGACGCGCACGCCGATCTGCGCGAGGCCTACGAGGGTTTCGAGCGCTCGCACGCGAGCGTGCTCGGCAACGTCGTGCGTCACGTACCCGGGGTCGCGACGATCGTGCAGGTCGGCATCCGTGATGCCAGCGCCGAAGAGCACGCGCTCACGCTGCGAGAGCCGCGGCTGCGCACGTGCTGGGAGCCCGCGATGCGGCGTCGGCTCGCCGGCGGCACTCCGTTCGGCGAGTGGTGCGACGAGACGATCGCGATGCTGCCCGCGCGCGTGTACGTCTCGTTCGACATCGACGGCCTCGATCCCGCGCTGTGTCCGAGCACGGGCACGCCGGTGCCCGGCGGCTTCTCGTACAGCGAAGCGATGGTCTTGCTCGACGCGCTCGTGCGATCGGGTCGCACGGTCGTGGGCTTCGATCTCGTCGAGGTCGCACCATCGCCGAGTGGCGGCGAGTGGGACGGCAACGTGGGCGCGCGCATCCTCTACAAGCTCTGCGGGCTCGCGCTCGCGAGCCAGGGCGCGCGCGATCGCTGAATGCCGATCGCGCGCGTGCGCACAGTCTGTGGCGATCGTGGCGCGCCGAACCGCGCGCCGGCGTCCTTTCCACTGCACTCCGAGGACTGCTGCGCTGGAACGCGCGTTGCAGACCAGGGCGGCCTACCGCGAAACGCGACGACGGACGCACGCGGGGAAACGAGACGAAACGATGAAGATTCTCCAGATCGCAACGGCAGCCGCGTTGATCGTTCCTCCCATGATCGGTGCGAGCGCGTGTGCAACGACCCGCCCCGCCACCGAGCAGGCCAACGACGCCACCATCACCGGCCGCGTCGGTCGCCGACTGACCGCCGATCCCGACGTCGCGCGCTACAAGATCGACGTCGATACGCTCGACGGCGTCGTGTACCTGCGCGGCAAGGTCGACTCGTCGACGATGAAGGCGTCGGCCGAGCGCATCGCGCGGAACACCGACGGCGTGCGCCAGGTGGTGAACGAGCTGATCATCGATGGCGACACGAAGGGCGATGCGACCGATGGTGACGTCGGCATCAAGGCGCGCGTCGGCACTGCGCTCAGCGGTGACGACGACGTGCGTCGTGTGAACGTCGATGTCGACGTGCAGGACGGCGTCGTGACGCTGTCGGGCGTCGTGCACAACGAGAGCGAGCGCGCCGAGGCCGAGCGGATCGCACGCGAGCAAGAAGGCGTGCGCGACGTGAAGAACGACCTGCAGGTCGAGCAGGTGCGCGAGGGCGATCCCGAGAAGACCGGCAAGGCCGACGACGACGACAGCCGCGATCAGGGCGCCATCGACGGTCACAAGGACATGGATCACAAGACCACGGACAAGAAGAACAAGTAGGGAGCGGAGCCATGCCACGCAAAGCTCCGCACTCCGCTTCGACATCCGCCAAGCAGGGCGCCGGCGAAGGTGACTACGCCTCCGCGGCCCGCTATCAACGCGAGGCCAAGCGCTTCGCGAAGTCGGGCAAGGTGGCGCCGGCGGCCCGCGCAGCCAAGCGTGCGGTCGAAGGCGAAGAAGCCGACGACCTCGCCGCCGCCGAGGTGGTCGGTCGCTCGCGCTCGAAGGGCGACGACGCCTAGGAGCCCGACCCCGTATTCACGCGCATGCATAACGTCGCCCTCGGCGACCATGGCGGCGTTGCTCAGCGCTCGCAGTACGCTCGGTACAGCTTCGGCTTCGCGTCTTGCCCTGGTCGCCGATGACAACGTTCTGCATA
>DASZPU010000237.1:0-5683 GCA_035550195.1 Nannocystaceae bacterium
TGTCTTCGTCGGTGACGTCCTCGCGCAGGAACGCGCCCTGTGCGGACGCACCTTCGAGCGCATGACGAGCGCGCTCGCGGTTGCGCTCGAGCTCGCGCAGCGTGCCGTAGGTGAGCTCGGCGGCGCGGTTGAGGTCGCCGCTGCGCTCGGCCTTCGCGGCCTCGGCCTTCACCTGCTCGAGCCGCTCGCTGATGCGCTTGATCTCCGCGAGGCTCTCGCGCTCGGTCTTCCAGCGCGAGCGCATTGCCGCGACCTCTTCGCCGAGCGTCGCGAGCTCCGACTCGACCTCGCCGAGCCGCGCTTCGACCTCTCGCGTCTTCTTCTCGCGCTGCAGTGCGGTCTTCTCGATCTGCAAGCGGGTGATCTTGCGCTCGCGCTCGTCGATCGGTGTCGGCGTGCTCTCGACCTCCATCTTCAGCTTCGCGGCCGCCTCGTCGACGAGGTCGATGGCCTTGTCGGGCAGGTAGCGGTTCTGGATGTAGCGATGCGACAGGCGGGCCGCAGCGACCAGCGCGGCGTCTTGGATGCGCACGCCGTGGTGAGCCTCGAAGCGCCCCGACAGCCCCCGCAGGATCGCGATGGTGTCGTCGACCGACGGTTCCTCGATCAGCACCGGCTGGAAGCGCCGCTCGAGCGCCTTGTCCTTCTCGATGTGCTTGCGGTACTCGTCGAGCGTCGTCGCACCGATGCAGCGCAGCTCGCCGCGTGCGAGCGCCGGCTTGAGCATGTTGGCGGCATCTTGCGCGCCTTCGCCTGCGCCCGCGCCGACGAGCGTGTGCAGCTCGTCGATGAAGAGCACGATCGCACCCTGGGCGTCTGCGACGTCCTTGAGCACGGCCTTCAGCCGCTCCTCGAATTCGCCGCGGTACTTCGCACCGGCGACGAGCGCCGCGAGGTCGAGCTGCAACAAGCGCTTGTCGCGGAGACTCTCGGGCACGTCGGCGGCCGCGATGCGCTGCGCGATGCCTTCGGCGATCGCGGTCTTGCCCACGCCGGGGTCGCCGATGAGCACGGGATTGTTCTTCGTGCGGCGCGACAGCACCTGCAGCGTGCGGCGGATCTCGGAGTCGCGACCGATCACCGGATCGAGCTTCTCGGCGCGCGCGAGCGCGGTGAGATCGCGGGTGTACTTCGCGAGCGCTTCGTACTTGCCCTCGGGATCCTCGGTGTCGACCGTCTGCGAGCCCCGCACGTCGCGAAGCGCCGACAGCACGAGATCGCGGCTCGCTCCGAGCTCGCTCAGCACCGCCGATGCCTTGACCGACTTGCGTGCGGCCTTGTCGGACAACAGCGCGAGCACGAGGTGCTCGGTGGAAACGAACTTGTCCTTCAGCGCATCGGCTTCGGCGGCCGCGAGGTCGAGCACGTCGGAGAGCTCCTTCGCGACGCGGAGGTCCGCGCCTTCGACCTTCGGCAGCTTGCCGAGCTCGCGGGTGAGCGCGCGCTGCAACGCGGTGTTGTGCACACCGGCGCGCTCGAGCAGCGGCGCGACGAGCCCGCCGTCTTGCTGCAAGCACGCCATCAGCACGTGCAGGCTCGTGAGCTCGGGATGACCGAGGTCCTTCGCCATCGCTTGTGCGTGAGCGAGCGCATGGCGGGTCTTCACCGTGGCGGTCTCGGGGCTGAACGCAGACATGGGTGCCTCGTGCGACGTCGGCGGCGCACGTCGTAAGGGCAGCATGTGTCCGCGTGCAGCACGTGCAAGGTCGTTCGGCGCGAGTTGCAGTACGCTCTTGCTCGCAGATGTTGCGTCGCCTCGCGATCGTCTTGCCGACCTGCGTCGCGCTCGCATCGCCTGCGCACGCCCTCGCTGCGCCCGCACCGACGCCCGCAGTGCCCGTCCCCGATGCGGACGTGCCCAGCGACGCGACCGCGCCGAGCGACGCGACCGCGCCGAGCGACGACGAAGCGCCGAGCGAAAACGAAGCACCGCGCGAAGGCGAAGCACCCAGCGAAGGCGAAGCGACGAGCGAGACACCGCGCTCGGTCTTCGCTCCGACCAAGCCACCGACCTCGGCCGAGCCGGTGCCCGAAGCTCCGCTCGCCCCCGGCATCCCCGGCGGCTACTGGGACGTCGACAAGTCGCGCGGTCGCGAGCCCAACGACGGCGAGGACGAGATCCTCGCCGGCTCGATCATCTTTCCGCTCGGGATCATCTCCGTCGGCTCGTCGGCTGCGACCGTTTGGCTCAGCACGCCCGGCCACTGCGAGTCGCGCTGGGAATCGCTCGGTGCCTCGCCCGATCGCGATCAGTGCAAGGGCCTCTACGCGTTCGGATGGGTGCGGCTCGCCTACGGCAGCCTCATGATCATCACCGGCGCAGCGTTGCTCGGTGTGGGACTCCATCGCCGGAAGAAGCACGCGGAGTGGGAGAAGGGCTACGCGCTGATGCGCCCGCGCTTCGACCCGTTCTTCACGCGCGGCGGGGCGGGCGTCTCGCTGACCCTGCGCTTGGGCGGTCGTCGCCGTCGCTGATCTTGATAAGATGGGCAGATGCGTCGCCTTGCCCTGACTTGCACGCTCGTGCTCGCGGCCTGCACGGATGCCGCCTCGCGTGAAGAGAGCACGTCCACGATGACGACGATCGCGACGACGCTCGGCGGCACCGAGGAGGGCAGCTCGAGCGCCGGCCCGGGTCCCATCTCGCTCACGGGCGACAGCGGTGTGCTCGACACCACCGAGGGCTCGACCGGCGAGATGACCTGCGGCGAGCAGATGTTCATGATCGAAGCGGTGCCGCCCAACGTCATGCTCGTGCTCGACAAGTCGGGCAGCATGATGACGCTGTGGGATGCCGATGCGGACGCGATGACGCCCGACATCACGCGCTGGAACAGCCTCGTCAACGTCGTCGACTTCGTGGTCGTGAACTTCGACATGGCGATCAACTTCGGCGCGAACTTGTTTCCGTCGACGCTGGCGAACACGCAGCTCGGCGCAGGTGCATGCGTGGTCGCGAACGTGCCCGAAGTGCCGGTCTCGCCGGAGAACGCGCTCGAGGTGCTGATGGGCATCCCGGCCGCCGATGCGATGGATCTGCACGGCGCGACGCCGGCGACTGCGGGCGTGAACGCAGCGCTCACGCACCTGAAGACGCTCGATCCCGACGTGGGTCGCTTCATGATCCTCGTGACCGACGGCGCGGCGAACTGCAGCGCCGACGCCGACGACAGCATGTGCCCGGGCGTCGGCTGCGGTCTGCTCGAGGAGTACGACGAGAACGTCGCCACCGTGATCGCCGACGCGTTCACGATGGACGACATCCCGACCTTCGTCGTCGGCATCGACATCCTCGACGAGGTCTCCGGCGTGGGCAACGACGGCTCCCCCGAGGTGAACACGTTCGAGAAGCTCAACCTCGTCGCGATCGCAGGCGGCAAGGCGCGCGCGGGCGACGAGAAGTTCTTCAACGCGCGCAACGAGATGGATCTGCAAGATGCGCTGTCGCAGATCGCGGGGCAGGTCGCGTCGTGCGTCGTGCCGCTCGCCGACCCCGGGCCGCTGCATCCCGACTTCGTGACGATCACGATCTCCGGCGTCGAGATCCCGCGCGTCGAGGACTGCGAGACCGAGGACGGCTGGGTGTACGTGAACCCCGACGGGCCCTACGACGCGATCGAGCTGTGCGGCACCGCGTGCGAGCAGCTCGCCGAAGCGGGCACGCTCGACGCGGTGTTCGGCTGCCCGCCGCCGGGGTGAGACGCGGCTGACGTGTGGCGACCGAGCTCCCGATCGATGGGGACGAGCGCGAGCACTTGCTCGCCGCGCTCGCCGAGCTGATCGCCGCACGCGGTTGGCAACACTTCGTGCTCGCACCGATCGTGCTGCCGACGGAACGCTTCTTCCCCGACCGCTGGACGCCCGACGAGGACGGCGTGGGCCTCTTGGCGATGCGATTGCTGCGCTACGCCGGACTCGGCGAGCTCGGAGTACAGCTGCAGCTCTTCGCGGAGCACGATGCCGCGCGCGCATCGGGTGGGCTCGTGCAGAGCGAGCGTCACGCCGGCGCTGCGGCATGGTTCGCGGGTATCGACGACGGCGTGTGCCGGTTCGGCACCAACATCGACAAGCTCGGCGATGCGCTCGGTGTGACCGCGGCGCTCGCCCACGAGAGCGCGCATGCGGTGCGCCGCTATCACGCGCTCGAGGTCGCCGACGTGCAGACCGAGGAGCAGCTCACCGATCTCACCGCGGTGTACCTCGGTTTCGGTGTGTTGCTCGCGAACGCGGCGGCGCGCCATCGTTCGTGGAACGTCGCCGGCGATCCGTTCGTCTCCGCGCGATCGTTCGAGAGCCTCGGCTATCTCTCGCCGCAGGCGCAGTGCTTCGCGATCGCCTGCCAGACGACGGCGCGCGGTGGCCGAGACGCGGCGGTCGAACGCGCGCTCGCGACCAATCAAGCCGGTTGGTATCGCGCCGCGTCCACGTGGCTCGAGCGTGAAGGCGGCGACCTGCTCGCGCGGCTCGGCATCCCGCCGCGCTCGACGTGGCCGGCACCCTTCGCGCTCGCGGGGTTGTTGCAACCGATCGAGCTCGAGCCCGACGACGCGCCGCTGCCCAGCATCGCCACGTCGCCGACGCGCACCGCCGCGCGCGTGCCGACCTCGCGTGGGCTCGGGCTCGCGGTCGTCGGTGGTGTGGGCGGGCTCGTCGCCGGCATCGCGGCCGTCGCGGAGCCATGGGGCGTCGCTGCGGGTCTGCTGCTCGGCGCGATCGCGGGCGCATGGTCGGGACGCCGACTCCCTGCGTGGCATTGCTCGAGCTGTGACATGCGCGTGCGTCGTCGCGACGAACAGTGCCCGGGATGCGGCAGTCGCTTCGTCCGCGAGCTCGCGCGCCGAGACGATCGCCTCGACGATCCCGACGAGGACGAGCGCGAGCGGGAAGCCGCGCGAGCGGTGAGCGCGGTCGCGCCGTACCGCAGCGAGGGCGATGGCTTGCCGTTCGCTCCGGAGGACATCGACGGCAGCGAGCTCGCGCATCATCGCGGCGTGGCGCGGGTGTCGAGCGAAGGCGACACCGTGGGCCGCTTCGAGCTCGAGCGCGTGCAGAAGCGACTCGACGTCGTGCTCTCGCGCAGTCATGCCGACTACCTCGAGACGCTCGGTGCGGGCGTCGACAGCGATCTGATCGAGGTGTGGTCGCCGGCGCGGATCGTCGCGGAACGTGCCGAGGTCGCGACGTGGCTGGCCGCGCGGCACTGGGACGCCGACGATGCGCTCGCGGATCTCGATCCGCGGCTGCTGGTCGTGGTCGGTGCGACGTTCGAAGGCGATCGCATCGCAGTGCACCCCGGCTACCCGAAGCACGTGCTCTGGCTGCGCGCCGAGGTCGGCGAGATCGTCGACCTCGGCCAGGACATCCACGCCGCGTTCGACGAGGTCTGTGCGCTGCCCTCGGACTGCGTGCGGTGGTTCGCGCCGCCGTCGCTGCGCGTGCTCGTCGAGGTCACGCTGCCGGCCGCGTTGCCGCTGGTCGAGGTGTTGCGTCGCGTGCTCGCGTTCGGCCCGGTGTGTCTGCAGCGCGAGCACGAGGAGACCGACGACGACGAGCGCTGGCTCGTGCTGGCGCCCGGCATCGGCGGCACCGTGCGGATCGGACGGACGCGCAGCGGACCGTGGACGATCGAGCTGGCCACCGACACGCGCAGCGTCGACGCCGGGCAACGCATGGCCGCGTCGCT
>DASZPU010000238.1:0-4369 GCA_035550195.1 Nannocystaceae bacterium
CACGCGCCCGCGTCGCGCGCCTCGCAGGCGTCCGGTGCGAGCCCGCCGTGGCGGTCGAGGCACGCCGCGAAGACCTCGGTGATCGCGTCGTCGTCCGCCTGTGCGTGTGCGTCGTCGCTCGTGTGCTCCACGGCGATCACCGGTCCGCATGCGCTCGCGCCGACGAGCCCGCCCGCGAGCATCCACACCGCCTTGCGCATGACCGCCCCTTGGCGGCGCGCGCGAGCGCGATGACGATGGGCGATCGCGACGGCGGATGCGCCGCGACCCCGACGCCCCCGCTCGCGGTTTCGTGCGCGTGCGTGCGCGAGGTCATCTTCGCGGTCGCGGGGCCCGTGGCAGGCTGCGGCCGTGGAACGTCGAATCATCGCGACTGCTTCGCTCGTCGCGCTCGTGCTCGTGGCCTGCAAGGACGGCAAGTCGCAACGCCCCGATGCGAAGAACAACGCGATCCCGAAGGACATCGCCGCCGAGGTGATGTCGAACATGGACACCGAGGCGGCGCCCTGCGACGACTTCTATCGCTACGCGTGCGGTGGTTGGCTCGACGCGACGCAGCTTCCGCCCGAGGAGCCCCGCTACGGTCGCTTCCACGTGCTGCGCGATCGCAACAAGGAAGTGCTGCGCAGCGTGCTCGAGCGCGCCGCGGCCAACGGCGACGACGACAAGCTCGGCAAGTTCTGGAACGCGTGCATGGACGAGAACGCGGTCGAGCAGCGCGGGCTCGCGACACTGCAGCCGACGTTGCAGGAGATCGAGGCGATCAAGAACGTCGAGGGCGTGCTCGCGACGGCGGGCAAGCTGCAGCGCCGCGGCGTCGGTGCGCTGTTCGATCTCGAGGTCGAGCCCGACTACAAGCAGCCCGAGCTCAACATCGCGTATCTCTCGCAGGGCGGCGTGGGCCTGCCCGATCGCGAGTTCTACCTCTCCACCGACGCGCGCATGCTGAAGCTGCGCGAGGCCTACCTCGCCCACGTCGCGCGGATGCTCGAGCTGTCGGGCATGCCGGTCGCTACGGCGAAGACGGCCGCCGCCGACGTGGTCGCGCTCGAAGGTCGGCTCGCACAGCATGCGGTGCCGCGCGAGGATCTGCGCGAGCCGGAGCGCCGCTATCACAAGCTCGATCGCGCGGGCCTGTCCGCGCACGCACCGATCGCGTGGGATGCCTACTTCACCGGGCTCGGGCGCGCCGACGTCGGCGAGGTCAGCCTCGCACCCAAGGAGTACTTCACCGGGCTCGCGACCGAGATGAAGCAGACGCCGATCGCGACCTGGCGCGCGTACCTGCGCTGGCTGACGCTGCACGCCGCCGCCGATCATCTGCCGAGCGCGTTCGTCGAGGAGAGCTTCGCGTTCTACGGCAAGTCGCTGCGCGGTCAGCAAGCACTCGCACCGAGGTGGAAGCGCTGTGTCGAGGTCGCCGACGTCGCGCTCGGCGAGCTGCTCGGCCGCGGCTTCGTCGACGAGCGCTTCTCGCCGACCAGCAAGGGCGTCGCGCTCGACATGATCACGCAGATCGAGAGCGCGTTCGCGGATGGTCTGCCGAAGCTGTCGTGGATGGACGAGGGCACGCGCAAGGCCGCGGTCGGCAAGATGCAGGCGATCGTCAACAAGATCGGCTACCCCGAGCGCTGGCGCGACTACGGCTCGCTCGTGATCGGCGACGATCATCTCGCGAACGTCTCGGCCGCGGCGGGCTTCGAGCTCGATCGCGAGGTGCGGCAGATCGGCGGCAAGGTCGATCCCACCGAGTGGGAGATGACGCCGCCCGCCGTGAACGCGTACTACAACCCGTCGGGCAACGAGATGGTGTTCCCCGCGGGCATCCTGCAGCCGCCGTTTTTCCGCGAGGACTGGCCGCTCGCGATGAACATGGGCGGCATCGGCATGGTGATGGGCCACGAGCTCACCCACGGCTTCGACGATCAGGGCCGCAAGTTCGACGGCGAGGGCACGCTGCGCCTGTGGTGGGCGCCCGAGGTCGGCACGCGCTTCGAAGAGCGTGCGGCCTGCGTCGAAGGCTTGTACTCGAGCTACGAGGTGCAGCCCGGCGTGCACCTGTCGGGCAAGCTGACGCTCGGTGAGAACATCGCGGATCTCGGCGGCATCAAGGAAGCGCATCGTGCGTTCCTGTCGGCGGCGCAGCAGCAGGGGCTCGATCCGAAGAGCGAGGCCGCGCCCGGGCTCACGCACGAGCAGCTGTTCTTCGTCTCGTTCGGACAGATCTGGTGCACCAAGAGCACGCCCGAGAACGATCAGCTGATGGCGCTCACCGACAGCCACAGCCATCCGCGCTATCGCGTCAACGGCCCGCTCGCCAACTTGCCCGAGTTCGCGAACGCGTTCTCGTGTCAGCCCGGCGCACCGATGCGCCCCGCCGATCAGTGCGAAGTCTGGTGAAGCTGCGCGAGCACGGCCTGCGGATACGGGTTGTCGGGATCCTCGGCGATCATGCGCTCGAGCTCGCCTAGCGCGGCGTCGAGCCGACCCTGGGCGTGGGCGCGTGCGAGCGAGCCGGTCAGGTCGTGGGGCGAGAGCCAGCGATACGCCTGCTCGGCGAGCACGGCGTTGTCACCGTCGCGTCGCACGTAGATGAGCGAGCGCTGCGACACGTGCACGAGCGCCCACCGCGGGTCGCGATCGAAGAATGCTCGCGCGCCGCGAAACGGGGCGTTGTCGAGCCAGACCCACTGGAGATCCCAGCGCTCGGTCTCCTCCGCGAACACGCGCGGATCGCTGGTGGCCGCGAGCCAGCGCGCCACGAACGACGACGGGTACACGAGATCGGTGCGGCCATCGATGTACACGCGGTGGTCGGGCCAGAGGTGGAAGATGAAGAAGCCGCCATACGCGAACTCGTGGAAGAGCGGACCGCGGGGGCGCAGCTCGGGCGCCAGCGATCGCACGAACGCGAGCCCGCGCTCGGGGTAGTGCGCCGGCGTGAGCCCGAGCGATGGCGTGGCCAATGGACGCGCGAGCTGGGCGACGAGCGCGATCATTGCGGCACCGCATGCGATCACGTGGCGCAGCCGACCGGTCCAGACCTCGGAGCGCGCCGCGATCGCGGTCATGCCCGGACCCACCGCGAAGATCGCCAGGAGCGGGAGATGACGCAGCGCCTGCGATCCGAGCGCGAGCGCCATCGTCGCGAGCACGACATCCCACCACGCGCGGGGTGATCGCGCGAGCCCGAGCACGATCGCGAGAACGGCGAGCAGGGCGGTGCCGAAGCTCGCGGGGGAGAGCGCGCGCACCAGCTCGTACGTCGGTGGCGCCCACTCGGTCATCATCGCGGCGTGCGCGTCCACGAGCGTCGCCGTGGTGGTGTAGATCGCGAGCCCGAACGGAGTCGCGAGCGTGGCGATCGCCGCTGCGATCGCGATCGCCCAGGCGCGTTGCCAACGTCGCGATTGCCCGAGGAGCTTGGCCTCGAGCGTGCACACGGCGGCGTGCGCTCCGAGCAGCAGCGGCAGCAAGACCGCGGAGCGATGCAGGTTCGCGAGCACGGCGGTGACGAGCACGGACCACCACAGCCCGCGACGATCGCGACGGTCACGCTCGACGAGCACGAGCACGAGCACGGTCGCGGTGATCGCCACCGATGCGGGGCGTTCGCTGAAGCGGAACGCCAGCGCTTCGAACGCGAGCGCACTGCCGACGAGCGCGGGTGCGAACGCGAGCCCACGCACGCGATGCAGCAGCTGGAACACCATCACCACGGTGACGACGAGCAGCACCGCTTTGGCGATCACCAGCGCCGCGCTGCCGCCGAGCGTCCACAACAGCCACATGATCACCGCGGCGCCCGCATCCTTGTACGGCCACGGTGTGTCGGCGAAGGTGAACGAGAACGGGTCGCGATCGACGAGCGTCTGCGTGGCGAGGATCTGCTCGCCCAGCTTCAGCTGCCACCACACGTCGAGGTCGACGAGTGGCCGCAGCCCGTGCCACGCGGCTGCGACCACCAGCAGTGCGAGCGCCGTCCACTTCGCGATGCGTTCGGAGGGGGAGGCGCTCACGCGTCGCTCAACCGCCCGCGGCAGGCGGTTGGTACGCCGTCAGGAACAGATCGGTCTTCCACTGGTCCTTCGCGATCGTGACCATCGCGGCCTCGAACGCCGGACGATCCATCCCGTTCTGCTCGAGGATCGCATCCGCGTCGGCGGGCTTCGCTGCGATCGCCTTCGCGACCTCGGCGAGCTTCACTTCGTCCGGACCCGCATCCTCCGCGGGCTCGGTCGGTGCTTCTGCGTCGCCCGCGGTGTCGGGCTTTTCTGCGTCGGGGTTCTTCGCGTCGGCCTGCTTCGCATCGGCCTTCGCGTCGGCCTTCTTCGCATCGGCGCCCTTGGCATCGCGCTTCGCGTCGGCC
>DASZPU010000239.1:0-13540 GCA_035550195.1 Nannocystaceae bacterium
ATCGCTGTTGCTGCGGGACGTCGACCTCGAGATAGAGCCGTGCGCACTGGTGTTGCTCGAGGCGGCCGCGAGCATCGACGTCGCGGGGACCGGGCACGTCGTCGCCCACGGTCGCGCGGACGCACCCATCGTGTTCGATGCAGTCGATGCCGCCACGCCGTGGGGCGGGCTGTCGACCGGCGGTGTCGTCGGAGTCTACGGCGGCTTCCTCGATCTCGCGCACGTCGAGCTGCGCAACGCCGGTGGCGATCCCAACTATCCGGGTGTGCTCTACCTCGGCAACGACGAGCTCGCCGACGTGGCCGGCGAGGTCGCGCGCGTACAGGACGTGACGATCACGGGCTCGCACAGCAATGGCGTGATCCTGTTCGACGGTGCTGCGTTCACCGACGACTCCGCGAACCTCACGATCGCGGACAGCAGCAATGTACCGATCGTGAGCGACTTGCTGCTCGCGGGCTCGATCCCGCCGGGCGACTACACCGACAACGCGAACGCGTTCGTCGAGCTGGACAACGGCTACTTCGCGCAACCGAGCGAGCTCGTGCTGCACGATCGCGGTCTGCCCTATCGGCTCGGCAACGACGACGACTCGTTCTCGGGCTTCTCGATCGATTGGGGCAACGCCGACGACGGCAGCGTGTCGACATTGGTGCTCGAGCCCGGCGTCGAGCTGCGCTTCTACGCGCAGCAGGGCCTCACGATCTACGACGGTGGTGTGCTCGATGCGCGCGGCAGCGCCGACGCGCCGATCGTGCTGACCTCCGCGTCTGCGAATCCCGGGAGCGGCGATTGGATCGGCGTGTTGTTCGACGGCCCCGCCGCCGACGCGACCGCGCTCGATCATCTCGAGATCGGGTACGCCGGCGCAGACGTCTTGGTCGCGACGTGGGCGCACTGCGTGGCGAGCGATGTCGACGATCAGACCGAGGCCGCCGCGCTGATCTTCTCGGAGGAGCCCGCGGCGGGGGTCCTCGGTGTCGCGTCGATCCATCACAGCTCTGCGCACGGCATCAACCGCGCGTGGACGGGGGGCGCGACCGACCTCGCGGCGAGCGTGACGTTCGAAGCGATCGCCGGATGCCCGCAGACGCAGCCGGTGCCCGAAGCCGGCGAGTGCCCGCCGGACACGACGTGCGGCGGCTGAGGCCTACGGCGCGGGCACGAAGCTGATGTTGAAGGTCGGCACGAAGCCGCTGTAGCTGCCTTCCGAGCGTAGGTTCTGCGTCGGCGCAGCGGAACGAGTCGAGAGCGCCGGCAACCATAGATAGTCCGGCAGCATCACGTCACCGCCGCCGTTCGCGGTCCAGATGCCGGGGATCGGTACGTCGGGTGCGAGCACTTCGAGCGCGATCCAATCGGCGTAGCGGATCTGCGTCTCCTCGTCGGTGTCGGCTTCGAAGACGAAACCGAGTGGCACCGTGGTGACCGCGTTCGCATCCGGCGTGAACATGTCGCCGAATTCTTCTGCGGAGCAGCACGCGGTGCCGGTGCCGGGTTGCTCGAGGATCCGCATCCGCACGAATCGCATCGGCCCCGTGGTCGGTCCGACGCCGATGTTCGCGGAGACGACCGTGCCGCCGGTGGTCGGCTGCACGTTCGAGTACGTGAGCAGCGTGCACGAGCTCGCGCCTTGACCGGTGAACGGCTGCGGGAACGTCGGATTGATCTGGATCGGGAATCCGTCGGCGCAGGTCATCAGGTTGTCGGGCACGAGCTGCGCGTCGCTCGGCCCGAGCGGCATCGCAGGCGTGTTGCCATCGTCGGCGTTGCCATCCTCCGCAGGGTTGCCGTCGTCGGCGTTGCCCGACGCGCCGCCGTCGGTCACGTCCGCCGCATCGTCACCGTCGTCCGCGTGTGTGCATGCTGCGAACAGCAGCGTCGCGAGCGTCGTCGTGCGCAGCGAGAGGAGCATTGCGCGAGGATGCCGGATCGCATCCGAGGCGTCGCGGCCCGGAATGGTCCACACGCCGATCAGACGCTCGGAAGCCGCCCGAGCTGCGCGAGGATCGCGAGCCCGTCCATCAGATTCCACGTCTCGACGATCAAACCGTCGTCGTCGAAGCGATGGAGATCCCAGAACGTGGTCTCGATCGGCTTCTGCGTGGCGGCGACGCCGAACACCGTCGCGCTGTGGATCGCGCGCGCGCGACTACGCCCCATCACCCACTCGTGCTCGGCGACGACGTGCTCGACGACGAGCTGGATGCCCGGCCACATCGCGTGCACGCCGGTGAGAAACGCTTGGATCGCCGCGCGCCCCGCAGGGTTCGGGCTCGACTTGATCTGGTGCGCCTCCGCGTAGAACGCCATGCACGCGGCCATGTCGTTGTCGTTGAAGGCCTGCTTCGCCGCGAGATAGTTGGCCTTGTTGCGCGCCGCGATCGTCATCGTGTCGGTCACCACACTCGCGATGATAGACGACTTCATCGAGCGATCGTCACTGTCGCGGTGGGTCGCCGTCGGCGTACACCATCGGATCCTTCGCGGGATCGAGACCGCCGTCGATCATTTGCTGTCGCGTCTCCGCGAGCTGCGCGGGCGTCAGCCAGCCCTCGTTCGCGACCTCGTCGATCAAGCCGAAGCCGAGCACCGCGTCGCGCTCGAAGTCCGCCGGCGGATCGCCGAGCCCGAGCGTGTACATCCCTTCGGTGAGGCACTCGGTGAGCTCGTCCGCGCGCTCGACCGCGCCTGCGACCTCGACGCTCTCCACGATCGTTCCGAGCTCCGGCGAGCCGATCAAGTGCGCGGTGAGCCGCACCGCCTTCGGATGCTCGCCGATGAGCTCTTCGCAGCCGTGCAGCAGCGTCGTGGTCTCGTCGACGAACGTCCCGAACCACGCGTCGTCGTCCACTTCGTCTTCCTCCGCCCGATCGCCGTCATCGCGATCATATGCTCGCGCACGCGTCGGGGTGGTCTCCGCATCCCGTGCATGGGCGGCCCGGATCCGCGCGCGTCGCTCCTCCCAACGCGCGCGCGCGACCGAGCGTGCGTCTGTTTCGATCGCACTGCTGCGCACCGCGGACGACACCGGTGCCTCCACACGCTGCGCAGGCATGGGCGTCGATGGTCGCGTGCCGAGCAATGCGCCCACCATCAACGCGAGCACGACGACGGCCGCACCCGCTGTCTTCGCGAATCTCATCCGGTCCCTGCGACCCGCGCAAGGTGCCACGCCCGGCGACGGATCTGACGAGGACGGGATCCGAAGTGCTCCGCGTGCGACAAGCAACGGGAGGACGATGCGATGAGACCTGCCCTCCAACGAATCGGTGCGCTCGTCCTCGCCTTCGTGGGCTGGCTCGGCGGAACGACGGCGATGTTCATGCGCGCGGTGACGGTCGGCCCACGCCGACCGCTCGGCGTCGACGACATCGTCCATCAGACCCTGATGCTCGGCGTGCGTAGCCTGCCGATCAGCGCGTTTCTCTCGCTGTTCATCGGCATGATCCTCGCGCAACAGTTCGGCGATGCGCTGCAGGACTTCGGCATGACGATGGCGCTCGGCAAGACGTCGAGCGTCGCGCTCGTCAACGAGCTGGTGCCCACACTCTTGGCGCTCACCGTGGGCTCGAAGATGGCCGCGGGCATGACCGCCGAGCTGGGATCGATGAAGGTCACCGAGCAGATCGACGCGGTCGCAGCGCTCGGCGCCGATCCGATCAAGAAGCTCGTGTGGCCACGGGTCGTCGCGTCGACGCTCACACTCCCGCTGCTCGTCGTCGGCGGCAACGTGCTCGCGCTCGCCGGCGGCATGCTGATCGGCGAGCTCATCTTCGGCGTGCCGTCGGCCTACTTCTACGAGCAATTCGTCGCGTACTTGGAGCCCATCGACTACTTCCAGTCGTTGCTCAAGGGCACGGTGTTCGGCGCGCTGGTCGGCGTGATCGGCTGCTACAACGGATTCGATACCGGCTACGGCACCGAATCGGTCGGGCTCGCGACCACCCAGACGGTGGTCGCATCCGCGCTCTGCATCATCGTCGCCGACTTCTACATCGGCATGCTCTTCATCGGCTCGTGAGCTCAGCTCGAGCGGCGAGCGAGCACGCGCTCGCGCACGAGCCTGCGCAGATCGTCCATGTCGAACGGCTTGTGCAGCACCGCCGGCTCACGCGCAGCGACGAACCTGCGCAGATCGGCCGTGCGTGGTCCGCCGGTAACCATCACGACGTCGTCGAGCACCTCGGGCACGTGCGCCGCGAGCTCCGCATAGAGCTGGGCGCCGTTCATGCTCGGCATCTCCACGTCGCAGAGCACGAGATCGAAGTCCCGCGGGCGCGCGCGCAGGATGCCCAGCGCGTGCGTGCCGTCGCAGGCCTCCACCACCTCGTGCGTATCTTGGAGCGCCATGCGCATGATCCTTCGGACAAATACATCGTCGTCGACGACCAGTACCCGGCCGTGCGCTGCGGATTGTTGCGCGGGTTGTCCCATCCAGCGCTTTTTATGCAACACGGGCGCGGTATCGCAAGCGCGACACGAGCGCGAAGTGTGTAAGCCGTCTGTCGGGACTTGCTCGGAATGCAAGGCCCCGGTCGCACCGTAGCGCGCCGGGGCCTCGGGCTCGCGTCGCGAGCCGTCGCTCACATGCCGGTCGAGCCGCTCTCGCTGCCGCTCGATCCACCGTCGTCCGACGAGCTTCCGTCGTCGCTCGATCCGCTGTCGGTCGCACCGTCGTCGGACGAGCCGCTATCCGCCGCGGTGGTGTCCGAGCTGGCGTCGTCCGAGCCGCTCGAGTCGCTGCCGTCGTCGCAAGTCACCATCGCGACCTCGTCGACGAAGAAGCTCGACAAGCCGGTGCCCGCGAGCTCGGCCCTCAGCTCGACCACGTGATCGCCCGCGCCGAAGTCGCTGACGTCGATCGAGATCGGTGTGTAGCTCGCGTAGTCTTCGATCTCGAGGTCGGTCGCCATGAAGACGGTCTCGTCGTCGATGGTGACGGTGAACACGTCGTCGCCGGTGCCGGCGCTCGCGTTGATCTCGAAGCGGAAGCTGAGGTACGCGCTCGTGCCGTCGAGGCTCACGTGCTGCGTCACCGACGCGTGCTCCGCTTCTTCGACGCCACCGAACCACGCGTACCAGTCACCCGCGTACGGGCCCGCACCTTCGTCCGTAGTGCAGTCGACGTCGCAGATCGGGGTGCCGAACGCGTCCGACGCTTCGGTCCATGCGGTGCTCGGCGTGCCGGCTTCGAAGCCGCCGTCGACGATCAAGGTCTCGCTGCACTCGCCGACCGGACCATCGGTGGTCTCGCCACCGCTCTCGTCGACGTTGCTGCTGTCGTCGCTCGACGAGTCGTCGCTCGGCGTGGTGGCGTTCGACGAGACGCCGGTGTCGTCGTCGAAATCCGTGTCCGACACGGCGCTGTCGCTGCCGTCGCCCGCGCTGTCGTCCGCCATCGTGAAGATGCAGCCGGCGAACAACGGGGAGGACAGCAAGAGGGATGCGCCGGTGCGAAGGAGCTTCGTGCGATTCATGACGACCGCTTCGACTCCCACGCCACCGCGCGGATTCTCTGCGCGCTCACGGCGACGACGCGGCGCACAGCGGCGTGCGACGCGAACGTAGCGTTGTGGCCCGCTACGGCCCGTCCGCGCGGGTGGATGTGCGCCCCGCGTTCACCGGGTTTACGGACGGTTCACCGCCGCGGGTCGTAAAGCGCCGCGCCGCCGTCAGATCGAGCGGGCGCTCGGAGAACACTCCGGCGAGCGGAGCGTCCGTAGAGCCATGCGCGATCGTTACCTCGGCCTCCTCCTCGCCATGTTGGCGTGGATGATCGCGCCGATGTCGAGCGCGCGTGCAGCGGACGCGAGCGATCCCCTCGCGCGCGCTGCGGCCGCGAGCGACGTGCAAGCGACGGTGCTCGCGAGCGAGCGATCCGTCGAGCGCAAGCACGTGCCGAGTCACGGCGCATGCGAGCTCGCGCGCGCGTGCTTGCCCACGTCCGTCGCCGCGATGCAGATCGTCGACGACGTCGCGCACACGACTGCTGCGCCCCACGCGAAGCTGCACGTCACCGCGCAGCCCCGCGGTCCGCCCTGCTGATCCGAATCCGCGTCGACGAGGACCGCCTCGTCTGCCCACGCGATCATGGCCGGCATTCGCTGCCGATCGCGGGCCCCGACCGAGAGATTCGTATCAGCCCGAGAGCGAGACCGATCACCATGAAGACGAAGGATTTCCGTTACCGTGCGATCGCCTGGTTGCGCGACCAGATGAACGTCGAGACCCACTGCCTGCCGCACGACGAGATCGAAGAGGACGACGGCACCGCGATGATCGACGGCGAGGTCGTGCGCGCCTCGAAGGCCAATCCCTACCGCGGACAAGCGCTGGTGTTCATCGCGGTGTCGTACGGTCTCGGCCTCGCGTCGAGCAACGGCATGTCGGACGCGCTGCGTGCGTTCCTCGGTATCATGAGCGGCCTCTTCGCGGTCGCCGCGGTGCTCCTGCTCGTCGTGTCGTTCTTCCACGCCCGCGGCCGTCGCGAGCAGGTCGTCGTGAAGATGCACGCCGACGACAAGCCGGTCGACGAGGGCACGATCCGCGCGGTGCGTCGCAAGGCGAAGCGCGGCGAAGCGTGGGTGATCGCGGCTGCGGGCTTCACCACCGCCGCGATCGCGATGGCGGGCGATCTCTCGGTGCGCTGCTTCGGCTTCGACGATCGCTTCGTCGAGCAGAAGGCGCACGTGTCCGCGAAGGACGCGGCGTGAGGGGTCTCCGGTCGGAGCCGCGCGCCGAGGGTGAGCGCGGCTACCGGGGCGACGGGGGCGTAGCGCCCGTTTTCGGACGGGTTGCAGGGCTTGCGGGGCGGCCGATAGACTCCGTGCGCTCGTGGGCTCTACCGGCCAGCGCTTGATTGCGATTCTCCTCGGCTTCGCGCTCGCGTTGCTGATTCGTCCGGGCGAGTTGCTCGCGAAGCAAGGACCGCACTCGGTCGGTTGCGGACAGCAGCAGCAGATCGTGCTGCAGGCCCCGCGTCGGCCGATCGCGATCCCCGGCGTCGATCACCTCGGTGCCGACGACGGCGCGCCCAAGCTCGCGCATCCCACCGCCGGAATTTTCGCGCTGTCGTGGTCGCTGGCGATCGCGCGCGAGCAAGCCGCGTCCGCGAACGAGGCTGCCGACGCGCGCGAGCGCCATCTGCTCCTGCGAGCACACCGCACGCGCGGACCACCCAACGACTGACGCGCAACGATCGCGACGTCGTTCGTGCGAGCGCGTCGACGCCGATCGCTTGCGCGACAGCAGGGTAGAGGCTGCGGACTCGTGATTGCGCGACCGCGGCCGCAACGCGTGGGTGCGTAGCTTGCCCACGCTGCGCTCGCTCCCCACCGCATTGCTCGAGAGACGTCTCCGTGAACATTCGCTCCCCGTTCCCTCGCCTCCTTTCGGCACTCGTCGCGATCTCCACCAGCTTCGCCGTCGCGACGCCTGCGATCGCCTCACCGATGGCGTTCGGTCCTGCGCCGCCGCCCGCCACGGCGCCGCCGACCGAAACGCCACCGCCGACGACCGCGCCGGTGGCCGAACCGATCGATCACGCGACGGCCACGGATCGCGAGAGCGTAACGCTCGAGCAAGTCTTCGCGCTCTTGAAAGAACGGAGCCCGCGCTACCAGGCCTACCGCGCCGACGTCGACGTCGCGAAGGCCGAGGTCACGGCAGCACGCGTGCTCCCGAACCCGGTGCTCAACCTCGCCATCCTCTATCTCAACGCGGGCTTCAACCAAAACGGCGTCGCGACCTACTACGCGAATGCCACGCTGCCGCTGCTCATCGCTGGGCAACGGCGCATGCGCACGAAGACCGCGAAGGTCGGCGTGCGCGCGGCCGAAGCCGAGCTTGCGAAGAACTACCACGACCTCGCGCACGAGGCGCGCGGCCTCTTCGTCGAGCTGCTCGCGGATCAAGCGCGGCTCGACGTGCTCGACCGCGCGCTCGAGGATCTGAAGCGACTCCAAGAGCTCATCGCTGCGCGCAAGGCTTCCGGCGCCGAGACCAACTACGACATCCTCCGCATCGACGTCGAAGCGGCGTCGTGGAAATCGCGGCGCGCCGAAGAGGAAGCCGAGGCGTTCGACACCGCGGGCCACCTCGGGGTCGCGCTCGGCCTGCCCGGTTGGGCGCCCGAGGCCGACGGCGAGCTCGCGCTCGTGGGTGTGCACGGCGACGCGGACAAGCTGTGGGCCGAGGTCGAGCGCACGCAGCCCACCATCGTCGCGGCGCGCCACAACGAGGCGTATGCCGCCAAGACGATCGATCTGGCGAAACGTGAGCGCTGGCCGGTGCCGTCGATCACGGCGGGCACTGTCGCGATCCAGAACTACTACTCGATCTCGACCCAGTTCGGCATCACGGTGCCGATCCCGATGTTCGATTGGGGCCAGGGCATGATCGCCCGCGCGAAGACGCAGAACACGCGCGCGCGCAAGGAGAAGGAAGCGATCATGGCGGAGACGCAGGCGGAGCTGAAGCGCGCGCTGCGGGTGCTCGAGCACCACAAGCAAGTGCTCGCGCAGTTCGATCGCGACGTCTATGCGCAGCTGCCCAAGCTCGCGCAGATGTCCGAGGACGCGTACAAGGCTGGCTCCGCCGAGCTCATCGATCTGCTCGACGCCACGCGCACGCGCTTCGAGATCGACCTGCAGCGCGTCGATCTGCTCGAGGCCACCGCGCAGGCCGAGGTCGACGTGCTGGCTGCCACCGGACGCATCGAGCAGGACGCGAGGTGATGACGATGGCGAAGAAACGCATCCTCGTCGTCGCCGCGCTGCCGCTGTTGATGGGCTCGCGCTGCGGCATCACCTTCGACTTCACCGAGACGTTCCTGGTCACCGATCCGGTGCATCTCATCGTGCTGGACGTCGACAACGGCAACCTCGACGCGGTCGCCTACGATCGTCCGGCGATCCTGCTCAAGCGCCACACCTTCGGCTTCGAGGGCCAGCTGAAGGATCCGGTGTTCACCGTCGAGGACGGCGTCGCGACCTACGAAGGCCACTGCAAGCCCGAGAAGCGCGATCGCAAGCCCATCTGCAGCTTCGACCACATGTTCGAGCTGCCGTTCGGTGTCGCGTTCGACGTGAAGCTGCTCGAGGCGCACATCGACGTGGGCTACCTCGATGCCGACTTCAAGGGCGAGTTCGAGACCGGCGACTTCACCGGCGTCCGCCTGTCGGTGCCGGCACTCGAGCTCACCGCGCACTCCGCCGAGATCGACGCCCACTACGCCGGCATCCCCGAGTCGATCACGATCGACATCGACGAGGGCGACGTCGTGCTCGCGCTGCCCGCCGGGGACTACCGCTGCAGCTTCGACGCCGACGACGTCACGAACGACAGCGGTGCCATCGTCTGCAACGACGCGGCGATGGCTGTGCTCGACATCCGCGTCGGCGACGGCGCGATCACCATCACGGAGGCGCAGCCATGAGCCGCCCTCTGCGTTGGTACCACGCGGTGCCGCTCGTCATGGCGCTGCCCGTGCTCGGCGGCGCGGGCGTATGCGGCGTCGTCCTCGTCGACATCGCACAGCGCGACCTCATCCTCGAGCCGGTCACGACTTTCTCGATCGAGGCCGATCACGGCAGCGTCGAGGTCGCCACGCTCGATCGCAACGGCATCACGCTCTTCTACTACATGGTCGGCTCGCTCTACGACATCGGCGACACCGGTCATCAAGTCGATGGCGACACGTTGCACGTCTTCAGCTACTGCATCCACCACGACAACCATGACTACTGCAACGTGAGCTGGACCTCGGAGATCATGCCCGGCACCGCGGTCGACGTCGTGGGCGGAGCGGGCGACGTCAAGCTCTACCGCACCGACGCGCCCGCGACGGTCGACCTGCGCAAGGGTGCGCTCGACGGCGAAGAGCTGCTCACGCCGAGCCTCGAGGCCGATGTGGAGACCGGCGAAGTCACGCTCGAGTACATCGCCGCACCGGCCTCGCTCGAGCTCACGGTGGGCGAGGGCAACGTGCTCATCACGCTCCCGGCCGCGGCGTATCGCTGCGAGCTGGTCACCGACGACGGCGACGTCGTCACCGATGGAATCATGTGCGACGACACCGCGACCAACGTCGTGCACGTCGAGGTCGAGGCCGGCGACATCACGCTGGTGCCGGGGGAGGTCTGACGATGAAGACGATGACAACGAACATTCTCGCGCTCGGCTTGCTCGCGCCCGGCACCGCCAATGCGGCCGACGTGATCGCTGCGTCGGCGCTCGGCGACGAGCTCGGTGACGCTCCGCATGCGCTCGCGATCGACGTCGACGGCGACGTGATCGTCGCGGGCGCGCACTCGCTGGTGCGGCTCGACGACGACGGCGAGCCCGTCGGCGAGGCGCTGCGCGTGCTCGGTGGTGTCGACGACATCGCGATCGACGAGGCCACCGGCAACGTCGTGATCGCGGGCCCGAGCGAGCTGCGCGTGCTCTCACCCGAGCTCGCGCCGCTGTGGCGACGTTCGCTCGACGGCACGACGCATCGGCTCGGCATCGGCGAGCACGGCACGATCGCGGTCACGGTCGCCGGCGGGCTCGAGGTCGTCGCACCCACCGGCGAGCTGCTCGCGCACGTCGACACGCTCGATCACATCGCAGCGCTCGCGGTGCTCGACGCGGCCCAGCTCGTCGTCACCACGGGCAGCCCCGGGGACCGCGAAGATGCCGCGACGCTCGCGGGCTTCGGGCTCGACGGCGCGCCGCACTGGCGTGCATGGGATGATCGCGAGGGGAGTCGCGGTGTCGACGTCGTGCGCGGCGAGGACGGCCTCGTCTACGCACTCGCGGAGATCGACGGCGAGTCCGAGCACGTCATCACGAACGTCGGCTTCGACGCGACCACCACGCGCACGCAGATCGGCTCCGCGCAGTTCGCCTACTACGCGCGCGTCAGCCCCAACGGCGAGCTGATGCGCGGCCAATACCTCGGCTTCGCGGACGAGCTGTCGGTGGTGCAACCGCTCGCGATCGCGGCGACCCGCGACGGCAGCGTGCACGTGCTCGGCAGCACCACGCACGGCATCGAAGACGTGCCCGACGACGCCGACGTCGTGGAAGCGCTCGGCGCCCCCGTGCTGTTCCATCAGATCATCGCGCCCGACTTCGACGCGCGCCAGTCGTGGGGACAACACGACGTCGCGCCAGTGGCCAGCGCCGCGCTGGCGCTCGCACCCGCGCACGCGGTGGCGCTGCTCCACGACGATGCGAATGGCGGGACGGTCGTCGCCCTACCCCGCGCGCCGCAGCACTACGACAAGAAGCCGGAGCGCGAGGACGTCGGCACGTTCGGTTACGAGAGCGGCGTCGCCGGCTCGGATCCCACGTGCTACTGCGACGCGCAGCCGCGCAAAGGTGCGCTCGGCTGGCTCGCACTCGTGGTGCTCGCGGTGCGTCGCCGACGGTGATGCTCAGAAGTTGTTCGAGTAGACGGGCCAGTGCACGACCGACTCGCCCTTCTGCTTGGGGAACTTGTAGCTCTCGACGACCTTCGCGAGGCAGGTCGCGCTGGGCTTGTGGCCGACCTCGTCGAGCTCGACCATCGACGACGTCACCGCTCCGGCCTTGTCGACGGTGATCTTCACGACCACCGCACCGTTGAGCGTCAGGCCGTCGGGACTCTGCAGCGCCTCGTCGAGACAGTCGCGTAGCTCGTTGAGCAGGTCCTGCTGCATCTGCGTGATCGCGGACTCCGGCAGCGGCCCTTCGATCTTCAACAGCTGCTCGACCGGCGGCGGACGATCCGCGCCGTCTTCGTTCTCGCCCTCTTCGTCGGAATCATCGCCACCGTCGTCGCCACCGTCATCGGCGATCGCACCATCGTCGGCCGCATCGTCCGGCGTCGTGCTGGGCTTTTTCTCGCAGACCGTCGCGAGCAGTGCGGCGAACAGGAGGGGGGCGTGGCGTCGCATGCGACGAGGATAGCCCGTTCAGAAACGCATCGCGAAGCCCACACCGCCGCCGCGTCGAACGACTGTCGGCGCCACCGCGATGGTGCGACGCGGTCGCGGACGACCGGCTTCGATCTCGAAGTCGCGGGTGGCCGAGTCGCGCTTCGCCTGGCGCCCCGCGAGGACCGCGAGCGCGATCGCAGGCGGAGCGAGGATCGCACCGATCGACATCAACGCGATGCCGGCACGATCGCGACGGTACTGGTATGCAGCGCCCGGCATGAGTGCCTCGCGGGGCTTCATGCTGTACAGCAACACACCCGCGAGCAGGAAGCCCGCCGACGTGAACACCAGCGCGCCCGCGGGGATCACGAGCTTGCGACGCTTGCGTTCGATCTCTGCCGCAGCGTTGCTCTGCTGCTTCAATGCGGCGATCTGGTGCCGGCGCTGCTCGGCATCTTGGTTCGGCTGCAACACGACGAGTCGCTCGAGCTCGCTCGCCTGGGCCGCGGTGAAGGTGCGGCTGGGCTCGTAGCGCTCCGCGAGCTCGCCGAAGATCTGCGCGCGGAGCTCGACGGGCTGCGCCCACTGCGGCTCGAGCTCGCTGGCGAGGTCGAGCTTCGCGATCGCTTGATCATGGTGTCCCTTCGCCGCGAGCTGCTGCGCCTCGATGAACGCTGCAGTCGCGACCGGATCACGGCTCGTGGTGGTCGACGCCGTCGCAACCGGCTCGCCGACGAGCGAGACGGAGACGCACAGCGCGACGATCGAGCTCGTGATCACGGGCGGGAGCATACGTCAGGGCCCGTGGCCGGTCGAGCGCACCGCCCACTTCGCCTCTTCTGCGAGGAGGTCCGCACGACGCTCGTGCGTCGAGTGGGTGGGCAGCTCTGCCCACGATTGATCGGCAATGCTCGCTGGCCCGTCGCGCAAGATGGTGCCGAGCTTCGTGTCGACCACCGCACCGGCATCGGGTCCGTGGTCGTGATCACCGACGCCCGCGAGCAGGCGATAGAGCAGCGGGATGAAACACAGCGCGACGAACAGCGTCGTGGCCATGCCGCACACGATGACGATCGCGAACGGTTTCTGGGTCTCCGAGCCGACCGCGGTGGAGACCGCCATGGGCAGTAGCCCGCACATCGCCAGCAACGCGGTCATCCACAGCGCGCGGAAGCGCGTCGATGCGCCATCGATCACCGCTTGGTCGATGGTTCTGCCCGCGACGCGGGCCTCGTCGATCGCGCTCGTGACCAACAGTCCGGCGAGCGCGGCCTGGCCGAGCAGTGCGATGAACCCGACCGCCGCACTCACGGACAGGGGGATGCCGGTGACGAGCAAGCCGAAGACGCCGCCACTCATCGCGAGCGGCGCGGAGATCATCACCGCGGCGGTGCTGCGCACGTTCCCGAGCGCGCTGTAGAGCAGCATGAAGACGATCACCAGCGCGACCGGGACGATCATCTTGAGTCGCGACATCGCGCGCTCCTGATTCTCGAACTCGCCGCCCCACACCAAGCGTTGGCCCTCCGGCACCGCGATCTCGTCGGCGACGCGATCGCGTGCCTGATCGATCACGCTGCCGAGATCGCGACCCTCGACGTTGAACTTCATCGCGACGAAGCGACTGTTGGCCT
>DASZPU010000240.1:0-4912 GCA_035550195.1 Nannocystaceae bacterium
GCCGGCCACGGCTGGGGCCTCGATCACAGCCTCAATTGCAGCTCGGTGATGTCGTACTGCGGTGGCGGCGACGGCTACTTCTCGACGAACTGCGATGGGCTCTGCGAAGAGCAGTGTCAGGGCGCGGCGGGCTGTCGACCGACGCACGAGATGTTCTGTGGCGAAGGCAGCAACCAGCAGAACGAAGACGCGGAGCTCGCGTGGATCTTCGGCGGCAACGAGCCCGACATGGAGCCGCCGACGGTGGAGATCGTCGAGCCTGCCGACGGCACCAGCGTGCCCGCGGGCACGAGCGTGAACCTGCGCGCGGTGGTGGCCGACAACTACGGCGGCTTCGGCTGGCGCTTCGTGATCGAGAAGGACGGCGTGGTCGAGTTCGACTCGCCCGACTACGACAAGGATGTCGACGACGAGTACCGCGCGGCGCTCAACTTGGTGAACCTCGAGCCCGGCGAGTACACGCTCACGGTCGAGGTGATGGATCACTACAACGATCCGGTGAGCGACACGGTGGTGGTGCACGTCGAAGGCGTGGTCGATGACACCGGTGGCTCTGCGTCGGCGGACGGCGGTAGCGACGGTGGCAGCGATGGCGGCGGCGACGGCTCGGCGTCGGCCGAAGGTGGCTCGGCGGCGGACGGCAACGACGACGATGCCGGCAGCGACGACGGCGGCAGCGGAGGCTCGATCACCGACAGCGGCATGATGAGCGGCGACGACGGCGGCCCGAAGCCGGGCGGCTGCGCATGCAATGGCGGCGGCGCACCGGCCTCGATGCTCGCGCCGATGCTGCTCGCGATCGCGGCGGCACGGAGGCGTAGACCCGAAGATTGACCGCGCGCGGCATGGTGGCCGCGTGCGGCGTGGGATGGAGGATGGATAGATGAGGACGTGGATCGGATCGATGGTGGTGGTGGTGACCGCGTGTGGTCCGCTCGTCGCGGGCGACGGCGACACGAGCACGAGCGGCGACGATGCGGCGGGCACGAATCCGACGACGACGGGCGTGCCGCCCGATCCGAGCACGACGTCGCCCACGACGACGTCGCCCGGTACCACGGCGACGACGACGAGCGTCGACGACACCGGCATCGACGACAGCGGCGAGGTCGGCATGGACTTCATCCCGATTCCCGACTGGCATCGCGGCGACGAGTGCGACATCTGGAACGAGAACTGTCCGCCCGGGATGAAGTGCATGCCGTGGGCGAACGACGGCGGCAGCGCGTGGAACTCGACGAAGTGCGTGCCGATCGCACCCGATCCCGGTGCGCCCGGTGAGCCCTGCACCGTCGAGGGCAACGGCGTGTCGGGCATCGACGACTGCGAGCTGCACGCGATGTGTTGGGACGTCGATCCCGAGACGAACGAAGGCGAGTGCGTCGCGTTCTGCACGGGCGACGAAGCCAACCCGATGTGCGAGATGGAGAACACGTTCTGCAATCTCACCAGCGACGGCGTGCTGATCCTGTGCTTGCCGTATTGCGATCCGATCGCGCAGGACTGCGACGAGGGCAGCGCGTGCTACCCGGTCAACGGCGTCTTCACCTGCGCCCCCGATGCGAGCGGCGAGGTGGGTGCGCTCGGCGATCCCTGCGAGTTCATCAACGTCTGCGACCCGGGCCTCTTCTGCGCACCCGAGAATGCGGTACCGATGTGCGAAGGCGCGTCCGGCTGCTGCGCCGCCTACTGCAACGTCGACGCAGGCACGATGTGCGAAGGCTGGGAAACCGGCATCGAATGCGTGCCGTGGTACGAAGCCGGCGAAGCCCTCCCGGGCTACGAAAACCTCGGCGCCTGCATCCTGCCGGACTGACTCACGGCAGCAGCTCGCGCAGCGCGATCGCAGTGCCGTCGGGGAGCGGGAGCGCGGCCGACTCGTCGATCGAGCGCCGTGACCATCGTCTCCATGCTAGCCCTCCGCCCTGGGAATGCAGCTCCGTGAGGTCGGCCGCGGCGGGGCGGCGTTGCACGCAAGGCCACGGGAGCCCCGCTACTGCCCGATTTCGCCGCCTTTGCCCGCGGAGCACGCGCCCTCGGCAGCTGGCTTGACCGCGGGCGCCGGATCCATATGCTTCGCACTCCCTCGTCCCGGCCGGGACCCTTTCCCAGGCCCGACGAAGCAAGAGGAACTTCGACATGCCCACCTTCGATCAGGCCATCGTCCGCACCGGCGGCAAGCAATATCGCATCGAGCCCGGTGCACGCGTTCGCGTCGAGAAGCTCGACGTCGAGGTCGGCAGCAAGGTCGAGCTCTCCGACGTGCTGCTCGTCGGCAAGGGCAGCGATGCTCGCGTCGGTACGCCCACCATCGCCGGCGCGAAGGTGACCGGCACCGTCACCGCGCAGGGCAAGCACCCGAAGGTCATCGTCTACAAGTTCCGTCGCCGCAAGAACTACCGGCGCAAGCGTGGGCATCGTCAGCCCTTCACCGAGATCAAGATCGAGAGCATCGTCGCCTGAGCCCGGCGCCCGTAGGAGACCGCAGACATGGCACATAAAAAGGGACAAGGCTCGATCAAGAACGGCCGCGACAGCAAGGCGCAGTTCCGTGGCGTGAAGCGCTTCGGTGGACAGCACGTGCTCGCGGGCAACATCCTCATCCGCCAGGTCGGCAGCACCGTGCATGCGGGCCCCGGCGTCGGCACCGGCAAGGACTACACGCTGTTCGCGCTCGTCGACGGCCAGGTGCGGTTCTACCAGCGTGGTCGCGAGCGGAAGTCCTTCGTCAGCGTCATCGCTGCGCCGGCCGCTGCGGAGTAGTCGATCGCCCGCTTGCGGGCGTTCGCCTCGGAACGTGTCATGAAGTTCGTCGACCTCGTCCGCGTGCATGTGCGAGCGGGACGTGGCGGCGACGGCATGATCGCGTGGCGCCGCGAGAAGTATGTGCCGAAGGGCGGCCCGGCGGGCGGCGATGGCGGGCGCGGTGGCGACGTCGTGTTCGTCGCGGATCCGTCGCTGTCGACGTTGCTCGATCTGCGTTTCCGTCAGCGCATTCGTGCGGAGGACGGCGAGCCCGGAGGCACGCGCGACAAGAACGGGCACGGCGGCGAAGACCTGCTCGTGAAGGTGCCGGTCGGCACGATGGTGTACGCCGAGACGCTCGAGCAACCGAGCGACGACGACGGCATCGCGTTCGTGGAAGACGACGACGATGCGGACGTCGACGAGGACGCCGACGCGGACGACGATGCGCACGAAGAAGAGGATCGCGGGGAGCTGCTCGGCGATCTGTCGACCGCAGGCCAGCGCCTGGTCGTCGCGCGCGGCGGCAAAGGCGGGCGCGGCAACATCCACTTCCGCACCGCGACCAATCAAGCGCCGGAGTTCGCCGAGCCCGGTGAGGCCGGCGACGAGCTCGGCCTTCGGCTCGAGCTGAAGCTGCTCGCCGACGTCGGCATCGTCGGCTTCCCCAACGTCGGCAAGTCGACGCTCATCGCGAAGATCTCGCGCGCGCGTCCGAAGATCGCCGACTACCCGTTCACCACGCTCGTGCCGCAGCTCGGCGTCGTCACGCTCGGCGAGAACCGACAGCTGGTGGTCGCCGACGTGCCCGGGCTCATCGAGGGCGCGAGCGAGGGCCGCGGGCTCGGCCTGCAGTTCCTGCGACACCTCGAGCGCACGCGCGTGCTGCTGCATCTGCTCGCGCCCGACTTCGATCCCGAGCGCGACTTCCTGCGCGACCTCGAGGTGCTCGAGCACGAGCTCGCGAGCTACGGCGACGTGTTCGCCGATCGCCCGCGCGTCGTCGCGCTCAACAAGATCGACGCGCTCGACGATCGCGAGGGCAAGATCCGCATCGTCGCGCTGCGCAAGGCGCTGCGCGAGCGCGACATCCCGCTCTTCACCATCAGCGCGCACACGGGCGAAGGCATCGATGCGCTGCTCGAAGCGCTGTGGCGTCGCCTCGAGCTCGCGCGTCGAGCCGAGCGCTGATCAGTCCGCGCGCCGGCTCCACACCGCGAATCCGATCGCACCGCCGTGCAGATCGAGCACCGCGTGCAGCGCGATCGCGGGCCACAGCGAGTCGGTGAGCACGGTGACGCCCGCCATCACGCCGCCCACCACCGTCACCTTGAGGATCGAGGTCGCGCCCTGGTACGCGTGCCCGATGCCGAAGAGCAGCGTCGCGGTGACGATCGCCGACGGCGGGGGCAGCCACGCCGCGAGCGCGAGCGGCAGGATGCCGCGGTAGGTGACCTCTTCGCAGAAGCCCGCGGTGAAGGCGACCGCGCGGAACCATCGGTGCTCCTGACGATCGTGCGGCAACAGCTCGCCGACGTCGCCGAGCTGCGTGCGCACGAGCGTGAGCGTCTGCTCGTCGGCCGCACGCAGCTTGCGGACCTGCAGCCACGACAAGAGCGCGAGCAGCAGCGCGCAACCGATGGCGATCACGGCGGCGCGCGCAGGCATGCCGAGCCCGAGGCGATCCCACGGGCGCCCGGCGACCGTCCAGCACGCGAGCAGCACGGTGGTGAGGCTCCACTGCGCGAGCAACACCTCGCGATACGTTCGCATGCGCACGCCGGGCTCACCGGCCTTCGCGGCGCGCACGAACTCCGGCCAGTGGTACGCGCCGGAGATCGGCAACGCGACGACGAATGCGACGAGGGCGATGTACTCGATGAGCGCGATCACGACGACTTCCTCCGGCGACGGGGACGATCCGTGGGCGCGAGCACCACGGACACTGCGAACGGACGCGTCGACGGGCGCCGCGTCACCGACTCGCTCAGCAGCGCTTCGATCGCGCGCACGAGTCGATCGAGCTCGCGCAGCTGCGCCACGCCGAGCCAAGCCTTCGCGCGCATGCCCAGCACTTCGCGACCCGGGCTCTTGCGACGCAGCGAAGGATCCGCGAGCGCGGCCGCGAGCTCGCGCGCGCTCAGCCGCAGCATCGCCACGGCGGCGT
>DASZPU010000241.1:0-20260 GCA_035550195.1 Nannocystaceae bacterium
AGCTGATGGTTGTAGATGACGGTGCCGATCACGTCGGACGGCAACAAGTCGGGCGTGAACTGCACGCGCTTGAACTGCAGCTCGAGGCTGTCGGCCAGCGTGTTCACCGTGAGCGTCTTCGCGAGCCCCGGTGCACCTTCGAGCAACACGTGCCCGCCGCACAGCAGACCGATGAAGAGGCGCTCGATCATCTCGTCTTGCCCGACGATGACCTTGTGGATCTCGGTGAACAGTCGCTCGAGGAACGCCGATTCGCGCTCCACCAACTCGCTCACCACGCGGATGTCGTAGGCTGCCAAGCTCTCTCGTCCTTCCCGTAGGACCCTTGTTCAGTGGGCCGAAGCGGAGTGCGGTACGGGGCCGGCGGAGTGGCCGCGAAACGCGTCCAGCCGCAGCGCGGCGCCGCGTACTGCACGACGCCGGGGGATTATTCCCACGACAAACCGGCGGCGCAACCCCTGTTTGACCGCGCGGCGGGCCTGATCTACAAGCACGGGCACATGGTCAGCGGCGGAAAGAACGAGCGCATCTTCGACCTGCGGGTCGTGCACCGGTACATCGCGTCCGGTCGACTCGAGAAGGCGGAGTACTCGGAGTATCTCGCCGCGCTGCCCGATCTCGCGGAGAGCATCAAGGCGCGCGACGAGGGCGGCGACGACGACGGCTACGAGCGTCCGATCGCCACCGAGCCGCGGCGTCCGCTCGGGCTGCCGATCGTGCGTCGCGCGCACGACGACACCGACGATGGCGATCTCGGCGACGACCTCGACGACGAGGACGACGACGACGATCTCGACGATGACGACGACTCGGACGACGACGACGACGATTCGGACGACGACGCCGACTCGGACGGCAACGACGACTCGGACGCAAACGCCGACGCGCCCAAAGAAGATGCGGCCGGCGGCGACGGCGACAACGGCTGAGCTCGTGCGAAGGGCGCGGTGCGTCGCAGCGCTGTCGATCGCGCTCGCGATCTTCGCGTGTCGGCGCGTCGACGACGAGCCGCAGCCGCGCCCGATCGCGAAGGTGCACGACGAGCCGGCCGACGAGCGCGTGCGTCCGCCGGTGCCCACCACGATGGTGGTGCCCGACTTCGCACCGGTCGCGGCGCGCGTGGGTCCCTCCGTCGTCACCGTGATCTCCACGGTGCGCGATCGCGAGTCGAGCACGCGCAACAAAGTCGTGCGCGGTGTCGGCAGCGGCGTCTTCGTCGGCACGCGCGGACAAGTGCTGACCAACGAGCACGTCGTCGCATCGGCGAAGCAGGTCGAAGTCGAGCTCGCGGGCGGCGAACGCATCGCCGCGAAGGTCGTGCACGCCGACGACATGCTCGACCTCGCGTTGCTCGAGCTGGAGGCCGCGCCGGAGATCGACGCGGTGACGCTGAGCGATCGCGCAGCGGCGCCGGGCGAGTGGGTGATGGCGGTGGGTCAGCCGTTCGGGCTCGGCCACACCGTCACGGTCGGTGTGATCGGCGGGCTCGGCCGCGATCACGACGATCTCGGGCGCCCCGAAGGTCTGCGCGAAGACGGCATCTGGAGCTTCATCCAGACCGATGCATCGATCAACACCGGCAACTCCGGCGGACCGCTCGTCGATGCCGCGGGCAACGTCGTCGGCATCACCACCGCGGTGCGGCTCGACGGCCAAGGGCTCGCGTTCGCGATCCCTGCCGCGATGGTGCGCCGCTTCCTCGACGATGTCTGGGAGCACGGTCGCGTTCGTCACACGCGGCTCGGCATCAAGGCGGAGAACGCCGAAGCCGGCGTGTTGCCCGGTCGCGGATCGCTCGTGCGTGTCACCGCCGTCGACGCCGAAGGTCCGGCCGCCGACGCCGGCATCGTGCCCGGTGATTTCGTGATCGCGATCGACGGCACCGCGGTGCGGCGCGTCTCCGACGTCGCCTATCTCGCGCAGCTCGCGGGTGTCGGCGCGAAGATCACGATGCGGATCCGTCGCGACGGTGCCGACCCGCAGGACGTGCTGCTCGTGCCGAGCGAAGCGAGCTGATCTACTTCAACGGTTGATTGCCGTCGGGCCCACCCAGCCGCGGCAACGTGTCGCCGAGCTCGACCCACTCGACCGCGTGATCGAAGTAGCAGTGCGCCTGCGGTGCGCGATCGAGCGGACCTTCGATGTTCGCAGCGACGACGTGCACCTCGTCCGGCCAGCGCGTGCCTTCGAACGTCAGCGTGCTACCGCACTTGCGACAGAAACGACGCCACGCCGCCGTGGACGAATCGTAACGAACGAGGTCCTCGGCCCCCTGCTCGATCGTGAAGCGATCGGCCACGACCCCGCAGAACGTGACGAACGCGGCTCCGTGGGCGCGTCGACACATCGAGCAGTGGCAATGGGAACACCACTTGGTGGGCGGATCGATGCGGAATCGCACCGCCCCGCAGAGACATCCGCCGCGGATCGGCTCGGTCATGACCACGAAGCTAACACGGGCTGGATGCAGTCACGCTCTACCTCACACCGACGAGGTGCACGCGAATGACGAAGCCGCGCGTTTCGGGTCGCGACGTCACGCGCCCGGTCCCGTCTTGGAGCTGGAGCCGGCATCGTTTTCCTCGCAACCCGAGCCGGCATTCCGGCACCATCAACGGCACGGACTAGGAGCTTCGTCCCCCATGAACATCAATGTCGAGCGTTTCCTCGCCCTCACTGCAATGCTCGCCGCCCCGCTCGTCGCAGCGCCGGGCTGCATCATCAACGGCAGCGACGACGACGACACCACCGCGTCGAGCAGCAACACCAACGCCGAGACCGGCAACGAGACCGGTAGCAGCACGGGCAACACCAGCGCGCCCACCACGACGCAGAGCGACAGCACGGTCGGCGACACGACTGCGGGCGACACGACGACCGCTGCGGAGAGCACGGTCGGTGACACCACTGCGGGCGACACGACCGCCGGTGAGACCGGTGCCGATCTCGGCAACTGCTGCGTCGCGGATGATCACGGTGCAGGTTGCGAGGTCACCGAGGTGCAGGACTGTGTCTGCGCCGAAGACCCGATCTGCTGCGACGAAGGCTGGGACATGTTCTGCGTCAGCGAGGTGAACCAGTTCGGCTGTGGCACCTGCGAGCTGCCGGCCCAGGTGTGGGACTGCTTCTGCACGACGGATTGCGACGGCGCTCCGGTCGACACGCAGTGGCAGGTGTGCGGCGCCGACGACGTCGAGGCCGCCGCGAACGGCCAGATGGCGTGCGAGGACGATCTCGACATGATGGGTTGCATGGCGATCACGTGCTCGGATTGCGTGTGCTCGACGGCCGAAATCCCCAAGACCGACTGCTAGCGTCCTCGCGCCCTGCGGGCGTGTGATCCATCCCCCGCCGCGCGTGCTTGACGGCGCGCGGCGCCGCGGGTACCCGATCTCCTCATGATCGGTACGATCGCCCGCCGCGCTACGGTGAAATTGCTCGACGTCGTGGTCGAGCGCGGGCGTCGTTCGAAGCGTGCACCTGTGCGCGTTGCGGCCGGCGCTCTCCAGCGTGCGCGCGCGTTGGTCGGGCTCGGTGAAGTGGGCCGCGATGCTCCGCTCCCGCAGTGGTCGAGTGCGACGCCCGACCGGCCGATGTGGGAGACCGACAAGAAGAAGCTGCACAAGTGGCAGCTCGAGCGCGGCATCGTGAAAGAAGAAGGTGCCGAGGCGGCTGCGGCCGTCGTCGCGCCCGCGATCGAGATCTACTACAAGCGCGGCTGCCCCTACGCACGCGCGGCCATCGAGCTGTTGCGCGAGCGCGAGATCGGCTTCGTCGAGTACGACGTCAAGGGCAACCCCGAGAAGCTCGAGTGGCTGAAGATCGTCACCGGCAAGAAGACGACGCCGCAGATCTTCGTGCACGGCAAGCCGATCGGCGGCTACGAGGAGCTGCGCGCGCTCGACAGCGCGGGCGAGCTCGAGCGCATGCTCGCCGGCGGGCCCTCGCGTGATCGTGCGCCGGTCGTCGAAGCGGAGCAGACCGTCGACGACGACGAGATCAGCGTCGAGGATCTGCGCGAGCGACTCGACGAGCAGAGCGAGGTGTTGTTGCTCGACGTGCGCACGCACGCCGAAGCGGACGACACCGGCATGCTCGCGCACGCGGTGCTCGTGCCGCTCATCGAGCTCGAGGGTCGTGCGAGCGAGCTCGATCGCGAAGCGGTGTGGATCGCCTACTGCAAGTCGGGCGCACGCAGCCGCGTCGCGGTCGCGCGTCTGCGCGCTGCGGGCTTCCGTTCGGTGGTGAGCCTCGCAGGCGGCATCGAAGCATGGCGCGCTTCGGGTGGCGGAGTCGTTCGGCTGGGACAGACCGCGCCGCGCACCGCACCCACGCGCGTGCGATTGCCGGTCGTGCATCCCGAGCGCTCGCCGTTCGAGATGCTCGCCGACGAGTGGAACGGCGAGGCCGCCGCGATGCTCGACGGCGAAGAGCTCATCGCGCGCGTGCGCGAGGTGCTCGACGAGTGCCGCCCGATGATCCGTCAAGACGGCGGCGACCTCGAGCTGCTCGACATCAAGGACGACGTCGTGCACGTCGCGTTGTCCGGCAACTGCATCGGTTGCCCGAGCTCGCAGGCGACCTTGAAGCAGGGCATCGAGAAGCGCCTGCGCCTGCGCATCCCGCAGATCAAGGGCGTCGCGTCGCCGCAGCTGGGCTAGAGCTTGCGGATGAAGGCGACGCGCTCGCGCAGCGCGTCGTCGGTGTCGAGCGAGAAGCTGCGACCGTGACCGATCTGTTCGCGCAAGAAGGTGCCGACGCGATCGGCCTCGCGGGCGATGCGGGTGGCGATGGGCTTGCCGACTTTGTCGAGCATCGCGGTGACGGCGGTACCCTTGTCGGGGTCGTACTCCCAGAAGCCGACGATCGATCCGCCGGCGAGCACGGTGCGCAGCTGCATGTGCTTGCTGTCTGCGATCGTCAGCGACTTCGAGGTGCCCCACTGCGGCACCTTCATCTCGTGGTGCTTCGCGGCCATCCAGCGCGCGGGCCCGCGGCCGAGCGCGGTGAGGTTGTCTTCGAAGGTGAGCAGCGCGACCGCATCGTCGTCGCCCGCGGCTCGTAGCGCGTCGGGATCGGCGAAGCCCGGGCCGTCCTCGAGCTGGACCTCGCGCAGCGCGATCGCGTCCACGGCGGCCTTCGCGTCCTTCACGGCGAAGCCCGACCACGCCGCGAATTCCTTCAGCGTGGCGACGCCGGCCCACGCGAAGAAGAGCTCCGCGATCGCTGCGTGCGGCTTCGCGATCGGCTTGCTGGGCTTGGCTTTGCGCGCGCGCCACTGATAGCGCTCGGTGTCGATGCGCCCGGCTTCGAGCGTGCGCTCGATCTTTCCCGCGAACTCGAGCTTGCGCAGCGCGGGCGGCAGCGACGACGACACGCCGATCTTCTTGCCCTGCTCACCGAGGCTGCGCACGCTGCCTTCGGGCAGGCGCTTGCGCAGCGCGTCGGTAGTCAGCGGGCCGTGCTTCGCGAGCGTCTCGACCACCTTCGCGCCGAGCGTCTCCAGCTCGCCCTTCTTGATCCCGGCCTTGTCGGCGTCGCGTTGATCGCGAGCGGCGGAGAGCTGCTCGGCGATCGCGAGACACAGCGGTGCATGGGGTTCGGCGACCAGGTACATGCAGCCGCGCACGGCCGGCGTCACGCGCAACGCACCGCTGGCCACGGCGCGATCGACCTCGGCGAGCTGCAGCTGCGGGTGGCGAGCGAGCAGCGCGAGGTAGCCGTCGACGCCGCCGAGCGTGCGGATGAAGCCGGTGCGCGCGACGAGATCGGGCAGCGCCTCGGCGCGCGGGTGATCGAGGCCCTGCGCGTGCATCACGATGCGACGGATCTCGACGGGATCGAGCGTCGCGGTGGCCTTCGACTTGGTCGGCATCGCCCCGAGGCTACCGCGTGCCGCCCACGTGGGCTTCTCGGATGTTGCTCAGTGCAGCGGCGACCCCGTGAGATCGATGCGCTTCCACGCGCCCGAGCGGAATCGCCAGAGCAGCACGACCGCGAGCACGGCGAGGTACACGACGAGGCACGCGGTCGCGCCGATCGGTCCCATGCCGCCCTCGATCACGCCCCAGGCCGCGAGCGGCACGAACAACACCCACGCGAGCACGACGCGCGCCCACATGCACCACGCGGTGTCGCCCGCGGCGCGCAGCGCTTCGGCGATCGTGATGACGACTGCATCGAAGAGCTGCCACGCGGTGCTCACCAACAACATCGTCGCGCCGAGCTGCACGAGCGTGCCCGAGCCGAGCTCGTCCGACTCGAACACACTCATCACCTCGGCGGGGAAGACCGCGTAGATGGCCCCGACGAACAGCTGCCACGCCGCCGCCACGATCATCGTGCGCCGCACCAGCGCGGGCACGTCGTGCTTGCGGTCGGCACCGATCGCTTGACCGACGAGGATCGCACCCGCCGAGGCGAGCCCGAACGCGGGCATGAACGCGATCGAGTTGACCTGCACGACCGCCATCAACGCGGCGACCGCGGTCGTGCCGAGGTCGGCGACGATCACGTTGATGAAGAACGAGAACGCCGCGAACTCGAGGAACCAGTTGAGCCCGCTGGGCAGGCCGAAGCGCAGCATGCGGACGAGCTCGGGCATGCGCAGCTGCGCACGGGGCTCGTCGGCGCGGCGCGGCGGCAGGCCGAAGCGCCCCACGAAGAGCCCGAGCAACAGCGCGAACGACAACCAGCTCGCGAGCGAGCTCGCGATCGCGGCCCCCTGCACGCCCATCGCCGGCGCACCGAAGTGGCCGTAGATGAGCATGTAGTCGAGCACGACGTTGCTGCCCATCGCGACGAAGTTGATCACCATCGGCAAGCGCGTGTTGCCGAGCCCGCCGTACCAGTTCGCGATGGCTTCGATGCCGACGACTGCGGCGCACGAGGCCAAGCGCAGCACCATGTAGTCGGCGAGCAGCTCGCGGACGTTGTCGCTGTACCCGAGCAGCCCGAGCCCGGGCGCGATGAACGGGCTGCCGGCGAGCGCGAGCACGCCGGCGATGCCCGCGATCATGAGCCCGTACCACGCGTAGCGTCGCGAGGCCTCGGCTTGCCCGCTGCCGGACAGCTGCGCGGCGAAGCTCTGCACGATGAACACGACGCCCATCGGCAAGATGAAGAGGTTCACCGAGTTCGACGCACCGGTCGTGGTGGCCGCGACCGCATCCTCGCCGAGCGACGCGACCATCGCCGCATCGGTGAATCCGATCACCGCCTGCGACGCGCGCGACAGCACGACCGGCCACGCCAGCCGCATGAGCACACCGAAGCCAGCCTGAGCGCGCGCATCCACGAAGGCGCGCACGATAGCATCCGTTCGTCACGTGTCCAGGCGCGTCAGCGCCGCGAAGGCGATCGCACGGATCAACCATGCCCGGTGCGCAGCGGACCGCCGCGCGCGGTGGGCCATAGCAGGCAGTTGTCGGACGAGCCCGGCACGGTGAAGACGTCCATGCCGTGATCGAAGGTCTGTACGAAGATCTCGAGCTGGCCGTCGCCGTCGAGGTCACCGATCGCCGGTGCCGCGGGCGCGCCGTTGCCGTTGCCGTTGTCGCCGGGATTCGGCAGCGCGACGTCGTGCAGCAGCGCGCCTTCGACGTCGAGCACCACGAGGTGCCCCGAGTCGTGCTCTTCGGGCGCACCGAAGGTCGAGAAGACCAGCTCGGGCGATCCGTCTTGATCGAGATCCGCGACCGTCACCTCCGACGCGTACATCACCGACTTGCCGAAGGTGTGATCGAAGCTCCACAGCTCCGCAGCCGCCGACGAGAACGCGTGGATGCGGCCGTCGTTCAGCGGTACCACGATCTCGAGCGACGCATCGCCGTCGAGATCGACGGTGGTCGGCGCGGGCACGCCGAGCGGCGGGTAGTAACCGTCGACGAGGATCGGCGTGCCGCCGCGCGGTAGCTGCTCCCAACCCGGCTTGCGCATCGCCGAGCGCGCGCCGTCGCCGTGCGCTCCTTCGAGCACCATCACCGCGAACGCCTGGGTCTCGTAGGGCTCGTGCATCTCGACGTTGGGCACGCCGACGACTTCGCTGCGTCCGTCGCCGTCGAGATCGACGACGTTGGGCGGCGACGCGGTCCACTGCAACCACTCCGCGGTGGTCGGGCTGGGCCATTCGCCGGTGTGATCGTGGTAGTGCGCCTGCTCGACCGCCGGATCGGCCCAGCGGATGAACTGCCCCCACGTCATGCGCATGCCGTCGTAGTCGGTCTCGCGGTTCGTGAACCAGTCCGAGGCGTCGATCGACACGCCGTCGTGATCGAACACTTGGATGTTGTGGTTGTCGTAGGTGACGACGATCTCCAGCTGCGGATCGTCGTCGAGATCGCCGATGCCGACGTTGAGCCCGTAGCAGCCGTAGCCGTGGTGACCGGTGCCGTTGCGATCGGCGTCGTTGCCTTCGCCGCTCGCGGAGTTGTAGCGCGGCCATGCCGTCCACCCGATGCCGTCGGGTTGGTGCGGCGATCCGTCGGCGTCGTACACGAACACCTGCGCGCCACCGTCTTCGGTGGGCGCGGTCTGGGTGGTGGTCGCGACGATCTCGATGGTGCCGTCGCGATCGAGATCGGCGGCCGCGAGCCCGCGCACCTCGGGCGGGTTGTCGGCGGTGGTGGTGTCGACCGGCCAGCCCGCGCGCGGTTCGAGCGCGCCGCCGGTGAACGAGAGCGTGTGCACGCCCGCGCCGCGACCCGCGACGATCTCGAGCGCACCGTCACCGTCGAGATCCGCGACGACGTGCGGCGCATACACGCGATCGTCGGTGCTCTCGTACTGTGCGACCAGCGACAACGCGACGTCGTGCACGAACACCGAGTAGTACGCGGACACCAGCTCGTTCGCACCATCGCCGTCGAGATCCGCGATGACCGGCGACGCGAACCAGCTGGTCTCACCCGCGACGTTCGCGACGAACGTCGGCGCTTGCACTTCACCGGGCGAAGGTCCGGCTGCGCACGCCGGCGGTGGCGGCTCGCCGGTGTCGGTACCGTCGACGTTCGTCGTAACGCTCGCGCTGCTCGTCGCGCTCGCGCTGCTCGTCGCGCTCGCGCTGCCGCTCTCGCTGCCGCCCTCACCGTCCGCGCTGCCGCCCCCGCACCCGCACGCTGCGATCATCGCGACGCGACATGCCGCCCTCATCCCACCACTTTATCGCGAAGCTCGAGGCGTGCCGAGCTGCGCGGCGATCCGTGATCGGATCGCCCCCATGCGCGCCGATGCACCGAACCGTCGCCGATGCTCGTCGAGCAGGCGCTGCGCGGTGTCGTGTTCGCCATCGACCGCGGCCTTGCGCGCACGTGCGAGTAGGTCCGACTCTGCGTCGATGCCCTCGATCGGCGCGCGCGCGACCGCGGTCTCGGGAGCGACCTCGGGCACGATCGGACGCGTCGAGCGGCGCGGCTCGACGCGCGCGGGCGCGGTGGGCTCGGCCGGCGCTTCGACGATGGGCGCGGGCACATGTGCAGCAATGATCGCCGGCGCAGCGATCGGGGGTGCAGCGAGCTCGACCGTCGCGGCTTGCACGACCGCCACATGCCCCGCCGGCTCCGCACGCGGACGCGTCACCGCGAGCCCGCCGCCGACGACGACCGCCGCGGTGAGTGCCCACTTGGTCGCGCCCGCGATCGCGATCGGCGGTGCGCGCGATCCCCAGCTCGTCGAGATCACGAGCCACGCGTGCACTCGGACGGGCTCGGGCGCTCGTTCCTCACGGCCGTCGCGCGCGATCGCGTCGGCCTCTGCACCGAAGCAGCGCACGAACTCTCGACGCGCCGATGCGAGCCGCGAGTACGCCGTGTTGGGATTGATGCCGAGCACGGCACCGAGCTGCTTGCGATCGAGCTCCTCGAGCTCACCGAGCACGAACGCATCGCGCCGCGGACCATCGAGCGCATCGATGAACTCGCGCAGCCGTGCACGCGCCTCGGCGATCTGCAACGCTGCGTCGGGGCCCGCAGGTTGCTCGGCGAGCACCGCACCGAACGCATCGAGCTTGCGCGCATGCCGACTCTGCGCACGGCGATGACGAAACGCGACGCGACGCGCGATGCCCATGAGCCACGCATGGCGCAGCGACGGATCGCGCAGCCGGTACCAGCTGCGATACGCGGTGACGAACACGTCTTGCAACGCGTCCTCTATCGACGCATCCGGTACGCCGAGCCGAGCGAGCACGCGCCACGTCCGATCCAGCTCGCCCTCGTAGAGCTCGCGGAATCCTGGCGGCGGGCCGTTCTTCGCAGGGACGTCCAAGCGGTCGATCCTCCAAGTCTCCGGCACGCGGCGGTTTGATCAAGTCCTACGACGCCACGTGCCGACAGCGACGCCGACGAACCCGCGCACGCCCACGGCGCCGGGGCGCACGACGTCGTTCTCCCGCTCCTTCACGGCGAACTTCGGCCGGCGCACGGCCAAGAGCGCGTCGGCGCCGAGGTGGAGCTGCCACGCGCGCGCGAACGGGATCTGTACGAGCGGCCCGACCCCGAGCCCGACCCACGCGGCGTGCTTCGGCGTCGGCTTCATGACCCTGTCAGCCTCGGCACGCACGATCGCGAGCTCGACGACTCCGCAGAAGCCGAGCGCGACGCGCTCACCGGCCATCCAACATCCGCGCGCGTCGATGGTGCCGGCCAACATGCGCACGCGCGCGCTCGACTCGCGCAGGTCGGCGACGCGCGGGGCCAGCACACCTCCGGTCAGCTCGATCCGCATGCGTCGTCGCGCGAGCCCGACGGTGATTGCACCGCCGACATCGATGCGCGGCAGCACGAGCACGCCGACCATGGCTTGCGCGCGCGCGTAGATTGCGACGCGCGGTGGTGCCTGCGGAGTCGCGGCCACGAGCTTCACTGGACGTGGCTTCGGGGCGGCCGCGGGCAGCGGCTTCGCGACCGCCGGAGGCTCCGGCACGAGTTTGCGCGTGAGCTCGACCGGATCCGCCGCCACCGCGATCGCGAGCGCCGTCGCATCCGCGAGCGCCTCGCAACGCTCGGCATGCCAGACGTGCGTGTGCGCGCCGTGCTCCGTTTCGATCGCAAGCGCGAGCGACCAGCCTTCGTTCGCGTTCGCCGTGACCTCCGCCTGCGCGTGCACGCGCACGCCCACAGGCGCTGCGAGCAATCGATGGACGCGCGCGACGACGCTCGCGTGATCGGGACATTCGATCGGTGCGGACCACCGCAGCTCGATCGCCTCGTCGGGCGCGACCGCGACTGCGAGCACGAGCGCGACGAGACCCGACAACGGCATCAGGCTAGCACTACCGTCGCCTGATCGAGCTCATGCTCGCATTCCCACCAGCCACGTACCGCCGACGCTACCGACCTGCACCACGATCGTGCCGTCGGGGAGCGAGAACGCTGCGTTTCCCCAACCTTCGGGGAACACCGGCTCGTCCGTCTGCACGCTCAAATCGAGCGTCAACGATCCGCGCAGCTGGCCATCGAGCTCGTAGCTACGCACGAACACATTCGAATCCTCGGCGTCCGTGTTGGTGACGAGGACGATACGCGACTCGTTCGCCGCCCATCCATACACCCAGCCCGTGGTCGCGGAATCCTCGCGGTACCAGTCGAGCGCGCCTGCGGCATCCAGCTTGCCGAGTCTGGCAACGCCCCCATAGCGGTTGTCGGACACACCCAGCCAGCCACCCTCGAATGGCGTGGGCAACAACCACTCGGATGCGGGGTGATCGAGTGCGATGTCCACCTCGCTGACGAGCTCATCGTCTTCCACGCGCAGGCCCATCCATTGATATTGCTCGGGCGGGTAGCGCCGCCGCTCGTAGATCGTCATGCCCGCGGGATGTACCGCGATCGTTCCGAACCAGATCCCGTCGAAGCCGTCGTCCTGAGGCTCCAGCTCCCATCGCCATCGCAGGCTGCCATCGTTCGCGATCGCGTACAGACGCACCTCGTCCGGACCCCCGTTGCTCGCGAGCACGTACGAGGTCCCATCGGGTCCGCGCTCGAGCTCCGAGGGATGGAACGAACCGTCGAAATCGTCATACGACCACGACAGTTCCGGTCCGTCGAGGCGCACCACCTGCCAAGCTCCGAATTGCGGCGACATCCTCAGCACGCGCAGGCCTTCGGGTCCGTCGCGCGCGAACGCGGAATAGTAATACTCGCTCTCGAAGGGACCACCGACGACGTGCTCCGTGTCGGTGGCCGGATCGTACGCAAGGACGTGCACGAGGTAGGGGTCCTCGATCAGATCGACCCACATCGGACGGCCGAGCGTGTCGACGGTGATGCGTCGATCGTTGGCCCCCGGGAGGGCGTGGATCCACAGCACCTGCGGCGCGCAGTCGGGCGCCGCGCAGCCATCACCGACAGGCGCAGGCTCGAATGATCCCGTCGCACCGTCCGCTTCCGCCGCGCCATCGTTTCCCTCGCCCTCACTCTCGCCCTCGCCCTCGCCACCCCCACCGTCCAAGCTCTCGCCCACGAACTGCGTCGTCGGACCGCAAGCGATTGTCGCGACGATCGCGAGCGTGAGTCGTGTTGCCTCGTGCCTCATCCGAACGCCTCCAACGGCTCCAGTCTCCGGTTCGTGCGGAGCTGATCGAGCTCAAGGAAACGAAATGCCGCGCGCCGCGAAGCGCGGGCGGAAGTCGCGTTCGCGGCACGTCGCGAGCACTTCGGCGTACTCGCGCGCGGGCGCGAGGCCCCAGCGGCGGTCCTCGTCCGACATCGCGCCGTCGTCGCTCTGCACCGCGACGTTGTCGTCGCCGTAGCTGCGCTCGAGATCCGCGAGCATCTCGGGCAGCGCCGCGCTCACGAGCGCGGACACGTGCGATCGAATCGGCGACGACTGCTGCAACCAATCCAGCAGGTCCCAGCCGAAGTCGCGGTGGCGCGCTTCGTCGCGCACGATGCGGTCGAGCGCCTCGCGGGCGACCGACTCCGTGCAACCCGAGCGCAGGTGCACGAACAGCGGCACCGCGACCGTCTCGCCCAGGCAGAACACGCGCACCACCACGCGCAACACGTCGAGGTACAGATCGCCTTCGCGTCGTGCCAGCGCGAGCTTGCCCGCGTCGATCGCCGGCATCTCGCTGCCACCGGCGGCGCCGTACACCTCGTGGCTCGCACGCGAGTGCGCGAGCTCGTCGGCCACGATCGCGAGCCCGGCTTCGATCATGTCGGGCGGCGCACCGAGCTGGATCAACCAGTGCACGAGATGGTGCGTGATCGCAGCCGACGTGTACTCGGCCGCGATGCGCTCACGCCACTCGAGTTGGACGCGCAGCGAGGCCATCAGACCTTCGGGCACGCGACCGCACGCGGCGGCGGCGGATTGCACGACGCGCCTTCGGGGCACGCACCGCCGGAGAAGTAGAGCGTGCACTGCTCACCGCCCGCCACGCCTTCGATCGTGGCGCCGCCCTCGAAGCTCATCGCGTCGCCGTTGTCCCACTTCGGACAGTCGTACTTCTGCGGCGGCGGTGGATTGCAGCTCTGCGCGGGATCGCTGCAGTCGACGTGCCGGTGCGTGAAACACTCCTTGCCTTCCTTCGTCACCCCCCAGCGCGCCTCGATCGCTTCGGGCGTCTCGGTCGGCGGCGTCTCGGTGGGCGGCGTCTCGGCGACCGGAGTGTTCTGCGGCGTCGAGGTCGGCGGGTTCGTCGTGGTCGTCGCAGGCGTGCACGCGACCGCGAGCGTGACGACGAACGGTGACGCGAAGCTGCGACGGGGCACGCGTGCGGCCATGACCCCCAGGATCGCGAATCGATGCCGCGCCGGCAAGCCCCGCGATCGCGCACTACCCGAGGCGCGCGTGGAACTCGGCCTGCGCCTTCGCACCGAGTCGATCCGCGATCTTCTGGATCATCTCTTTCTCGGACTTCGAGATCGAGCGGATGCCGAGGAAGCCGCCGGCCGATTCCGCGATGAGGATGCACAAGCCCACCACCGTGCGCCCGTCGTCCTGCCGATCGGCGAGCACGTCGCGCAACAAGTCGAGCGACGCCTCGAGATAGTCCTTCGTGGGCCGCTCCTCGAGCAGCGTCTCCATCACCGTCCACGCTTCGCCCGGACCGATGCCGCGGATCGTGAGCAGGTTGAGGATCGCCACGCGCTCGCCGGCCTGGATCCCGCCGTCGGCCCACGCGACGTGCACGAGCGGCAGCAGATCGAACACCTTGCTCGCATCGCCGCCGAAGCCCAGCGCCTCGATGCGCTCCTTCAAGCCCTGCACGTCGCCGGTGTGCTTCGCGAGCCGCGTCGCGGTCTCGCCGAGGCGCGCACGCAGCTTCGCGCGCGCCTCCTTCTGAGCGACGTCGAACGGATGATCTTTCGCGGCAGTGTCGTCGCTCATCGTCTCACAAGCATTCCGAGGTCCACGGTCCGTTGCAAGCCTGATCCTGCGACGCGTCGAACGTGCCGAAGCGTCCGCTCGAATAGATGTCGTCGACCACCGTGAGGTTCATGATCTGCGCGGAATCGGATACGCGCGTGATGATGATCGTCGTGTTCGGCGCCGCGAAGTCGATGGTGACGTCGTACTCCTCGAAATCGTCCCAGCCCTGCGTCGTCGTGAGGCTCGGATCCGCGAGCACCTCGGAGCTCGCGGTGTCGATGTTGCGCAGCACGTCCTGCGAGTCGATGGGCCCGCCGTCGCCCTGCACCCGCTTGATGGTGATGCCGGCGGGCCACATCGCGTTGGCCCACAGCGGCACCGGCTGCGTCGCCTGCTTCCACGACAGGATGTAGAAGTGCGTCGCGTCCTGCCAGCCCCACACGAAGCCGATCGCGTCGTTGTCGTTGGCGGTCTGCACGGAGAGGCTGCCGGTGACGCGCACGTTCTCGAACTCGCGCGGGCACACGAACGCGCTCGGGAGCGCGTTCGCGATGTTGCAGGCGACGGTGCCGTTCTGCGAGAACACGTGGTTGGGCATCTCGTCGCTGGGCCCGAACACGGTCGGTAGGATCTCGAGCTCGCAGTCGGTGTCGAGCTGCCAGGCCACGCCCTCGACGTTGACGAGCACCGAGTCGGACGCGGTGTTGCCTTCGCCGTCCATCACGTCGAGCGTGTACGACGTGGCCTCGGTCGGCGTGGCCAGCGGATCTTCGAGCGCGGAATCGTCGAGCGTGTCCTCCGGCGACCACGAGTAGGTGTAGTTGCCGTCGCCACCGGTCACCGTCGCATCGAGCGTGAGCGAGTCGCCGAGCGCGATGTCGAAGCACACGCCCGGGCTCGCGAGCACGACGAGCGGCGGCCAGCATGCGAGCCCCACTTCATCGCAACCGGAGTCGCAGTCGTCGACGACGTTCGCGTGCGTGCCGTTGTCGTTGCACTGCGAGAGATCGTCGTTGCCGTCGCAGAACAGCATGCTGGCGGGACACGGCGCACAGCCGGTCGACACCAACGCGTCCGCGTCGTCGCAATCACCACCCGGAGTCACGCCGGGCGGTGGCATCGCATCGCCGAAGCCATCGTCGTCGACGTCTTCCATGCACGCGCCCGCGGGCACGTCGTTCTGCGCGGCCCCGGGAAACGCCGCGGGATTGTCGTCGGCGCAGTCGTCCGCGTTGCCGACGTAGCCGGGCGGCGGCGCATCGTCGACCACGCACGCGCCGGGATCGCCGAAGCCGTCGAGATCGACGTCGTCGCACCAGATCACGCAGCCGTTGACCGCGGGAATCATCGCATCGTCGTCGGCGCAATCGCTGCCGGGCACGACCGAAGGCGGCGGGCTCGCGTCGCCGAAGTCGTCGCCGTCGTCGTCGAGCATGCATGCGTCGGCGTCGTCCATCGGTGCGGCGCCGGGGAACGCGTTGGCTTGATCGTCCGCGCAGTCGGTGCCCGCATCGACACCGGGTGGCGGCGTGTCGTTGCCCCAACCATCGCCGTCGGCGTCCTGCATGCACAGGATGTCGCTGTCGTGCTCCGCTGCGCCCGGAAAGACGCTCGCGTCGTCGTCGAGGCAGTCGAGCCCCGCATCGACACCGGGCGGCGGCATCGTGTCGCCCCAACCATCTTGATCGGCGTCCTGCATGCACGCGGTGTCGCCTTCGTTCTCGGCGGCACCGGGAAACGTCTGCGCGTCGTTGTCGTTGCAGTCGTCGTCGTTGTCGACGGTGTCTTCCGGCGGCGCTTCGCCGTCGGGCACGTCGACGCACTGCATCGGATCGCCGAAGCCGTCGCCGTCCTGATCGATGCACCACGGCGTGGTCGACACGTCGGTGGTCGAGCCTTCGGAGCTCGACGACGTGTCGGCGCCTTCGGAGCTCGAGCTGTCGGCGCTCTCGCTGCTGCTCTCGCTCGCCGAGGACGCGCTCGAGCTGCTGCTGGCGTCGGTCTCCGTCCCCGGGACCGCCGCGCAGTTCTCCCGATCCTCTTGGACCAGCCCGTCGTCGAGGCAGGGATCCGCACACCCGGCGGCCGCGACGACCATCGCGACGACCGGGACCGCTACGCAAAGCCGCATTCCGCTAGCCTAGCCAATCTCCTTTTTTCCCGCGCATTTGTGGCGGCGCCAGGGGCGACCCTCCACAGGCCCCCCACAGGGGAAGGCGCGCAAGATGTCGCGCACTTGCCTCCGCTCGGACCCCCGTGCGAAAAGAGGCCACGGTTTTGACTGACACTCGTGTCAGTGACGACCGTGTCACCCGACTCGAGGCACCTGCGATGGCCACCACCACCGACCACCGATCCGACCTCCTCCGCGTCATCCAGCAGCCCGTCGTGCAGCAGCTCCTCGATCAAGCGAAGGAGCGCATCTCGGCCGAAGAGGGCGTCAGCTTCCGCTCGGTGAACCTGCAGTTCCAGCGCCCGGTCGAGCACGACTTCACCGCGCCGCAACGCGCGAGCACGACGCTGCTCTTCGGCGGCTTCACGTTCCGCCACGAGTACCTGATCCAGTGCGCGTTCGAGACGCTCGGCTACAAGTGCGCCGTGTTGCCCACGCCGAACACCGACGCGTTCCAGGCCGGCAAGGAGTACGGCAACAACGGGCAGTGCAACCCGACGTACTTCACGGTCGGCAACCTCGTGCAGTACCTGCAGTGGCTGCGCGACGAGAAGGGCATGTCGACCGAGGAGATCATCGACAAGTACTTCTTCGTCACCGCCGGTGCGTGCGGTCCGTGTCGCTTCGGCATGTACGAGGCCGAGTACCGTCTCGCACTGCGCAACGCGGGCTTCGACGGCTTCCGCGTGCTGCTGTTCCAGCAAAAGGGCGGGCTCAAGCAGGCCGACGTCGAAGCGGGTCTGAACCTCAACGTCGACTTCTTCATGGGCCTGGTCAACGCCATCAACATGGGTGACCTGCTCAACGAGCTCGCCAACCAGATGCGTCCGTTCGAGACGGTCGCAGGCGAGACCGATCGCGTGCTCAGCGAGGCCCTGTTCTTCCTCGGCGAGGCCATCAAGCAGAAGAAGGCCGCGGCGGTCGAAGGCAAGCTGCGCGACGTGCTGGAGAAGCGCGGCAAGGCCGGCGGCATGGACATGCTGCTGAAGTTCGTCGATCAGCTCACCAGCGACGACTATCTCGCGCCGCTGCGTGAAGTGGCCCGCCGCATGAACGCGGTGAAGCTCGATCGCCTCACGCCGAAGCCGGTCGTGAAGGTCACCGGCGAGTTCTGGGCGCAGACCACCGAAGGCGACGGCAACTTCAACATGTTCCGGTTCCTCCAGACGGAGGGCGCCGAGATCATCACCGAGCCGATCGCAACCTGGCTCACCTACATGATGTGGCAGGAGAAGATCAAGGCGAAGGACCGCCGCATGATCGACGAGACCAACGTCGATCTGAAGTGGTACGAGCTGCGCAAGCGCCTCGAGCTCGACTCGAAGTTCTGGAAGAAGCGCGCCGCGATCGAGGTGGCCGACCGCATCTATCGCCGCGAGTACGACCGCATGCGCGACGCGTTGGGTGGCACCACCCACGAGATCGTCGACATGTTCGAGATGGAGAAGCTCGCGCACCAGTTCTATCACACGCGTTCCGAGGGCGGCGAAGGCCACCTCGAGGTCGCGAAGAACATCTACTACACGGTGATGGGCATCGCGCACATGGTGCTGTCGCTCAAGCCGTTCGGATGCATGCCGAGCACGCAGAGCGACGGCGCGCAGTCGGCCGTCATCAACCACTTCAAGGACATGATCTACCTGCCCATCGAGACCTCGGGCGAAGGCGAGATCAATGCCCACAGCCGCGTGCAGATGGCGCTCGGTGAAGCGAAGGCGAAGTGCAAGCGCGAGTTCGCCGAGATGCTCGCGAGCCTGCCGTACTCGCTGGCCGAGCTGCGTGCGTACGGCGAGCTGCACCCCGAGGTGCACACGGCGCTGTATCACCTGCCGCACTACAAGGGTGTCATCGGCACGGCTGCACGGCTCGCGAAGCACCTGACCGAGCGCATGCAGAAGGACGGCATCCGTCCCGGTCAGCTCGCGGCCTCCAAGCGCGACGAAGAGCTCGCGGCCGAATAGCCGCGCTCACGGCCTGGTCCCGAGCGGCCACGTACACGTGCCGCCGGGAACGGGCGCGACCGGGGGCAGCGATACCGGCACCCCGAGCAAGCGCAGCATCGCGCCCGTCGCGGGGATGCGAAGCTGCGCGCACGCGTGCGCGGTGATCATCGTCGCGGCGCGCACGTAGTCGGTGGCGGTGGCGGCCGGGTCGCGTGTGCGCAGCATCAGCAGGTGGCGCGGATCGACGATGATGCGCGGCGGATCTTCGTCGCGCTCGACGTCCACCGGCCACAGCGCCGCGTTGGCGAGCTCGGTGAGCACGATGCGGCGCTGCAGCGCGTGGGTCACGAGCGCGTAGAGCCGCGCGTCGGGCTGGTCGGGCCACGCGAAGGGCGGCGTGTAGAGGTCGGGCACTGCGAGCGCGCGCGCAGGCGCACAGCGATCGACGAAGCGACCGATCGCCGCGCGGCGATCGCTGCCCGGCGGCGCGAGCATGCGCGCGACGATCGCGTTCTCGACCAGCCGCCACGCGTAGGCCTGCAAGAGCGCGTCACGCTGGTGCGCGACGTCGCTGCCGCGCAACCAGATGCGTCCGCCGATCGCCGACCACGGCGCAGGCAGCACGACCTCGGTCGCAGTCGAGACGCCCGTCCACACCTCGATGCGCGCGGGCCGATCGGGATCGGCGAGCACGAGCGTGCCGTTGCACGACGCGTCCTCGACCTCGAGCGTGACGAGCGATGGTGTATCGCGCAACGATGCGACGGTGCTCGCCCGCGTCGGCGCCGGCGCGAACGTGACGGCCGCGAGCGCATCGGCGACCTCGCTGCCCTCGGGTTGCGCACGCGCATGCGCGACGATCTCGGGCACGCGTGCGCGCCCGTGCTCGGCGATCGCACGCATCGCGGCCTGCACGACGCCGCTGCCCAGCCTGCGCGTGGCCTCGCCCTCGCGGATGCGCCCGATGAGCGTCACGCCGGGGATCGCGAGCGACGGATCCTCGCTGCTGCCGAGCGTGCCCGGCACGCGTCCGACGATGACGCGACCGCGCGCGCTCGCGACGTTGCGATGCACGTACGCGACGACGTCGATGCGCAACGGCACCTCGGTGTGGGTGACGAGGAAGCCGAGCTCGAGCTCGGGGAAGCTGCCCTGCACGACGGCCTTGAAGTCGGCGCCACCGCTGTCGAGCCGATACGCGGCGACCGGCATCGTCTGCAGCGTGGGCACGGCGGCGCGCACCAGCTCGAGCTCGCTGGGCCACAACACCAGCGTGCTCGCGGCGAGCTCGGGCGGCGTCGTGTTGCGCTCGTGCGGCCACACGTACGGCACCGGCCAGTCGTTGGTGGCACACCAGCGCAGCTGCTCGAGCGTGACCGCGCGGCGATCGACGGTGTACACGACGTCGATCGCGGTGGGCCACGTCGCGCTCGCGAGCACCTTCGGCGGGATCGTGCGGCCGGCGAAGCGCGCGTACCGGTACTCCTCGGGCGTCATCGGCAACACGTAGCTGCCGTGGGCCAGCGCGTCGTGGCACCACGCCGCCAGCGTTGCGAGCGCGTCGTCCTCGACGATCGAGATCTCGTCGAAGGTGAGCCGCAGCTTCGGTGCGGTGATCCAGCCGTGCAGGTGCATGACCTGCACGCCGTAGCTGCCGAGCGACGGCGCGATCGCAGTGCCGAGCGCGACGCCGTCGAGCAACAGCGACAGCCGCGGCTCGAGTGCCTTCGACCACAACCGACCGGCTTCACCGAGCCGCACGAAGCCGGCGTTGGGCGCAGCTCGCAGCACGCCGCCGTGCACGGTGATCGAACCGCCGGGCACGCGGGTG
>DASZPU010000242.1:0-5773 GCA_035550195.1 Nannocystaceae bacterium
GCTACGTCGACGCCGACCTCTTCGACGCCGGCGGTCTCGTCGAAGGGCCCGTGGGCAAGGGCTCGTACATCGTCGCGGCGCGACGCAGCTACATCGACGCGATCCTGCCCGCCGTCATCCCCGACGACGCCGGGCTCAACCTCACCGTCGCGCCGCGCTACTACGACTACCAGGGCATCTTCGACTACCCGATCAGCAAGGGCAAGCTGACCTGCCGCGTGTTCGGCTCCGACGATCGCACGCGCATCGTCGCGGCCGGCCCCAACGACGTATCGACCGACACGCGCAATCGCTACGAGACCGCGATCGTCTTCCACCGCGTCGACGTGGCCTACGAGAACCACGGCAAGGGTTGGGACTTCCTGTTCGCGCCGTCGTATCGCTACGACCTCGCGCGTGCCTCGGCCGGCGACATCTTTCGCTTCGACATCGGCGCGCACAACTTCAACCTGCGCAGCGAAGTCGGTCGTGATCTCGGCCCACGCGCGCGCCTACAGATCGGCACGCAGCTCACCAGCGGCGTCTATCGGCTCGCCGCGGAGTCGGTCGCGATCCCGCAGGACGGCGCGGGTGGTCAAGCCTCGCGCTTCACGATCGACGAGCGCGGCCCGTACGCGACGCCGGGCCTCTTCGCGACGCTCTACCTCGAGCCCACACCTTGGCTCACGCTCATCCCGAGCGCGCGCCTCAACTTCTACGCGGTGCAGTTCAAGCGCGCGACCGTCGATCCGCGGCTGCGCTTCGTCGCGCGCATCGGCGATCACACCAGCATCCGCGGCGGCGTCGGCATCTACTCGCAGACCCCCGATATCCCCGAGTGGAACAAGCGCTTCGGCAATCCGCGGCTGGGCCCCGAGCACGCGGTGCACACCAGCATCGCGCTGCGCCACGAGTTCCCCCAGCAATGGACCGCCGAGATCGCGGCGTTCTACAAGTACAGCTGGGACCTCGCCGCACCGAGCGCCTCGCTCGTGCGCAAGCTCGACGGCACGATCGGCCCCGAGAGCTTCTCGTCGACCGGGCTCGGTCGCATCGTCGGCGGCGAGATCTTCGTGCGCAAGGAGCTCACCAAGAATCTCTTCGGTTGGCTCAGCTACACGATCTCCCGCAGCGAGCGGCGCTTCGATCCGCAGCAGGGCTGGACGCTCTTCGATCTCGATCAGACCCACATCCTCACGCTGATCGGCGTCTACCGCCTGCCGCGACGCTGGCAGGTGGGCGGTCGCTTCCGCGTCGTCTCCGGCAACCCGTACACGCCGCACATCTCGTCGGTTTTCGGGGCCGACAACGGCGACTACATCGCGATCGACGGCAAGACCAACTCGGCCCGTGTGAAGGCGTTCCACCAGCTCGATCTGCGGGTCGACAAACGCTTCGTGTGGCGCAAGGTGGAGCTGAACGTGTACGCGGACGTGCAGAACGTCTACAACCACCAGAACCCCGAGTTCCTGGCGGACGCATACGACTACAGCACGTCGGTCCCGATCGCGTCGTTGCCGATCCTGCCGTCGCTCGGCCTGCGCTTGTCCTGGTGACATGGTTTGGCTATCGTCGCGCCCACGTTGATCCGCGTCCGCGGCATGCACAAGGCCTACAAGACCGGCAAGCTGGTCAACGAGGTGTTGCGCGGCATCGATCTCGACATCGCCGAAGGTGAGCTGGTCAGCGTCATCGGGCCGTCGGGCTCGGGCAAGAGCACGCTGATGCATGCGATCGGTGGGCTCGACACCGACTACACCGGCACGATCGAGGTCGACGGCAAAGACCTGCACAAGCTGCGCGACACCGACCTCTCGCAGTACCGCAATCAGTTCGTCGGCTTCGTGTTCCAGTCGTTCTATCTGCTGCCGCACATGACGGTGATCGAGAACGTCGCGCTACCCAGCGTGTTCGCGCGCGGCGGCGAGGTGCTCGACGACGAGGGCGTACGCAAGCGCGCCCAGGAGGTGCTCGATCAGGTCGAGCTCGGCGAGCGCGGTGACAGCAAGCCCACGATGTTGTCGGGCGGGCAACGCCAGCGCGTCGCGATCGCACGCGCGCTGTTCAACCGTCCGCGGCTCATGCTCTGCGACGAGCCCACCGGCAACCTCGACAGCAAGATGGGCGCACAGATCGTCGAGCTGTTCACCAAGCTCAACGACGGCGGCATCACGATCATGATCGTCACCCACGATCCCCGCATCTCGGCGGCCACCAAGCGGCGCCTGCGGGTCGACGACGGCCAGATCGTCGACGAGCGCGACGGCGCCGCGGAGGCGCACCCGTGAGATCGGGTCGACTCGCGGGCGTGGTGGTCGCGAACCTGCGACGCAGCCGCAACCACTTCCTGCTCGCGTCGATCGGCATCGTCGTCGGCATCGCGACGTTCACGTTCTTCATCGCGCTCGCGCAAGGCGTGCGCGCGGTGGTGCTCGGCAAGATCTTCCCGCTCGATCAGCTCGAGATCGTCCCGCGCAGCCTCGACGTCGAGCTCGGTCCGCTCGCGATCGGCAGCTCGACGTTCGGCAACGACATCATCGACGATGCGAAGGTCGCCGAGATCGCCGCGATCAAGGGCGTCTCGACCGTCTATCCCAAGATGCGGCTCACCGTGCCGTCGATCGCGTGGGGCGGCGAAGAGCTGCTCGGCGCCAACCTGCGCACCGAGCTCGTCGCCGACGGCATCAACCCCGCGCTCGTGCAGACCGACGTCGGCCCGGGCTTCGAGTTCCGCGACTTCGAAGACCCCAACGACGAGCGCAACAAGGAGAAGCCGAAGGTCTGCGAGAAGGACGAGGACTGCGGCAAGCACATGTACTGCGCCTATCCGGCCGGTACGAAGCTGAAGCGCCGCAACTCCGACGACGACACCGGCAAGGCGCCGCCGGGCACCGAGTGGGTGTGCCGTCATCCCGTGCCGATCCTCGCGTCGGAGCACGTCGTCGAGCTCTACAACGGCGCGCTGCGGCGCGCGCATCACCTGCCCAAGCTCGTGCCCGAGTCGGTGCTCGGCTTCCAGTTCGAGCTGGTGCTGGGCTCGTCGATGGTCGAGGCGTCCAACAAGGACTATCTCGTCAACGATCGCGCGATGCTGGTGGGTTTCTCGAAGAAGGCGATCGCGCTCGGGCTCACGATGCCGGTGCAGTACGTGCAGCGCTACAACGTCGAGTTCGGCTCGCCCGAGGACGCGCAGCGCTACCACTCGGTCATCGTGATGGTGCCCGAGAAGGACGACGTGGCGGCGGTCGCGAAGGCGGTGCAGGACATGAATCTCGACGTCGCCGACACCGGCGCCGAGCAGGCCGCATTGCTCATCGCGATCTTCACGCTGATCTTCGCGCTCGTCAGCGCGGTGATCGTCGGCATCGCCGCCGTCAACATCATGCACGTGTTCTTCATGCTGGTGTACGAGCGCCAGCACGAGATCGGCATCATGCGCGCGGTCGGAGCGAGCCGCGGCGACATCTCGCGCATCATCCTCGGCGAAGCCGCGATCCTCGGCTTCGTCGCCGGTCTCGCGGGCGTGGCGATCGCATTCGGTGCGAGCCTCTTGTTCGACTGGGTGTCCACGAACTACGTGCCGGACTTCCCGTACAAGCCCGACACGTACTTCGTGTTCCCGTGGTGGCTACTGCTCGCCGCGCTCGCGTTCGCGGTGAGCTTCTGCATCTTCGGCGCGTTCCTGCCGGCGCGACGCGCCGCGCGAATGGAGCCCGCGATGGTGCTCTCCGGTCACTGAGCTCAGCCGGCGTCCGGGTTCAACAGCCGCGCGAACGTGTGGTGCACGAGCGCCGAGCCGGTCGCGAGGTACTCGAAGTCGATCTGCGCGTAGCTGTCCATCGGCGTGTGCCAATACGGCGTGTGGTCGCCGTTGTTCCACTCCTCCATCAAGCCGCACGCGGGGATGCCGGCCTGTTGGAACGACTGATAGTCGGTCGCGACGCTGTCGGTCGCGACGACCGCGAGGCCGAGCTCCATCGCCGCGGCCTCGTAGAGCTCGAAGAGGCCGGCGTCGGGCTGATCGATCTCGATGACGCCGTCACCGTCACCATCGAAGCTGATCATGTCGATCGAGTGCACTGCGACGATCGGCTCGTCGTCGGTGATGAGCTTGCCCGCGTACGCGCTGCTGCCGACGAGCCCGCTCTCCTCTTCGTCGAAGAGCACGAAGATCACGTCGTAGCGCCGGCACTCCACTTCCTGCAGGTGGCGCGCGGCCGCGAGCACGGCCGCGGTGCCGGTGCCGTTGTCGGCCGCCGCCGGGCTGTTGGGCACGCCGTCGTAGTGCGCCCCGAGCACGAGCGTGCCCTCGCTCGCGACCGTCGCGGGCAATCGCGCCCACACGTTGGTGCCGCTGCCGTAGCCGTGGCCCTGCCCGTCGAGCCCCAGCTCGCCGAAACGCTCGAGCAACCACGCCGCCGCTTGTCCGCGCCGCATCGCGCCCGCGCGATCGGACAGCGTGATGCCCGGCTGCAGCTCGCTCTCGCCCGAGAGCCGCGCCACGGTGTCCTGCAGATCCGCGATCAACCACTTGGGCGACGGATCGGGCAGCGTCGCGCAGGGATCGATCGCGCTCTCGCTGCTCTCGTCCTGCGCCGACGACGAGCTCGCCTCGCCGCTCGTGTCGACCGACGTCGTGCTCGCGCTCGACGAGGTGCCCGCGCCCGAGGACTCGCCGTGCACGCCGCTCGACTCGACCGCACCACCGCTCGTGCTCGCGGGCGCATCGGTGCTCGTGCCGGCGTCGTCCGTTGCAGACGAACCGCCGCCACACGCAGCGATCACCAAGCAGGATGCGAGCGTTCGGCGGACCATCGCCGCCGACGCTAGCACCTCTTCACTTGGCCTGGTTGCTCTCGACGCAGCGCACGCAGGAGTCCTGCGCCTCGCGGCACTCGTTCTTCGCCTCGCGGCAGAGTGCGGCGTACTCGTCGTCGTCGGGGTGCGCGTCGCAGAGCTCTTTCATCTTCGCCTGCACGGTGCAGATGCTGGTCGCGAGGTCGCAGAGGTCCTCGCACTTCGCAGCGTCGGCCGCCACGACGGCCCCCATGCTCTCGGCCTTCTTCACGAGCATGTCGAGCCGCACGCGCAGCTCGGACATGCCGCGCCCTTCGTTGACGCCCTCGGGATCGTGATCGACGCCGGGATCACCACCGTCGCCGGTCGGTGTGGTGGGAGTGGTGCCCTGGATCGGACCGCAGCTCGTGATCAGAGCCAGCACCACCGACAGTGCAGTGTTTCGGTGCGTGCTCATCGGTCGATCTCCCTGCGCATGGAAGACATCACTCGGATCGCTCGCATGTAGCTGCCCATCGCCAGCGCATCGTCACCGGCATCGACGGCGAGATCGCCGAGCGTCACCAGAGCGCGCGCGCTCGCACGATCGAGTGGCAACGAACGGTCGGGGGCGAGCATCGGTTGCAGGATGTCGAGGGCCAACGCGACGCCGCCCTCACGCTCGCCGAGGGTCTCACAAAGCCGTGTGGTCAGCTCCAGCCGCAACACCTCCGCCTCGTTCAGCCCCGCGGGCACCGGCAACGCGAGCCCGCGCCGCAATGCCGCGGCCCGATCCTCGGGATCGCCCGCGCGATCGGCTTCCTCGTGGGCACGCGCCACCGCTTCCAGGTACGCGAGCCCAGCGGCCGTCGGGTTCCCCGACTCGACCCGATGCGTGGTGAGCCGCGCATCGGGAGCAACGCCGGCGCGCGCCTCGTCGTCGGTCGGCTCCGGATCGCATGCGATCGGCCCGAGCACGAGCGAGAGCAGCAGCGCCCACGCAGTGCGGCTCTTCATC
>DASZPU010000243.1:0-1595 GCA_035550195.1 Nannocystaceae bacterium
CCGTGCTTGATCGCTTCGTAGCCGTAGCCGATGCCTTGGCTGCCGCTCGTGCACGCCGAGCACGTGGTGATCACGCGCCCCTTCACGCCGAGGAAGATCGCCAGGTTCGCCGCGGTGGTGTGGCTCATGAAGCGGAAGTACGCCGACGACGGCATGCCTTCGAAGGTCTGCTCGATGAGCACGCGCTCGAGCGGCTCGCGCATCGACGACGACGACCCGTGCGTGGAGCCGTGCGACACGCCGGCGCGCATGCCCTGCAGCGCTTCGAGCGGGAGACGTGCGTCGATCAATGCGCGCTCGGTGGCCCACACCGCGAGCAGTGCGACGCGGCCCATCGTGCGCGTGGCCTTGCGCGGATAGTCGAAGCGCAGATCCTTCACCTCGCCGGCGAGGCGCGTGTAGAGGCCCTTGTACTCCGCCCAGTGCGGTTGCACCGAGATGCCACCGCGACCTTCGCGGAGCGCGGCGACCACCGCGTCGGGCGAGTTGCCGATCGGCGACGCGAGCCCCATGCCGGTGACCACCACGCGGCGGCCTGCGCTCACGTCATGCCTCCGTCGATCGAGATCACCTGACCGGTGATGTACGCGGCGTCATCGCTCGCGAGGAACGCGACGAGCTTTGCGACCTCGTGCGGCTGGCCGACGCGGCGCATCGGCACGAACGCGAGCGCTTCCTGCAGCGGCACGCCCGCGAGCATGTCGGTGTCGATCAAGCCCGGTGCGACGCAGTTCACCGTGATGCCGCGCTTCGCGAGCTCGCGCGAGAGGCTCTTGGTCGCGCCGACGAGCCCGGCCTTCGCGGCCGCGTACGCGACCTGCCCGCGGTTTCCGATGATCGCGGACACCGATGCGACGTTGATGATGCGGCCCCACTTGCGCCGCACCATCGGCATCACCAGCGGACGCGTGACGTTGTAGAAGCCGTCGAGCGTGGTGCGTACGACCAGATCCCAGTCGTCGCGCTCGAGCCCGGGAAACGGGGCATCGCGGGCGACGCCCGCGTTGTTCACGACGATGTCGAACGGGCCTTCCTCGCCGACGAGCTGCGCGAGGAACGTGGCGCACGCCTGCGAGTCGGTGACGTCGAAGCGACGCGCCGTGGCGAGCCCGCCTTCGGCCTGGATGCGCGCGACGACGTCGGCGGCGGCCTCGTCGTTGTTGCGATAGTTCACCACCACGCTGATGCCGCGGCGGCCCAGCTCCAGCGCGATCGCGGCCCCGATTCCGCGGCTGGCCCCGGTGACCAGCGCGCGCGTCGGACGATCGTCGTCGTCGCTCACGCTTCGCTTCTTAGCACGTTCAGCGTGGCGGATGCGACGGTGCGGCCGCCCACGAGCACCTTGCAGTCGAAGCTCATGAAGCGCTCGCGGCCCCACGCATGGTGGGCGTGCACCTCGAGCACTTCGCCCGTGGTGAACGCGTCGACGTGCAGTTGGACGTCGCGCAGGCCGACGAGCCAGCCGCCGCCGCGGATGCCGGTGGCGGCGCGTGCGAGCGCGCCGAGCCATGCGGCGGCGGCTTGGGCCATGTACTCGATCGCGATGGTGGCGGCGACCTTGCCGTCGCGCACGAACGCGGAGTCGTCGCGGATCG
>DASZPU010000244.1:0-10121 GCA_035550195.1 Nannocystaceae bacterium
ACGCTCGGGCTCGCTGCGCCCGCGGTCGCCGACTCGCGCCACAACCTCGCGCAGTCGCTGCAGGCTCAAGGCCGGCTCGACGACGCCGAAGCCGAGCATCGTCGTGCGATCGCGATCGCGGATGCTGCGCTCGGCCACGATCATCCCGACACCGCGCCGTTCCGTCGCGATCTCGCCGCGGTGTTGGCCGAGCTCGGTCGACTCGACGACGCCGAGGCCGAGCTGCGGCACGCGCTCGCCGTCGCCGGCCCTGCGCTGGGCCCGACGCATCCGGAGATCGCGGCGATCCACAGCGAGCTCGCGATCACGCTGTGCATGCAAGGCGAGCTCGCCGACGGCGAAGCCGAGCTGCGCCGGGCGATCGCGATCGAGGAGCACGCGCTCGGCCCGATGCATCCGCAGCTCGCCGAATCGCGGCACAACCTCGCGAACGTGCTGGAAGAGCGTCGGCAGCTCGACGGTGCCGAGGCCGAGCATCGTCGCGCGTTGATGATCTTCGAAGGCGCGCTCGCGGCCGATCATCCCAGCCTCGCGCGCGCGCGCACGAGTCTCGCGGCGCTCTTGCTCGAGCGCGGTGACGTCACCGAGGCGAGCCGGTTGGCCGAGGCGGCGTGGCAACGGCGCCAGACCGACGACACACCGCCGACGCAGCGCGCACGCACGGCCTTCGTGCTCGCGCGCGCGATCGCGTCGAGCGATCCGACCCGCGCACGCACGCTGGCCGAACGCGCGCTCGTGGACTTCGGCGAAGGCGAAGACGCGACGCTCGTGCGCAGCTGGCTCGAGGTGCGCCGATGACGAGCGACGAACGAGCATCGTCGCACACCGTCCAAGGCGCGGACACGGTGGTGGTCGCGGGCTCCGACGATGCGGAGGCACGCCGCGCCGCCGAGGTCGGCACCAACATCGGCCGCTACGTGGTGCTCGCGGAGATCGGCCGTGGCGGCATGGGCCGCGTGTTGCGGGCCTACGATCCCAAGCTGCAGCGCGAGGTGGCGCTCAAGGAAGTGCGCAGTCGATTGCTCGGGCCGATCGGTGCGCGGCGGCTCGTCGCCGAGGCGCGCGCGATGGCGAAGCTTGCCCACCCCAACGTCGTCGCGGTCTACGACGTGGAAGAGCTGCCCCACGATCAGGTCGTGGTGGTGATGGAGTACGTCGCCGGCGACACGCTGACGAAGTGGGTGGCCGGGCGCACGTGGCCGGAGATCGTCGCGTGCTTCCGTCGCGCCGGCCGCGGGCTCGCGGCCGCGCACGCCGTGGGGCTGCTGCATCGCGATTTCAAGCCCGACAACGTCCTCATCGCCGACGGCAACGTCGTGAAGGTGACCGACTTCGGGCTCGCGAAGATCGCGGGCGACGACGTCGTCGCGCTCCCGCCGAGCGGCGACGACGAGGGGCTCACCGCGACCGGTGCGGTGTTGGGCACGCCGCGCTTCATGGCCCCCGAGCAACACCGCGGCGAGCAGCTCGGGCCCGCCGCGGATCAGTACGCGTTCTGCGTCGCGCTCTGGTTCGCGCTCACCGATCGCGCACCGTTCGACGGCGCGGATCTCGAAGCGCTCGAGCGCGCGAAGTCCAACGGCCCACCCGCTTGGCCCGGCGGGCCGACGCCGCGCGCGATCGTCGAGGCGATCCTCCGCGGGCTCGCGCCCGATCCTGCACGACGCTGGCCGAGCCTCGACGCACTGCTCGACGCGCTCGCCTTCGATCCCGCGCAGCGTCGCCGACGGTGGCTGCGTGCGACCGCAGCGATCGGCGTCGTCGCGGCCACGGCGTTCGGTGTGCAGCGCTTTGCGAGCACGCGTGCACAGCGATGCACCGATACCGACGCGCGCGCGCGGCTCGAAGGCGCATGGGACGACACGCGCCGCGTCGCCGTGAGAGACGCGCTGCTCGGCGCCGGCCCGGCCTACGCCGAGGGCGTGTGGACCCGCGCCGGCCAGACGCTCGACGCCTACGCGCTGGCGTGGACGTCGATGCACGTCGAGGCGTGTGCCGCGACGACGATCCGCGGCGAGCAATCGAGCGCGGTGATGGATCTGCGCATGGCGTGCCTGCACCGCGCGAAGCTCGAGCTCGCCGCGATCACCAATGTGCTCGCGCACGCCGACGCGCAGACGCTGCGCAAGACCCACGACATGCTCGCGAGCCTGCCGCGGATCGATCGATGCGCAGACGTCGACGCGCTGCAGGCCGACGTCGCGCCCCCGTTGCCGGAGGACGCGGAGCGCGTCGACACGCTGCGTGCCGAGCTCGCGAACATCGGCGCGCTCGCGAAGGCTGGGCGCTACGACGAGGTGCGGCGTCGACTCGATGCCGCGACCGCGAGCGCGGAAGGCCTGGGCTACGCGCCGATCCTGGCCAAGCTCGCGTTTCGCGAGGGGCTCACGCGCTCGTACGAGAGCGACCACGCCGGTGCAGACGCGGCGCTGCGCAAGTCGCTGACGCTCGCCACCGAAGCGCGCGACTGGATCGCGATGGGCGACGCCGCATCGTTTCTGGTCTACACGGTCGGCTATCGCGAGCAACGCTTCGACGAGGCGCTCGCCTACTTCGAGCTCGCGGAAGGTCTCGCCGCCGGCGACCCCGCGCGGGAAGCCGACCTCGCGGCCAACATGGCGCCCGCGCTGCACGTCCAGGGGAAGCTCGTCGAGGCGGAAGCGGAGTATCGGCGCATCCTCGCGCTGCAAGAGCGGCTGGACGATCCCGACGATCCCGACACCGCGATGGCGCGCACGAACCTCGCCAACGTGCTGCACCTCCAGGGCAAGTACGAGCAGGCGATGGAAGAGCATCGCATCGCGCTGGCGTGGCGCGAGCGCGCATTGGGTGCGGATCACCCGAGCGTGGGCACGTCGCTCAACAGTCTCGGCGCGTCGCTCTACTTCGTCGGGAAGTACGACGAAGCCGAGGCGGCCGATCGCCGCGCGCTCGCGCTGCTCGAGCGCGCGTTCGGACCGGATCACCCCGAGGTATCGCAGTCGCGCAGCAACCTCGCCGTCGTGCTGCAAGCGCTCGGCCGCCTGGAGGAGGCCGAGGTCGAGCAACGGCGCGCGCTCGCGGTCCGCGAGCGGACGCTCGCGCCCGACCACACCGACATCGCGCAATCACGCGTGAACCTGGCGCACCTGCTCGGGGCGCTGAAGCGACCCGCAGACGCAGAGGTCGAGCTGCGTCGCGCGCTCGCATCGTACGAGCACGCGCTCGGCACCGAGCATCCCAACGTCGCGACCGTGCGCGTCAATCTCGCGACGTCGCTGCGCGAGCAAGGCAAGTCGGCGGAAGCCGAGCGCGAATTCCGGGCCGCGATCCCCAGGATGGAAGCCGGCCTCGGCCCGACGCATCTCCACGTCGGCATGGCGCGCACGAGCCTCGCCGGCGCGATCGAAGACCAAGGCCGCAAGCAGGAGGCCGCCGACGAGCTACGGCGCGCGCTCGCCATCTTCGACGCCGCGGTCGGTACCGATCATCCCGACGCTGCGGTCGTACGCACCGAGCTCGCGCGCATGCTGCTCGATCTCGGCGAGCACGCCGAGGCGCGCGGGTTGGTGGAAGCCGCGTGGACGCGACAGCAGCGCGACGACGTACCGCCGGCGCGACGGGGCGCGACGGCGTTCGTGCTCGCGCGCAGTCGCTGGGCCGACGGCGATCGCGAGCGTGCGATCGAGCTGGGCGAGCGTGCGCTGGCCGAGCTCACCGCCGCGGGCGAGGACACCAAGGAAGCGCGCGAGTGGCTCGCGGCTACGCGCACGCGCTGAGGCCCATGCGCTCGCGCCGGGCTTCGCTGGGGCTGCGACCGTTCGCGCGGCGATACGCGCGGGCGAAGTTCGCCGCGTCGGTGTAGCCGAGGTCGAGACCGATCTCGGTGATCGAGCGGCGCGGATCGTCGAGCCACTCGTCGGCGATCGTGCTGCGCACCTCGTCGAGCAGCGTGCGGAACGAGGTGCCTTCCTCGCGCAAGCGTCGACGCAGCGAGCGGCTCGAAGTCGCGAGTCGCTTCGCGGTGCCGTCGAGATCGGGAAACGGTGCACCGCACGCGAGCAGCACGCGGCGCACGGTCGCGGCAGTACGCGTCGGATCGGGCTGCGCATCCAGGCGCGCCTTGCAGCGCGCGAGCGCATCGTGATGCACGCGCGGATCGGCGAGCGGCAATCGCTGCTCGGCGATCGCGGCGTGGATGCGCAGCTCGCGGGCCGCCGCGTCGATCTCGAACGCGCGCGAGCCCTGCGACAGCCGCGGCAGCTGCTCGCGCATCACCGCACCGAAGGCCGCGGCGTGGTAGCGCTCGACCTCGTCGTCGAGCTGCCAACGCGGCGACAGTCGCACGCGCAGCTCGCCTTCACCCGCACGCACGGTGACGACGAACAAAGGCGAGACGAGCGCGAAGTGTTGCGCGACGAGCTCGATCGCATCGCCGATCGTCGGGGCCGACAGCGCCGCGACGCTCAGCCAACCGTGGCTCATCAACGACATGCGCGCACCGAGCTCGCGCGCGATCCCGGGGACCAGCGCACATGCGTGCAACACCAGCGCCTCCACCTGCGCGATCGACAGGTAGCCGGTGCGCGCGAAGATCGTCTCGTCGAGCCCAGTTGCCGCGAGGATCTGCGCGCGATCGTGGCCGCGCTGGACCAGGAGATCGAGCAGCTGTGCGTACGGCTGCACCGGCAGAAAAGCGAGCGTCGGTCGCGTCGAGTCCATGTGCCCCCCGCGGGGAAGGCGATCGAACGCATCCCACGCCCCCCGGCGCAGCCGCGCGACCCTCCCCCGATGAAGAGGAAGTCCCCACCCGCCCTGGTTTGTCCCACCGCCTTTCGCTAACTTTCTGCGGGAGCGGGCGGTGAGCACGGAGGACCCCGATATCGCGCAGCTGCAGGCCTGGCGCGGGGGCGACGCACGCGCGGGCGACGAGCTCGTGCGCACGTACTATCCGCAGATCCTCGGGTACTTCCGGCTGCGCGCCGCGATGGACGCGGAGGATCTCACCCAACGCACCTTCCTCGCGTGTGCCGAAGGCCACGCGCCGGTCGAGTCGTTCCGCGGCTACCTCTTCGGCACCGCGCGCAACGTGCTGTTCAAGCACATGCGATCGGTGGGTCGGCGCGCGCGCCAGGACAGCGTGCCGTTGCCGAAGGTGCAGAGCTCGATGAGCCCGAGCAGCGTGGCCGCGCTGCGTCAGGAGCAGTGGCTGCTGTTGCAGGCGCTGCACCAGCTCGAGCGCGATCAACAAGAGCTGCTCGCGCTCCACTACGTGCACGCGTTGGTGTCGCGCGAGATCGCCGAAGCGATGGAGATCCCGGTGAGCACCGTGACCACTCGGCTGTCGCGCGCCCGCGATGCGTTGCGCAAGCAGATCGCGGCGTCCTCCGCCCCCGCGAAGCTCCGCGACGCGTTGGTCGGCGATCTCGACACCTGGACCACCTCGCTCGGCCCGCTCGTGCGCGGCCAGTAGTCAGACCACGATCGGCAGCGCGTGCGTGAGCCGCAGATCGATCGCGCGGGGCTGCGCGTCCGTGCGTGCGACGCGGATCGTCGCACCGAGCGCGTAGGCTTCGACGCCCGCCGCGAGCGCACGACGCAGCGCGACGCCGTACGCGGCATCGATGTGATCGGCGGGCGCGAACACGTCGGCATCGGCGCGCTGCACCGCGAACACGATCGCCGCACGCTGACCGCGACGACGCATGTGCACGAGATCCTCGAGGTGCTTGCGCCCGCGCTCGGTGGGCGCATCGGGGAACGCCGCGACGCGCACACCCGCTCTGCGCTCCACCAGCGTCGTGCTCTTCACCTCGACCCACGCGCTCGACGGATCGCGCACGCGTCGGGTCGCGAGCGCTGCGATCGCGACGCGATCGTGTTCGTCCGCGAGCACGAGATCCACGCGGCTGCGCATGCCCACGCCATACGGCAGCTCGCGATGCACCGCGCCGTAGCCCGCGAGCGCGGGCAAGTGGCCGCCCGCGAGCGCCTCGACGACCAGCGGGATCGCGAGCGCGCTCTCGACCCCGACCCACGCCCGACCACTGCGCACGAGCACCCAGGTCCACGGCAGCACGCGCCCCGGTCGCGCGCGACCGTGGAGCACGACGTCGGCGCCGACATCCAGACATCCGCTCAGCCGTCCCGTGTTCGGACAGTGTGCGACCACGTGTCCGCCGCCGTCGGTCGCGACATCGACGAAGAACCGCTTGCGCCGGCCGACGAGCCGGCCCGCGAGCAGCGTCTGCGACAGCTGCATCCCGCCCCGAGACTGCCACAACGCGTCCGGGGCAGTGCTATGGTTCGTGCTCACCCGTGTCCCGACGAATTCGTTGGCCCCTCGCCCTGGCGGCGCTGCTGCTGGGTTCCGCCTGCGTCGACAGCCCGCACGGCAGCAACGCAGACGATCGCCCCAAAGCCAAGCGCGACGATCCCGGTCCGAACCAGACGGCGACCGCGCCGAGCAACGGCTTCGGTGAAGGCATCGCGTGGCGCGGCTTCGACGAAGGCCTCGAGGAAGCGAAGTCGCACGGTTATCCGCTGATGATGGTCGTGCACGCGAGCTGGTGCTCGCAATGCAAGGCGCTCAAGCCGAAGTTCGACGACCCTGCGTTGAAGGAGCTCAGCCACGAGTTCGTGATGGTCAACGTCGACCAGGATCAGGTGCCGAAGAGCCAGGAGTTCGGCCCCGACGGCACCTACGTGCCGCGCGTGCTCTTCGTCGATCCGAAAACGTTGCAAGCCGACGCTTCGCTGCGCAACCCGGACCGCAATCGCACGGTCTATTACTACGGGCCCGGCGACGACATCGTCGGCACCATGAAGAAGGCGCTCACCCGACATGGCGCGAGCTGACTCTCCGCGAAACGGACGAAGATACGTCGGGGCCTTGCTGGTCCCGGCCGCGCTGTTCGGCGCGATCGCGTGCGCGCGCGCGGTCGCAGGTCCGCCGCGCGCGGGCAAGCGCGCCACCTCGGCGCCCGCGTCCTCCGACACGATGCCGGTGTCCGCGATCAAGCCCGGCATGAAGGGCTACGCGGTCACGGTGTTCGAAGGCACCGGCACCGATCGCTTCGAGATCGAAGTCGTCGACACCATCCGCAACTACCTGCCGAAGCAAGACGCGGTGCTGTTCCGCTCCAGCGATCCGCGGCTCGAGCACAGCGGCATCGTCGGCGGCATGAGCGGCAGCCCGATCTACATCGACGGCAAGCTGGTCGGCGCGCTCTCGTACGGCTGGCGCTTCAACAAGGATCCGCTCGGCGCGCTCACGCCGATCTCCAACATGCTCGAGGTCGGTGGGCTGCCCTATCGCCCCGACGTGTTGCCGCATCCGAAGGGCAAGGCGCGCGAAGGTGCGAGCGGTTGGGCGGACACGATGCTCGGTCTGCGCACCGATCCGTTGCCGCCGCGGCGCAAGGCCGCGGAGCTCGATCCCGCCGAAGGGCTCACGCAGCTCACCGTGCCGCTCGCGGTCGGTGGCCTGTCGGCCGGGCCCACGCAGATGTTGGTCGACGCGTTCGGGCTCACGCCGGTGCGCGGTGGCTCCGGTGGTAGCGACGATCCCGACGACAAGTCCGCGGTGAAGTGGCACCCCGGCGACTCGGTGTCGGTCGTGCTCGTGCGCGGCGACAGCTCGGTCGCAGGCAACGGCACGGTGACGTGGGTCGGTCCGAAGGGCGATCGCCTGCTCGCGTTCGGGCACTCGATGCTCAACGACGGCCCCAGCAACGTGCCGATCGCGACGGCGCGCGTGCACACGATCCTCGCCAGCGTCGAGCGCTCGGTGAAGCTCAGCTCGCCGCTGCAGATCGACGGCTTGATGTACCAGGATCGCCAGGCCGCGATCGCGCTGCGCACCGATCTGCGTGCGCCGATGATCCCGGTCACCGCGACGATCAAGGGCCCCGATCCCGATCTGCCCGCGCGCACCTACGACAACGAGGTCGCGAGCGGCGTGAACCTCACGCCGAATCTGGCGGCGGTCGTGCTCGCCGAAGGCGTGGACGAAGCCGGCCGCGATGCCACCGAAGTGGTCGTGAAGGTCGTGCACGACATCTCGCTCGAGACCAGCAAGGGCCCGCGCGACGTCCATCTCGAAGAAGAGGTGTTCTTCCCGCAGGGCGTCGTGGGCCGCATGCTCTCGGGCAGCCGCGGCATCGTGTTGATGTCCGCTGCGCTCGACAATCCCTTCGAGGTCGCGCGCATCCGCAAGGTGCGGCAGGAAGTGCGGATGGAGTACGCCGCACCGATCGACTCGATCGAGATGGTGCGGCTGCGCGACGCCGAAGTGCACGCCGGCGACATCGCACGCGTCGAAGTCACGCTGCGCAGCTACAAGGGCGAGGATCGCGTCGAGGTGCTGCCGCTGCGCATCCCCGACGACGCCGGTGGCGAAGAGGTGCAGATCGAGATCACCGGTGGCGACTACGTGCGCCCCTACCGGCCGATGCCCGGCGATCTCGACACGCTCATCACCACGCTCGCGACCAGCTATCCGTCGCGCGCGATGGTGGCGAGCATCTACCGCTCGCACGAAGGCCTCTCGACCAAGCACGGGCTCTTGAACGAGCTGCCCGACAGCGTGCTCGAGACGCTCGCAGATCAGAGCTCCACCCAAGACGCAGTGCGCTTCAAGCAACTCGCCCGCCGCGTGATTCCGACCAAGACGATCATCGAAGGGCAGCACACCGTGCGGGTCAACGTGCTGCCTCGCAAGACCACGAGATAGACGATGCGCTGCATTTCCCTACTCACCGCGCTCGCGCTCGCGTTCCCCTTCACTGCATGGGCCGGTGGCACGCGCACGTGGGAGGTCAGCTCGCAGGCCGACTTCGACAAGGGCGAGACCGAGGGCGCGGCGATCGAGGCCTCGGGGCGCGTCACCGTCGGCTTCCTGCCGGCGCGCGGCGAGCTGCCCGGCACCACGGCGTTCAGCTGTCTCGCGACGAAAGACGGCGCGCTCGTCGGCACCGCGGATGCGGCGACGATCCAGCGCATCGTCGCGGGCAAGCGCAATCGCGCCGATGCGAAGGGCAAGAAGGCGAAGAAGGCCGAAGCGGCGGGCGAAGAGCTGCCGCGGCTCGCGGTCGAGCAGGTCGCGAAGCTCGACGGCGTGGTGGTGAGCGCGATGGTGGCGTTGCCCGGCGGCGACGTGATCGCGGCGACCTTGCCCGGCGGCAAGCTCGTGCGCATCGACGCCAAGGGCAAGGTGACGCCGTTCGCGACGCTGCAGGTCGAGCAGATCTGGGGCTTGCTCGTGCACGGCAATCGCTTGCTCGTGGGCACCGGCCCGAAGGGCGAGCTGTGGTCGCTGTCGCTCGCGGGCAAGGATCCCAAGGTCGTGCTCGACGTCGACGAGAAGGATCTGCTGAGCCTCGTCGCGGTGGGCAACGAGATCGTCGTCGGCGTCGCACCGCAGGCGAAGCTCTATCGCGTCACCAAGGATCTCGGCGGCGAGCTGTTGCACGACTTCAGCGGCGACGAAGTGCGCGCGCTGGCGTTGACGCGCACGGGGCTGGTCGCAGCCGTGAACACGTTCGCGGATCGCAAGCTCGGCAGCCTCGATGCGCTCACCAAGACGCTCGATCGCACCAGCCTCGTCGGGCAGCCGCCCGCGGGCGCGATGGATGGCGAGCGCGCGATCCAGGCCGACGGCAGCGTGTACTTCGTCGACCTCGGGCCCAAGCGCGACCTCGATCGCGCGATCGAAGCGACGTGGGAGACGTGGCTCGAGCGCAACAAGCAGTACTTCAGCGACGTGCTCGCGCTCGACGACGTCGGCACCGTGTTGGTGTCGTCCAGCGAAGAGGGCAAGATCTATCGCGTCCGTGGGCCGCGCGACGTCGCGACGGTGGCGGATCTCGAGGAGCGTCAGGCCACCGCGTTGTGTCGCGTGCCGAAGGGCCCGGTGATCGCTGCGGCGGCGCACGGCGCTGCGGTGTACGAGCTCGGTGCGGCGCCGGCGAAGAAGGCTCGCTACGTGAGTGACGTGCTGGACACGTCGCAGCCGGCGAGCTTCGGTGCGGTGCGACTGCGCGGCGACGGTGCGATGACGTTGCGCGCGCGCAGCGGTCCCACCGACGAGCCCGACAAGCGCTGGACCGATTGGAAGACGGTCGCGCTCGTGCGCGACGACG
>DASZPU010000245.1:0-4638 GCA_035550195.1 Nannocystaceae bacterium
CAGCGAGAGCACCGTGACCCCGCCGTCGCTCTACGCCGAGCTCACGCAACCGCAGACCGGCATCCCGCTGACCGGCGGCGCCTCGCTCGAGCCCGAGCCGCCCACGCCGCTCCCGCAACCGCTCGCTGCGGTGACCGGCGAGTTCATCTACAAGGGCGGTCGCAAGTCGGTGGGCAAGTCGATCTCGTCGGTCGTCGATCAGATGACTGCGATCGCGCGACCGATCGCGCGCAAGCGCCTCGACGCCGCCAACAAGGTGCCGTACGCGGTGACGATCCACGAGGACGGCGACGAAGTCACCGTGCAGATCGACAACCACACCTACGTCGGCAAGCTCGGCGGTGGGTCGCGGCGCGTGAACGGTCTCGACGGCACGCCCTCGCGCATGCGCTATCGGCTGCGCAACGGTGCGCTCTACCAGATCTTCGAGACCGATCAGGGCAGCCGCACCAACGTGTTCACCGGCCGCGACGACGGTGGCATCGACATGAGCGTGCGGATCCACTCCGACAAGCTGCCCGCGGACGTGCACTACCGGCTGTCGTACAAGCCGGAGTGATTCAGCGTCGGCTCCAGCGCGCGATCCAGTAGGCGAAGCGGAAGTCGGACGACGACGGTGCGTTGGTGCCGTCGCCGCCGCCGTTGGCCTCGTAGGGATTCGAGCGCCAGTAGAAGTTGCTCGGTGGTCGCGTTGCGAGTGCGATCGGTGTGTCGACGACGAGCGCGTCGTTGTGCCCGACCGCGCCGAGCACTTCGACGACGGTGCCGTCGTCGAGCGTGCACGTGCCGTCGGCGATCTCCATGTCGTCGCAGTTGGTCACCGCGAAATCCCACGCCGGTACCGCGGGGAACGAGTGCAGCGTCGCGACGCCCTGCGCGAGCGCGTCTTCGTCGGGCGTTCCCATGGTGTCGGCGCGCGCGCTCGCGTCCGCGATCGCGATCGCGTAGGTGAAGTCGAAGAACGACTGTCCGAGCAAGTCGGCGTGGTAGTCGTAGCCAGGGTTGCGATACAGCTGCGCGGCCGCGGCCGCGAGCTCGGCGCGCGCATCGGCGTCGTCGATGTAGCGCGCGGCGAGCCACAGCCCCGAGAACGCCATGTTGTAGTTCGAGTAGTTGGTGCCCGCGCCGAAGTCGATGAGCAGTGCGGTCGCGGCGATGTGCACGAGGTTGCGATCGCCGAGCAACGTGGCGAGATACTCGTCGACCTCGGGATCGTCGGCCGCATACGCGAGCGCCGCGATGATGCCGGCCGACATGATCGCGTGCTGGCCGTTCTGGAAACCGACATAGTTGCCGTCGATGTTGTGCTCGTTGAGGAAGCCGTTGGGCGTGACCCGGCCATCGGGGTCCCAGATCTCGAGGTCGTAGCCCGAGTCGCGCACGATCATGAGCTGATGGGCGATCGCGGACGCGTCGGCACGCAGCTGCTCGAGCAATGCGGGGTCGAAGGTGTCGTCGGCGCGGATCACTTCGAACACCGCACCGATGCCGATCGCCCACCCGATGATCTGATCGCGGCTGCAGCCGTCCTCCCACACGATCTCGGGGTGCTCGCCCGATGCGTCGTCGCGGAAGGTGCCATTGGTCTTCTCCGGCGGCAGTGGATTGCCCATGTCGTCGAACAACGGCGTCGTCATCGCCTCGGACGCGCCGGGGAAGTCGCGATGCGACAGCGAGCGCGCGACGAGCCCGGGCTCACCGGTGACCGCGGTGACGAGATGCAGCGCCGAGATCGCGCGCACCAGCTGTGCACGCGCGATCTCGAGATCTTCGCAGGGATAGCCCTGATCGCGCAGCGTGCCGTAGCGGTAGGCATCGGCGGCGGCCGACAAGCCCGCGAACGCGCCGGTCGCTTTCTGCCAGGCCGCGACGCCTTCGCCGTCGTACGACCATTGCTCGCCGTCGGCGAACGTCGTGATCGCATCGCGTGCGGCTTGGTCGTCGATCGCGATCGAGATGTCGCCGGCGAGCCCGGTCGGCCGCGCCGTGATCGCGACGTGCATGCGATCGTGACGCAGCGCGATCTGCTCGAGCGCGTCGTCGAACTCCGGCTCGGACGGGCCCGCGAGCATGCCCCGCCACTCGTACGCGAACGATCCGCACGCGGGCGGTGGCGGCTCGATCTCGCCGGTGCTCGACGACGACGTGTCGACGCCGCTGCCGTCGCTCGACGAAGTGCTCGACGACGTCGTCGTCGTCGTGTCGTTGCCGCCGCTGCTGCTGCTCTCGTTCGGCGTCGCGGCACCGTCGTCACCGCACGCGAGCAGCATGAACCATGGGACCCAGCGCGAGCGCACGCCCCAGCTTCGCAGGATCGCCCGCCGGAAAGCTAGTCGCCGATCTTCCGCGCGCGCGCTCGCATGCGCCGCGCGTCCTCGTCACGACCGCTCGCCGCATATGCGTCCGCGAGCCCTTCGAGCGTGAGCCGCAGGTCGGCGTGCTCCGCCCCGAGTGCCTCCTCGCGCAGCGCGAGCGCACGCTCGAACGCCGCGATCGCCTCGTTCGTCGCACCGAGCCGCAGCTGCACGCGCCCGAGATTGGTGAGGCTCGTCGCGGCGCCGACATGACCGGGCCCCAGCGCCTTCTCGCGGATCGCCAGCGCACGATCGTGCAAGGCCTTGGCCTGCTGCAGCTCGCCCAGCTCCGCCACCACGATGCCGAGGTTGTCGAGGCTCGCGGCGACCTCGACGTGCTCGGGGCCGAGCACCTTCTCGCGGATCGCCAAGGCGCGCTCGTGCAGCTCGCGCGCCTCGGCACGGGCACCGGTCGCCGCGCGCACGATCGCGAGGTTGTCGAGGCTGATCGCGACGTCGGGGTGATCGGGCCCGAGCTCGTGCTCCTGGATCGCCAGCGCGCGCTCGAACAGCTTCGCGGCTTCGGCGTGATCGCCCATCGCCGAGCGCACGTTGCCGAGGTTGATGAGCGAGTGCGCGACCTCGGGATGGTCGGGGCCGAGCGCACGCTCGCGGATCGCCAGCGCACGCTCGAACAGCTCGCGCGCTTCCTCGTGATCACCATTCGTGTCCGCGACGACACCGAGGTTCGACAGGCTCATCGCGACATCGGGATGATCCGGTCCCAGCGTCTGCTCGCGGATCGCCAGCGCGCGTGCATGCAGGGCCTTCGCCTCCGTCCATGCGCCCAAGCTCTGGTGCACCGCCGCGAGGTTGTTGAGGCTGCTCGCGACATCGAGGTGCTCTTCACCGAGCGCGGTGCGCTTCAACGCGATCGCGCGCTCGTGCAGCGCCTTCGCTTCGTCGTAGTCGCCGCGCGCGGCGTTGACGATCGCGAGCTTGTCGAGGTGACCCGCGGTGCGCAGGCCTTCGTGCTCGCCCAACGCCGCGAGCGCGACCTCGGCGTGCTTGGCCCAACGCAGGCCCTCCTCGTGCCGCGCGAGTCGATAGCCCACGGTGAACACCAGCTTGTCCGCGCTCGCAGCCGACACTTCGGTCGCACCCGCCAGCGACGCTTCGAAGAAGGCCTGCTCGAGCGCGACCTCGGCCTCGGCATAGTCGCCGCGGCGATCGAGCAGGAAGCCGAGCCGTTGATGCGCGAGTGCGACGAGCGGCGGCCAATCGAGCGCGCGCGCGCGTTCGACCGCATCCTCGGCGAGCGCGAGCCCGGCGTCGTACTTGCCCGCACGCTCGAGCGCCGCGACGCGCGAGAGATCGGCGCGCACCGCTTGCACCTCTTGTGGGTGCTCGGTCGGCGGCGCGGGCAGACGCAAGAGCAGCTCGGGCTCGCGACACGTCGAGATCTGCGTGAGCCCCGATGCGGCCTGCACCGCCTTGTGCACCATGCGGGCGTCGGCGCGCACGAGCTCACCGACCACTGCATCGAGCTCCATGCGTCGCTCGTCGAGGCACCACAGCGCGCGCGCGACCACATCGTCGTTCCACCCGCGTCGCTCGCCGTGATCGAGGCACACCTCGGTGCGCGCCTGCTGCCATGCGCGCGCTTGTTCGTCGAGCCACGGCATCACCTTCGCAGCGGTGACCTCCGCCGTGCCCACGCCGGTGTCGCGCAACGCGGTGCGCATGCGCTCGCGCGTGTCGTCGTTCCACACCTCGGAGATCGTCGCGCCCTCGGCCGCACATGCGCGCTGGCGTTCGCGCTCTTCGAGCTGCTGCACGCCGAACACACCGCCGATCGCGACCAGCACCGCCGCACCCGCGAGCACTGCGACGCGCGTGCGGGCGTGGGCATGGCCGCGCTCGATCTCCGCGAGTAGCTCGTCCATGCTCGCGAAGCGATCGGCGGGCGCCGGCGCGAGCCCACGTTCGATCACACGCGCGAGCCACCGCGGCACGCCCGCGGCGGCGGGCATCGTCGGTGGACCTGCTTGCTTCGCGGTCGCGATCGTCGAGTGATCGCCGACGAACGGTCGCCGGCCGACCAACGCTTCCCACAGCGTGATGCACCACGCGTACTGATCGGCGCGCGCGTCCGCGGGCTGACCGGCGTGCTGCTCGGGTGCCATGTACGCCGGCGTGCCGAGCAGCTCGCCGGCGGTCAGCACTTCGTCGGCGAGGTTGCTCGCGCTCGCGCCGGGATCGTGCGGGCCTTCGCTCGCGTCGAGCTCGTCGGCTCCACGCGCGAGCCCGAAGTCCATCACGCGCGCGCGACCGAGCGAGCTCT
>DASZPU010000246.1:0-2130 GCA_035550195.1 Nannocystaceae bacterium
GTCGGTCGCGATGGACGCGTGCGCGTGGCCGACTTCGGCATCGCGCGCGGCTCGGGTCAGCGCGCGCACGAGGTCGGCGGTGCGATGCTCGGCCCGGATCTCACCGGCACGGGCGGCATGCCGGGCACGCCCGCATACATGGCGCCCGAGCAGTTCGGTGGCGTCGCGGATGCACGCAGCGATCTGTTCGCGTTCTGTGTCGTGCTGTACGAGGCGCTGTTCGGCATGCGGCCGTTCGATGGCAACAGCTTGCCCGAGCTGCTCTTCAACATCTCGCAAGGTCGCGTGCGGCCGCCACCGCGGGTCACCGACGTGCCGCAGAGCGTGACGCGCGTCGTGCTCGCGGGACTCGCGGTCGAACCGAGCAAGCGCATCGGATCGATGCCGCTGCTCTTGTCGCTGCTCTCGCGCGCTGCCGCGCCACGCACGAGCGGTGCGGTGATCGTCGCCGCGGTCGTAGCGGCTGCGCTCGCGGTCGCGATGCTCATCGCATTCGTGTCGTGGTCGCGTGTGCGCGGCGAGCAGACCGTCGCGACGGTCGAGCCCCCACCTGCCGAGGTCGTGCCGGTGGAAGTCGAGGTCGACACCGCCGCGTTCGGCGAGCTGTCGATCACGCGCGTGCAGGATCCCGAGCCCACGCGCGTCGTCGAGCAGCCGCCCGCACCCGCGCAAGTCGCCGCGGAGAAGCGCGAAGCCCTGCACGCGCTCTCCGACACCGTGCGTGGTGGCGTCGTCGAAGATCCCGACGCATTCGACGGTCTCTCCGACGCCAGTGAGGTCGAGCTCTTCACCGCGGTGATGGGCGGCGTGCTCGCGAAGGAAGCCGAGGTCGACAAGTCGCCCGGCGGATTCGTCGAGCCCGAGTGGGACGGCAAGAGCCACCTCGTGTGCGGCCTGGGCGACAAGTTCATCATCAAGAACAAGACCGCCGACGTCGGCTTCGGCAACGCGATCACGGCGATGGCGGGATGTCGTCTGTACGTGATCGACTGCGACATCACGGCGCACACGCCCGTGCTCGTGATGCTGCGCTCCGAGGTGACGATCCAAGGCGGCACGTTACGACCGACCCACACCGCTGTGCAGCAGATGTACGGCAAGCTCACGGTGACCGGCGTCGAAGTGGTGGGCGAGCCGCTCTTCGGCATGGACATCTCCGAAGGTCGCGCGGTCATCACCGACACCAAGCTGCGCGGCAAGACTGGCCTGCGCATCGCCGGCGAAGCGCAGGTGCGCGTGTTCGACAGCACGCTCACCGGCGACATCGCGCTCGATGCCGGCGGCAAGTCGAGCGTGGAGCTCGGCGGTGCGAAGCTCGAAGGCAAGGTCGAGCGCGCCAAGGACGCGAAGGTCGTCGAAGGCGTCGCGAAGCCCGAAGCTGCGCCTTGATCGCGACCCAAACGAGACCTGGGCGTACCGCTATCGCAATCGAGTCACCGCCCGCGTTTGCGGAACCGTGTCGCGACTCGTCGGCCCAGCGGCTGAGGATGCCCTGTGAGCGTTGCCGGATGCGCGCGACCACCTGCATGTCGATCGTCGCCAGCGTGACGCGTTTTTTCAATCGCCGCGGTCGTACTCGCGCTATCACGCCGGACATGGCGGACGTGACGTGCAAGCGCCTCGAAGAGCTCGATCGCTACGAGGGCGAGTTCCAGACCGGGCAGGATTTCTTCTTCGCGGGCCAGAGCCTCGGTGTGTCGGCGTGGGGCATGAACGTCCTGCGCATGCCGCCGCATTGGGAGCACTACCCCGAGCACGATCACGTCGGCGACGAGCAAGAAGAGGTCTACGTCGTGCTCGAAGGTAGTGCGACGATGAAGCTCGGCGACGAGTCGATCGCGCTCGAGCGCGGGATGTTCGTGCGCGTGCCGCCGCACCAGCCGCGCAAGATCGTGCCGGGACCCGCGGGCGCGACCGTGCTCGCACTCGGCGGTACACCGGGCAAACCCTACGAGCCGGGCTGGGGTCGACGCAGCGGCTGATGCTACGATGCGCGCGTGCGATGTGGACTCGGGATCGCGGTGGCGGTGCTCGCGGCGTGCAACTTCGACGCGAGCGGAGTCGGTGAAGCTGGTGAAGGCGAGAGCACCAGCGCGCCCGGCACGACGACGACGATGACGACGTCGCCCA
>DASZPU010000247.1:0-5118 GCA_035550195.1 Nannocystaceae bacterium
AGCCGCGTGAAGCGTTCCTGCGCGAGCTCGACGAGCTGCGGCACGATCTCGATCGCGTAGACCTGCGCGCCGAGCTCGGACAACACCGCGGCTTGGTAGCCGGAGCCGGTGCCGACATCGAGCACGCGATCACCGGGCTGCACGTCGGCGAGCCGAGTCATCAGCGCGACGATGTAGGGCTGGCTGATCGTCGCCTCCCATCCGAGCGGCAGTGGGCGATCCTCGTACGCGGCGGCTTGCAGACCTTCGGGCACGAATGCGTGGCGCGGGATCTTCCGCATCACGGCGAGCACGCGATCGTCGGCGAGCTCGCGGCGCACGAGCTGTTGCTCGACCATCTGCTCGCGCTCGTCGACGCGCTCGGACACCGCGGTCGCGAACGCTTCGGTGCGCGCGCGACCGGCAGGCGAAGGTGCAGCGGCGGTGGAGGTCTTCATCGGCGTAGGCGAGGCGGGCGCGGCGCTCGGCGCCGACGAATCGGCGCACGAGACGGCGAGCAGCGCAGCGAAAGAGAAGCGTCGCACGGAGCCGCAGCGTAGCAAGGGTGGCATCTCCGATGCACTGCATCCGCACCATGACACGCAAACAAGGCATCGGGTGGTGCGTCGCCTTGTCGGCGGCGCTGCTGTCGTGTGGTGGCACCGACACGCCCAAGTTCGATCCCGACAACATGCAGACGATCACCGGAGTGGTGGTCGCAGTCGATCCGTTCGTTCGACTCGAACGGAACACCCGTAACGGAGTGGCGACCGTCATCGAGGACGAAGACGGTGTTCGCACGAATGCAGTGCTCGGTCCGGCCATCTGGCTGGACAAGAACGGCATCCAGATCGATCGCGGTGACGTGATCACCGTGACCGGCTCGGCGGTGAAAGACGAAAAGTCTGAACTGCCGATGCTGATCGCGACCTCGGTCAGCGACGACGACCTGAGGCTCGCGTTGCGTGACGAGAAGGGTCGACCGTCGTGGCGATCGATCAAGCTCGACGACGACTAGATCCGCCGCGGTAACGAGCGGCTACGCACGGCGTGGCACGCTTGCCGTGTCCGCCGCGCGCAGCTGCGCCGCCCGCTCTTGTGCATCGACGACCGTGAGCGCGGTCATGAGCACGATCGTGTCGACCTCGCAGTCGCGCTCGAGCACCGTGACCGGCCGCGCCATGCCGAGCAACACCGGCCCCACCGAGGTGACGCCACCGAGCTCGCGCACGAGCTTGTACGCGACGTTGCCCGAATCGAGGTTGGGGAACACGAGCACGTTCGCGGCCCCGGTCATGCGCGAGAACGGGAACGTGGTCTTCTGCATGTGATAGTCGACCGCGAGGTTGCCCTGCATCTCGCCTTCGACCTCGAGGTCGGGCCGGCGCGCGCGCAGGATCTCGACCGCGCGCGCAGCCTTCTGCGCGTCGGGATGCCGCACCGACCCGAAGTTCGACATGCTCACCATTGCGATGCGCGGCTCGAGCTCGAACGTGCGCGCCGCATCGGCACACAGCTCGGCGATGTCGGCGAGCGCTTCGGAATCGCACTGCGTGTTCACGGTGGTGTCGCCGAAGCACAGGATGCCGCGCTGGCGATGCAGCATGAGGTACATGCCGGCGCAGCGCCGCACGCCCGGCGCGGGGCCGATGATCTGCAGCGCGGGCCGGATCGTCTCCGAGTACGGTGCGAGTAGACCGGTGACCACCGCATCGACGCGATGCGCCGCGAGCATCATCAACCCGAAGTGGTTGCGATCGCGCATGAGCTTGAGCGCGGAGCGACGGCCCATGCCCTTGCGCTGGCGTTGCTCGTAGAAGCGCGTGGCGTAGTCGGTGAGCGCAGGGTCGGTGTTGGGATCGACGATCTCGCAGCGCGAGAGATCGATGTCGATCTCGCGGGTCTGGACGATCTCCTGGATGAGCTTGGGCGGGCCGAGCAACACCGGCTTCGCCACGCCTTCGTCGATGAGGATCTGGCAGGCCTGCAGGATGCGCGGGTCTTCGGCCTCGGGGAACACGACACGCCGCGGATCGGTGGCCGCGCGGCGCACGAACTTGCGCAGCACCGCGCTGGAGTTGCCGAGCAAGCTGCGCAGGTGCTCGGTGTACGCGGCTTCGTCGAACGGCCCCTTCGCGACACCCGAGTCGATCGCCGCGCGCGCGACCGCGGGCGCGACCCAGTAGAGCACGCGCGGATCGAACGGCTTCGGGATGATGTAGCTGGGACCGAAGTGGAACTCCGCGCCGTACACCAGCGAGACTTCCTGCGGCACGTCGCGACGCGCGAGCTCGGCGAGCGCTTGTGCGGCCGCGATCTTCATCGGCTCGCTGATCGACGTGGCGCGCACGTCGAGCGCACCGCGGAACACGAACGGGAAGCCGAGCACGTTGTTGACCTGGTTGTCGTAGTCGCTGCGCCCGGTCGCGACGATCGCATCGGGCCGCGCAAGCTTGGCTTCTTCATAACCGATCTCGGGATCGGGATTCGCGAGCGCGAAGATGATCGGCCGCGCTGCCATCGTCTTCACCATCTCGGGGGTGACCAGGCCGCCCTTCGACAGCCCGAGGAAGACGTCGGCGCCGTGCATCGCATCGGCGAGCGTGCGCGCGTTGGTCTCCGCAGCGAACTCGCGCTTCACCGACGACAGATCCGTGCGCCCGGTGTGGATGATGCCGGCCGAGTCGGCCATGACGATGTTCTTGTGCGTGACGCCGAGGCTCACGAAGAAGCGCGAGCACGCGATCGCCGAAGCACCCGCGCCGCTCACCACCACCTTCAGCGACGCGAGCGGCTTGTCCTGCAACAGCGCGGCGTTGATGAGCGCCGCACCGGAGATGATCGCGGTGCCGTGCTGATCGTCGTGGAAGACCGGGATCTTCATCCGCGCCCGGAGCTTCTCCTCGATATAGAAGGATTCCGGCGCCTTGATGTCCTCGAGGTTGATGCCGCCGAACGTGGGCTCGAGCGCGGCCACGCAGTCCACGAAGCGATCGGGATCGGATGCGTCGAGCTCGAGATCGAAGACGTCGATGTCGGCGAACTTCTTGAAGAGCACGCCCTTGCCTTCCATCACCGGCTTCGCGGCGAGCGGTCCGATGTCGCCGAGCCCGAGCACCGCGGTGCCGTTGCTGATCACCGCGACGAGGTTGCCGCGGGCGGTGTACGCATAGACCTGCGACGGATCCTCGTGGATCGCCAGGCAAGGCTCCGCGACGCCGGGCGAGTATGCGAGCGAGAGGTCGCGCTGGCTGGTCAGCGGCTTGGTCGCGACCACCTGGATTTTCCCGGGGCGCCCCTGCACGTGGTAGTCGAGTGCGTCTTTGCGCCGGACCTTGCTCATGCGAGCGACGATATGCGATCCGGAGCGTCAGCGCACGATGTCGAGCAGCACGGCGACGATGCCGGCGCCGACGAACGCGAAGAGCAGCAGGATGCACGCGACGATCAGGGACACTGCTGACATTCGCCGACGTGCTCGTAGCCCGGTGGATGCGTGATCGGACTACACGTCGAGCACGCGAACGAGGGGTCGAGGGCCGCACAGGCGGCGTCTGCACCGGGGTCGGTCATGTCGCAGCGCGGCAGGCAGCAGGAGCCCTCGCACGCGCCATTCGTCGACGATTCACTCACGCACGCGAGCCCGGGCTCGCAGTCCCAATCGGAGGTGCAGAACTCGAACGCGCCGGTCGTGCCGACCGCGTACGGGTAGCACGCGTAGTCGTAGGTGATGTCGATGCAGGTGTTGCCGTCGGGACACAGGCCGTCGAGCGGATCGCAGCGCGGCACGCAGCCGATCGTCACGTCGGCGCCGTAACCGAAGCAGGTCATCTCGGGGTCGTCGCAGGTCGCGGTCGCGAGCTCGGGACCCGAGCAGAACTCCACGCAGTGCGACGGGAAGCCCGACGCCGGTGGCGGCCAGCACGTCGATCCGGTGATGCAGTCGTCGTTGCCGGTCGCGAAGTCGATCGTGCAGCTCTCACCGATCGCGCGCGGTGACGCGGGCTCGAGCCGACAGATCGGCTGCCCGTTGGCGTCGGGGAACGCCTGCGCGTCTTCCTTCAGCCACGTGCACCGATAACACGACGGGCAATCCTGCGCCCACACGCTGCACGCGTCGTCGATGATCTCGGGCATGTCCTCGCAGGTCGGCAGCGGATCCGTGGTGCCGGTCTCCATCGGCGGGAACGCGAGATCGATGCGCTCGACCGTCGTCGCGCCCATGTCGTCGTCCTCGTCGGGCGCGCTCGTGCCGGTGGTGCTGGTCATGCCGGCGCTCGCCGACGAGGTCGAGGTCTCGCCGTCGCTCGCCCCCGAGCTGCTTTCCATCAGCTGACCGATCGGCTCCGAGTCGAGCGGACAACCCGACAACACCACCCCGGTCCCCAACAGTGCGCTTGCGATCCGCATCATGATCGGTTGGTGTGGTGTGGCCGTTGGAAGTATCGAGGAATCGACTGCGGACCTTCGTCGGCATCCTGATCGGTCTCGCGTTCGCGCGCGAGGCCCGAGCGGGCGACGTGAGCGTCGCATGGACCGGGCCGCCCGACTGCGATGGCGGTGCGCGCATCGAGCGGAGGATCGCCGACGATCTCGGGGGCGCGCAGTTTCCCGCGACCCACGTCGCGATCGCGGTCGCGCGCTCCGCCGACGCCTGGCGCGGTGCGTTGACGATCGCGGGCGCGACCTCGCTGCAGCGCGAGCTCGTGGCCCCGAGCTGCGAGACGCTCGCGGACGCAGCCGCGATCGTCACGGTCGTCGCGCTCGATCCGTTCGCGATCTCCGGACGCGTGCACGCTGCGGCCGCACCACCAGCGCCTGCGCCCGCGCCCGCGCCGACTCGCGATGTCGTCGCAGCCGCACCTCCACCCGTACGTCGTCGCCCGGTGATCGCGTTGCGCATCGAGCTCGGTGCATCCGCGTTCGCGCTGCCGCGCACCGCGGCGGTCGTCGGCCTCGCGCCGCTCGTCGAGCTCGCGCACTGGCGCTTCGAGCTGCCGGTGCGCTGGCACGTGCCGTTCGCGGAGCCGGTGCGCACCGGCGTCGACGTGCGCATGCAGCAGCTCACCGTCGGTCCCCGCGGGTGCGCGATGCCGGGGCGCGGAGCGATCCGCATGCTGGTGTGCGGCGGCCTCGATG
>DASZPU010000248.1:0-24016 GCA_035550195.1 Nannocystaceae bacterium
ATCGTCGAGCTCGCGCCGGGGCAGGGTAGTGCGACGCTCGTGCTGCCGAGTCCCTGGCATCCGCGCACGGCGATGATCACGGTCGCGCGCACCGACGGCGTGCGCGTGACCAACGGCCCGCACACGCGCGACGGCCTCGGCATCGCGGGACTCGTGCGCGTCGAGAGCACGCCGACCGCGGCGACCGCCGTGCACGCCGCGAACGCGCCGACGATCGACGGCGTGATCGACGACGCGGTGTGGTCGGTCGCGACGTCGACGACACTGCTCGACAGCCTCGACGGCGAGCCGGTCGCGCCGGCGTCGACGCTGCAGCTCGCGTGGGACGACGCCGCGCTCTACGCTGCGGTGCGCTGCGACGACGACGACGTGTGGTCGGAGTACGAAGCGCAGGACGATCCGCTGTGGAAGCAGGAAGTGTTCGAGCTCTTCTTGCTCGGGCCGGGCGATCGCAAGCGCTACCTCGAGCTGCAGGTGTCGCCGCGCGGCGTCACCTTCGATGCGAAGTTCGAGCGCTATCGCCAGGGCGACGAGGCCTGGGACGGGCAGTGGCAGGCGGCGGTGGCGGTCGACGGCACGGTCGCACGCCGCGACGATCGCGATCGCGGTTGGAGCGTCGAAGTGGCGGTGCCGTGGTCGGAGATCTGCGCGCACACGCAGACCACGTGCCCGCCACGCGCAGGCACGTCCTTCCGCATCAACGCGTTCCGCTTCGATCGCCCGCGCCGCGGTCCCGCGGTCGCGCAAGCGCTCTCGCCGACGCGCGTCGGCGATTTCCATGCGCCCGAGAACGCCGCGACGTTGGAGCTCCTGCCATGAGGCGCGCGCTCGTCCTCGTGCTCGCGCTCGTGGGTTGTCCGACCGCGCAGGGCGTCGACGCGTCGCCCATCGCGATCCGCCACGCGCTCTCCGGCATCGAGCGCACGAAGCTCGAGGTGCGGCCGAGTGGCGCGTGGGCGGGGCGCTACGGCGCGGTCCAGTCGCACACGCTCACGCCGCCCGAGCAAGCGATCGCGACGCGGCTCGACGCGCTCGGACTGGAGGGCGACCCCTCGCTGTCGCGGGCGATCCGCGAGCTCGCCCGCGTCGCGCCCGATCGCGTCAACATCCCTGCGGCGCTCACCGACGGATTGCTCGCGCACTCCGGCATCGTCGAGCCGTCGCCGCGGCTGGTCGTCGTCGAGCTCGAGGACGATCCCAACGACTGCGCGCACAAGGCCGCGCCCGGCTGCAGCGAAGCGATCGACAACCTCGTCGACGGCGTCGCCGAGACGCTGCCCAAGGGCGGCGAGCTGCGCTACGGCGTCGGCGTGGCGGAGACCGGCGGCGGCGCCACCCGGCTGATGGTCGGCGTGCTCGAGCACTCGATCATCATCGACCCGCTACCCACACGATTGCGCACGCGCAGCGCGACCGAGCTGCGTGCGCGCTTGCTCGGCGATCGCAAGCGCCCCACCGTCGAGGTCACGCTGCCCAATGGACAGGCGCGCACGCTCTCGACCACCGTCGCGCACGATGGCTCGTTCGTCACGCCGTTCGCATGCAACGCCGGCGACGGCGAGTATCAGCTCGAAGTCCTGGCCGACGGTCCGCACGGCATCGAGGTGGTCGCGAACTTCCCGATCTATTGTGGCGTCTCGCCGCCGACGAAGATCGTCGCGGAGCTGGAGCGCTTGTCGGGCGAGGTGTCGGCCGACGACGTCGCGCTCGCGAACTTCCACTTCCTCAACGAGACCCGCCGCTCGCGTGGGTTGCCGCTGTTGCAGTGGGACGATCGCGCGGCGGCGGTCGCCGAAGCACACAGTCGCGACATGGCGGCGCACGGCTTCGTCGGTCATCGCTCGCCGACCACCGGCGACGTGTCGAGTCGCTTCGCACGCGCGAAGATCCCGGCGACGGTCGTGCGCGAGAACGTCGCGCGGGGCTACGGACCGTCGGGCATCCACGACAGCTTGATGCGCAGCCCCGGGCATCGCGCGAACCTCATCGCGACGGACATCGACAAGGTCGGCATCGGCGTCGTGATCGGCGAGCCGGAGAGCGACGCTCCCGATGCACCGCGCCCGGTGTTCCTCACGCAGAACTACTACCGCACGCCCGGTGCCGGTGCGCCCTCGGCCGAGCAGCTCGCGCCCGGTCTGCAGGATCGCGTCGATGCGTTGCGCGAGCGCGACGGGCTGGCGGAGATCCGCTGGGATCGCGGGCTCGACGAGATCGCGGCGCGCCTCGCCGATGCGCGCGCGCGCGGCAAGCCGTGGCCACGCGGCTGGGAGAACGAGGTGTTCGCGCTCGGTCACGGCAGCGTCGAGAGCCACGTCGTCGAGAGCCTCGACTACGAAGCGCTCGCGGCGGTCGAGCTGTGGCGCAACGCGGTGTTGCACGTCGGGGTCGGCATCGCGCGGAAGAAGGGCGACGGCGCCTTCGTGATGATCGTGCTCGCAGTCCCGTGAGGGAGCGCGAGCACGCGGTGCCCGTGCCCAAGCCCGATTCGTATAGACTCCGCGGTGACGATGGCGCACAGGGCGTCCCCAGAATCGAGAGCGACGCTGGTGCTCGGCGTGGTGGGCGGCAGCGGCCTCTACCAAATGGCCGCGCTGCAGCACGGCCAGCGCGAGTCGATCGACACGCCATTCGGCAAGCCCAGCGGCGAGTACACGGTCGCAGAGCTCGCACGACCCGGGCGTGCGGCGCTGAAGGTCGTGTTCCTCGCGCGTCACGGCGAAGGCCACCTGAAGCTGCCGAGCGAGGTCGACTACCGCGCGAACATCCACGGGTTCAAGCAGCTCGGCGTCACGCACTTGCTCAGCGTCTCCGCGGTGGGCTCGCTGCGCGAAGAGATCGTGCCGGGCCACCTGGTGCTTCCCGATCAGTTCATCGATCGCACGCGCGGACGCCAGAGCACGTTCTTCGGCGACGGCGCGGTCGGTCACGTGCAGTTCGGCGAGCCCACCACGCCGCCGTTTCGCGCGATGGTGCGCGATGCCGCGAAGCGTGCCGGCGGCACGGTGCACGACGGCGGCACGCTGGTCGTGATGGAGGGCCCCGCGTTCTCCACCCGCGCCGAGTCCAACCTCTATAGGAGCTGGGGCGCGTCGATCATCGGCATGACCGCGCTGCCCGAAGCCAAGCTCGCGCGCGAGGCCGAGCTCGCGTACGCCGTGCTCGCGCTCGCGACCGACTACGATTGCTGGCACCTCGAAGAGGTGAGCGTCGAAGCGGTGATCGCCACCGTGCACAAGAACGTCGCGCTCGCACAACAGACCATCATCGAGCTCGCCGGCGCGCTGCCCGAGTCCACGGGCGAGCTGCCGTATCCCCGCGCGTGCGAGCACGCGCTCATGACCGACCGCGAGAAGATTCCCGCCGAGACGCGCAAGCGCCTCGACCTCATCATCGGCCACTACCTGAGCGAAACGAAACCATGACCAATCGTCCTCGCGTGCTCGTCGTCGGCAGCGTCGCCATCGACTGGGTGATCACTCCCCGTGACGAACGACCCGAAGCGGTCGGCGGCTCGGCCACGTTCTTCTCGATGGCGGCGTCGTATCTCGCGCCCGTGCGGCTCGTCGGCGTGGTCGGCCACGACTTCCCGAGCGCGGCCATCGACGATCTGCGCAAGTCCGGCGTCGATCTCGACGGCCTCGAAGTGGTGAAGGACGGCCTCACCTTCCGCTGGAAGGGCCGCTACCACGAGAACATGAACGCTCGCGACACGCTCGACACGCAGCTCAACTGCTTCGCGACCTTCGATCCGAAGCTGCCGGCGTCGTATCGCGACAGCGAGTATCTGTTCCTCGCGAACATCCAGCCCGACTTGCAGCTGAAGGTGCTCGAGCAGATCGAGCGGCCGCGGTTGGTCGGGCTCGACACGATGAACCTGTGGATCTCGGTGGCGAAGCCGTCGCTGTTGAAGGTGCTGCAACGCATCGGCGTGCTGCTCGTCAACGAAGAAGAGGCGATGCAGCTCTCGGGCGAGCACAACCTGGTGAAGGCGGCGCGTGCAGTGCAGAAGATGGGGCCCAAGAGCCTCGTGGTGAAGCGCGGCGAGTACGGTGCGCTGCTCTTCCACGGTGACGACATCTTCTCGGCGCCGGCGCTGCCGCTCGAGGAAGTGGTCGATCCCACCGGCGCGGGCGACGCGTTCGCGGGCGGCTTCATGGGCTGGATCGCGCGCGCGGGCGAGCCCCACGGCGAGCAGCTGCGCACGGCGATGATCTACGGCTCGACGCTCGCGAGCTTCTGCGTGCAAGGATTCTCGTACGACGGGATCCGCGGGCTCGATTCGGCGACCATCAAGGCGCGCTTCGGGGCGTTCGCCCATCTGACCGACTTCCGTCGCGCCGAGCTCGTATGACCGATCCGGAGCAGCGTCGCGACGACTTCACGTTGCTGGAAGCCTGGCGAGGCGGCGACGAGCAAGCCGGTCGCGATCTGTTCGAGCGCTACTTCGACGCGGTGTACCGCTTCTTCCGCAACAAGGTCGACGACGCGGCGGAAGACTTGGTGCAGCAGACGTTCATGGGCTTGGTGCAGGGCAAGGACCGCTTCCGCGGCGACGCCAGCTTCCGCACGTACGTCTTCATGATCGCGCGCAAGCGCTTGTACACGTACTTGCGCGAGCGCGACCGCAACAAGGATCCGGTCGAGGTATCGACGACGAGCGTCGCGGATCTCGGCTTGGTGTCGCCGTCGCGCGCGGTGCTGGTGCGGCAAGAGCAGCAGCTGTTGCTGCAGGCGCTGCGCAGGCTGCCGATCGAGATGCAGGTGGCGCTCGAGCTCTTCTACTGGGAGGAGCTCGGCGTCGGCGAGATCGCCGACGTGCTCGAAACGCCGGTGGGCACGGTGAAGAGCCGCTTGCAACGCGCACGCGCACGGCTCGACGAAATCATCGGCGAGCTGAGCAACAGCGAAGAGCTGCTGCGCAGCACGCTCGACAACTTCGAGAAGTGGGCGAGGGAGCTGCAGGCCCACCTGGGCCCGCTCAAGGATCCCGCGGACCCGGCCAAGCCGAGCTGAGCCGGAGCGGCGAAACGACAACCCGATGCCGTTTCGAGCCGAGTGAACGTCTCACTCGCCGCGAAACGACATCATCTCGTCGTTTCGCGATCAGAACGAGAACTGCGCGCCGAAGAGGATCAAGAACGAGCCCGCCCACGACTTGCTCGTCGGCAAGCCGAGCGGCTTGCCCTGTGCGAAGGCCTGCTCGTTCAGCACGCCGCGGAACTGCAGCAGCAGCTTGAGGAACTTGTACGCACGGATCCGCACGTCGACGTTCGGCGAATAGATGAAGCGAAGCCGGTCGCCGACCAGGTTCTCCGCACTTCGAAACGGCAACGCGACGCCGAGACCGAACCCCGCGCCCAACGCAACGCGCTCGTGCAGCGAGAAGACCATGCCGGGCTCGACCAGCAAGCGCGCCCAGCCCACCGTGCGCGTGCTGAGCGGGACGCTGGTCGGTTTGCCGCCCCCGGGCTCGTCTGGATCGAGCGTATCTGGATCGAGCGTCGTCGCGTAGCGCCCGAGTGTTCCGCCGACGCGTGGCTCGAACGCGATGCGAGAAAACTTCGGCTTGCGCGGACGCAGCTCGACCGAGAGCATGCCCAGCCCGCTGAAGTACACCTGTGCAGGCGCTCCGCGTTCACGATACGAAGAGAACGCCGGTCCGCCGCCGACCGCGAGCGTGATGTTGAATCGCGCGATGCGTGCAGTTCGCTCGGGCTTCGTGAAGACGAGCTTGCCGTCGGTGACCTGCGCAACGCCCTCGTCGTAGTGACGATCGCCGATCGGCTTGAAACGCACGGGCTCGCACGAGGCGCCCGGGACCTTCAGTCGGAAGTCCCGCGGAGTGCGGGGCTCGTCCTTCGCGTCGTTCTGATCCGCGTTGGACTCGCGCTCTTGCAGCGGGAGCGGACCGATACCGTAGCGACGGGCCTCGCCGTCCTCCCCGTAGATCTCGACGGCGCTGATGCGATTGTCGGGGATGTCCGTCTTCCACGTGCTGACGTTCGCGGATAGATAGATGTCGGGCGCTTCGACGTAGCTCGTGAGCTGTTGGCCGGCGCGGGCGACCGTGTCCTCCCATTTCTGGTCGGGGCCCGACTTCTCGAACTTCACCTTCTGCGGCAGCACGAGGTCGATCGCGGCGTTGTCGACCGTGCCGGGGCACCGATAATCACAACCTGCGGGTGTCGACGTCGCTTCGCAGACCGTGCCCGTCTCCAGCGTCGCTGTGGGACACTCGTTGACCGGGAAGATGCACGGCGGACGACGCCACCGAAACGTGACCTGCTTGAACGTCAGCGCGTACGGGACCTTCTCGGGCCAGCTGCCGGTGTAGCGTCCACCGAACTGCGCACCGGGCCGACCCTTGAACCAGCGCAGCTCGACGTCGATGCTGCCCACGCGCAGCGGTGCCTGGGGAACGCGCACCTGCAGAACGTCGCGACCGGTCAAGGGGCCGACACACTTCGCGACGTCGAGCTTGATGCCGTGCGCACGAACCTGCAGGCGCGCGCGATCGGCCTCGGAGAGCGCTGTACCCGGAAGCGTCAGCTCGACGACGCGGCAGCGCGGCGTGAGCGGGAGCTGAACGAGGACGTTCTTGTTCCCGCCGGTCGTGCTCTCGCCGTTGCCTTCCTCGACGCCGCGCTCGCTGCGTTTGTGCGGGAGATATGCGCCACCGAGACTGCGCGCGGTGACGACGACGCGGCCGAGATCCGCGTCGACGCCGATCGTGGCGACGCCGCCCGCGAGCCTGATCGAGGTGACTTGCGGCGGCGAGCCTTCGAGGTGCTCGAGCAACACGAACAGCGGGCGTGGATCGTCGATCGCTCCGCCCTCGGCGAGACTGTCGACCGTGCACGCCGCATAGAAATCAGTCGCGCTCGCGAGGCTCGCCGGCAGCTCGACGCGTGGGCGGCAGTCGCCGAGGGGATCGGTGGAGCAGCGCTGCCGTTCGGCCGATGCGTCGGTGCCGTCCCATGCCTTCGGTCGCACCCGCCACACCGTCGCTTCGGTGCCGCCGGCGGCCGCGATCTTCTCGTCGTCCGGCTCGAGTAGCTCGCGCAGTCGCTCGCGCAGACGGCCGCTCTTCGCCTGACCGACCACGCACAGGTGCGTCGGTGTGTCGCCGACTTCGGGGCGGAGATCGAGCGTGACGACTCCGTGGGGCTCTTGGGCCAGCGCGGCGCTTGCCCACAGCCAAACGAATGCGGCGATCAACCAGCAGCCTGATCGGTGCACGTCTCTTGCGACACCTTCGCACAATAGTAGTGCTTCGAGCAGCCTGCTTTGGGCTCGAGCGCCCCCTCGGCGGACTCCGGCACAGGGCGCGCGCAGACATAGCAGGTATCGCCCGCGGACTGCGGTGCTCTCACGGCCTTCTTGCGCGTGAAGAGCTTGGTCTTCATGTCTTCATGCCAGTAGCAGACGACACCCTTGCCGGCGACGCGCGGGGACTGAACGTCTGGCTTGCGTGGGCGCGTCGACTCGACGTCCGCCTTCGCCGGCGCGACCGCTTCGACCTTCGTGGGCGCTGGGACCGGGGGCGAAGTTGCGGGCGTGGTCGGCTCGATCGGGGGCACCTCGCGTAGCGAGGAGTCGGGCACGGGCGTGTCGGAGTTACCGTCGTCACTATCGAGCGTTGCGATCGCCGGCGCCTCGTCGTTGCGCTGCGCGCCCACCCATGCGCCGATGCCGAGTGCGATCGCCACCAGCGGTGCCACCACTGCGACCCTGCGGAACCACGATCTCGCGATCCGCGGATCCGCCAGCGCGCGCTCGAGCTTGTCGAGCAGCACCTCCATCCCGGGATGCCGCTCCGCGGGATCGATCGACATGCCGCGCACGATCTCGGCGTGCACCCAGCTCTTCACCTTCGTGTCGATCGGCGGTGCGATCACTCGGCCGTGCCGCACGTTCCTTCTATACCGCGCGATCGTGTCGCCCTCGAACGGCGGCCGCCCATACAGCCCCTCGTACAGCGCGACGCAGAAGCTGAACTGATCGCTTCGCGCACTCGCCAACGCGCCGTGCTCTTGCTCGGGCGCCATGTACTTCGGCGTGCCGAGCAACGCACCCGTGCGCGTCAGCGCGCCACCGCTCATGCTCGACTCGTCGAGCTCGCCGGCGTCGCTCGAGCGCATGTCGTCCAACGACGGCGCGCCCGCGATCGCCGGCGCACCGGCCAGACCGAAATCACCGACGCGCACGCGCCCGTCGATGCCCACCAGCACGTTCTCCGGCTTGAAATCGCGGTGCACCACGCCGGCCGCATGCGCAGCCGCGAGCCCACGACCCGCATCGACGTACCTGCGCAGCACGTCGAGCCAATCACGCGCCTCGCGAGCCAACCATGTCGCGAGCGACTCGCCTTCGACGAGCTCCATCGCGATGAACACACCGTCGTCGACCGTGCCTACGTCGTAAACATGGATCACGTTGGGATGGGCCAGCCGCGCCATCGCCCGCGCTTCGCGAACCAACCGTGCGCGCGCAGTCGCGACCTCGGCGTTCGCCGCCTCCGAGTTCATGAACTTCACCGCGACGTCGCGCGCGAGCTCGGGATCGTGCGCGCGATACACCACGCCCATGCCGCCCGAGCCGATGCGCCCGAGCACCTGATAGCGGCCCACTCGCACCGGTTGCTTGGGCCCACCGAACAGCTTGCTCGCGACCGAAGCACGCGCGCGGCGAGCTTCCATGTCGTCGATCCGAGGTGTGGCCAAGCGCAGGGGATCGTCCCTGCGCGGCTGCTCCTCGGCCTGCTCGCCCACGCGGGAAATCTACACGCAAAGGCCCGCACGGGCCCGTGAAAAGCCGCCGCTCGCCGCGCCGAGCCGCTGCGACTATTCGGGATCGTCGCGCTTGCCGGGCGTCGGCATCGACCCGGCGCTGGCCACGTGATGCAGCCGCAACAGCCCCAGCGCAGTGCCCACGAGCGCGGCGACGCGCGCCCAGCCGATCGCCTCCCCGCCGGAACGCACCGCGATCGCCAGGCCCGCAATCGCGCAGGCCCACTGCAACGCTTGCAGCAGCGCGAGCACGCCGAACAAGCGTGGGCGCTTGGTCGCGTGCACGAAGCCCCACAGCGCCGTGCGGATCGAGCCACCCGCGGCGCCGTGCAGCACGACCTGTGTGCGCGAGATGTCGAGCGCCGCCGTCGACAGCAGGATGGCCGCGACCACGATCGCGAGCGCGAGCCCGGCCGGCAAGCTCGCGAGCATGCCGCCGAGCGCAAACGCGATCCCGGCGCGCAGCAGCAGATGCCACAGCGACGTGGCGATCGATCCGCCCAGTGATCCGAGCCACAGCCCGCCGAGCTGCGTCATGGGCATCGACCCATGTGCGAGCCGCAGGAGCACCGCCGGCGCGAGCACGCTCCACACGAGCATCGCGAGCAAGCCGCTGCCCGCGAGCGCGAGCACGATGCCGACGATCGTCTGCGGATGCGTGCCGACCAGCTCGGACACCGCGTACATCAGATGATCGTCGGGCGCCGCGAACTCGCCGAGCGCAGCGGAGACCTGCGCAGACACGGTCGCCCGCGTGGTTGCGGCGAGCGCGAGCTCGCAGAGCCACAACGCGAGCAACCATCGCCACGCGCCGACGAGCACCTTCACGGGCCCACCCCCAACGTGAGCGCGAGCGCGGCCGCTTCGCTCACGACGCCGAGCGGTGTCGAAATGCCGTCGTCGCGCTCGCTCGCATCGGGCGCGACGCGATGGTTGTCGAGTCGATGCGACTCGAGCACGAGCTTGCCGTCGGGATCGATGCGCACGCGCGCGACCTTGCGATCGGGGAACGTCAAGGTATGGATGCGCTTGCGCCCCGACCACACGCGCCGCGTACGGCTGTCGTCGTCGAACACGATCTCGACCTCGACTGGGATCACGAAGTCGCCGGCACGATGCAGGATCACAACGGCCTCGCGCGGGCCGCTGGTTTCTTCGGTCGGCGCGGGCTCGTCACCACCGACCAGCGCGCCCTGATCGTTGCGGTGCCACCCGCTGTTGCCCGCGCCGCGCCGGTTCACGATCGCGTGCACGCGATAGTCGACCACGCGAGTGGTGCGCAGCCCTTGCTCGAGCACGTCGCCGACGTCGAGCTCGACGACGCCGCTCGCAGGATCGTCGGGATCCGCGACCGACAACGCGACGCGCTCGCCGATCACCTCGCGCAGCGTCTCCTCGAGATCGCTGCCCGCCGGATGACGGAAGCGCCAGCGCTCGGCATACGTCCGCAGCGCGCGATCGAACGCCTCCGCACCGGCGAAGTTGCGCAGCGTGAGCATGAGCGCCGCGGTCTTGCGATACACGACGCCGCCGTAGCCACCGACCAGCGGGCTGAACTCCGCCGCCGACGCATCGATCGGCTGCAGTGTGTCGTTGCCCTGCTGCGACAGCCGCACGAAGTCGGTGCCGTGGAAGGTCAAGCGGCCCATCCGCATGACCCACGCGTCCTTGCCGTCGCGATCCTCGAGCACCAGCGCGTTGCTGGTGGTGTTCATGCCTTCGTCGAGCCACGGCTGCGCGAACTCGTCGGACGCGAGCAAGCCCTGGAAGTACTGGTGCCCGAACTCGTGCACCGTGGTGAACACGCCCGATACGCGCTCTTCGAAGCCGAGCGTGCGCGCGAGCAAGCCCGGGTCCTTCACTTCACTGGTCGTGAAGAGGGTGGGGTACTCCATGCCGGCCGCACCTTCGGCGCCCGACGGCGGATGGATGATCGTGATCGTCGACCACGGATACGGCCCGAAGCGCGCCTGCATGCTGTCGAGCGTGATCACCTGCGCATCGAGGTGAGCGGACCACGACCACGCGTGCTCGGGCAGCACGAGCTGACGGATCTTCACGCCGTCGTGGCTCGCGGTGTACTCGACGAAGCGCGGATCGGCAGCCCACGCGAAGTCGTGCACCATCTCCGCGCGGTAGGTCAGCCGCTTGCGCTCGCCCTCGATCACCTCGGAGGTGAGCACACCGGTCGCGCCCACCACCATCTCGCTGGGCACGTCGAGCTCGACCGTGTAGTCGCCGAAGTCGGCGAAGAACTCGCTGTGATAGACGAACGTGTGCGTGCGCCACGTGCCGTCCTCCCGCAGCACGCCGGGCTTCGGATACCACTGCCCGACCATGTGGAATTGCCCCGCGAAGCCGGTGCGCGCGAACACCTCGGGCAGCTGCGTGACGAACTCGAGCTCGAGCTCGATCGCTTCGCCCGGCGCGACCGGCTGATCGAGCACGATCTCGCCGACGGTCGGATCGTCGCCTTCGCGCAGCACGAGCGGCACCGCATCGCCCTCGCTGCCCTGCACGAGGCCGGTGCGCCGCGACACCTGCTGCACGTCGATGTAGCCCCACGACGCCTGCTCGCGCTGCGCGTTGCCGCGGTGCATGCCGCGGCCCTCGAGCATCCATGCGGTGTCCTCCGCACGGAACGCGTTCATGTAGAGATGCATCGGGATGCGCGCGACCAGAGCGGCACTGGTGTTGCGCCACACCATGCGCGCGCGCCCGTCGATGCGGTGCTTGTCCGCGTCGAGCCGCGCGTGGATGTCCCAGTCGAGCACCTTGCTGCCCTCGGGGATCACGCCGACCTTCGCGGGCTCGCGCAGCGGGCTCGCGGGCTCGGGTACGGTGGCCGGCGGCGTCGGCACCTGCGGATCGCAGCCGAGCAGCGCGGCGAGGATCAGCGTGATCTCGGCACGCACAGCGAAGCGCTATCATCTTCTCCACCCGATCGGCAACCGATGCCCGACGCAACGACGAGGCGCTGGCCCGCGCTCGATCTCGCGGAGCTGCTCGCGCTCGGCGAGCGGCTCGGCGCGGCCGCGAAGGGCGGCGAAGTGTTGTTGCTCTCGGGCCCGATGGGCGCAGGCAAGACCACGCTCGTGCGTGCGCTCGCGCGCGGGCTCGCGGTCGATCGACCGGAGCGCGTGTGCAGTCCGACCTTCAACATCTGCGTCGAGCACCCCGGACCCCATCCGCTCGTGCACGTCGATCTGTGTCGGCTCGGCGAGCTCGGTGACTTCGATCGCGACGTCGATGCGAGCGCCGCTGCGTTCGAGGCGCTGGGGATGGACGAGCTCGCCGATCGCCTCGCGCGTCGCGACGCGAAGGAGCTGCTCGCGGTCGAGTGGTCGGAGCTGTGGCGCGACGCGCCCGACGATGCGCTCGTCGTTCGCATCGCACACGTGCACGACGACGCGGACCACCGCGCGCTCGAGCTCGTCGCCACCGGCCCGCGCGCGCGCGCGTGGCTCGACGCCGTGGTCTGAGCGGTGATCGCACGGATCGCCCGCCCGGTCGCGTTCCCGGGGCTTCCTGGGATCAAGTGTCGGGATCCGAGCCCCCACAGCCCTACGCGGGCAGATCTCCGACAAGATGTGCCCTATTCGTCAGAAATCTGCCCAAACGGAGGGGGTGCCCCCGCAAAAAGCGCTTTTCAAGCGCGCGCGAAGGGGTTTAGAGTGCCGACCATCGGGCGATTGCCCGATAACGCCATCTGGCGGGGCTTTTCCCACTCTCGATATCGAATCACGCACCAAAGCGAGGATCACAATGGCCAAATCGTCCAAGCCCAAGGAAATCGTCGTCGTCGGCTCCAAGATCAAGGAGGTCATCAAGGAGGCGGGTCTCCGCTCCGACGGTGAGCTCGTCCAGGCGGTCTCCGACTGCGTTCACGAGCTGCTCAGCGACGCGATCAACCGCTGCAAGGGCAACAACCGCTCCACGGTTCGCCCGTACGACCTCTGATTCGTGTTGCGACACGCCGACTCGGTCGGTGTGTGGCGCGCGAGGCCGCCCGATCCTAGCATCGCGGCGGCCTTTGTTTTTTCTGGTCGCGCCCTCCGGCGCTCTTCCTCGCGCGAGCACCCGTGCTCGCACTCCGCCGTGGCGAAGCCACGTCGGGCTCGTGCCGCACCATGTCCTTTCCGATCCATCGCGCGAACTACCGCACGCTCGATCCCGACTTCGCGGGGCCGGTGTTCGTCGCCGACATCGATCGCACCTACTTGATGACGCGCTTCTCGACGCTCAAGGGCATCGCACGGATCCCCTTCGAGCGCGCCGAGCACAAGCAGGACATCGAAGGCATGGCGCGGCTCTTTCGCGAGATCCGCAACGGTCCCGCTGAAGCGACGCGCGACACACCGCTGTACTTCGTCTCCGCGAGCCCGCGTCAGCTCCGCGAGGTCATCGAGAAGAAGATGACGCTCGACGGCATCGGCTTCGACGGCACTACGTTCAAGGACTGGACGCGCGTGGTGCAGCGGCTGCGTTTCGCGCGGCTCAAGGAGCAGATCGGCTTCAAGCTCACCGCGCTCGTGACCGGGCGCGCGGAGCTGCCGACGGGCGCCGAGGAGTATCTGCTCGGCGACGACCTCGAGCACGATCCGCTGACGTACTGCCTCTACGCGGATTTCCTCTCCGGTCGCATTCCGGCCCACGACGTCGAGCGCGTGCTGGCGCTCAACGGGGTGTTGCCGGGCGACGCGAAGTCGATCGCCGATGCACTGCGAGCGCTGCAGCCGGGCAAGGGCGTGCGGGCGGCGCTCATCCGACTCGAGCGCCACGGCGAGCCCGAGCCGTTCCTCGACTACGGCCCCGGCATCGTGCCGTGCGCCGGCGCGTTCCAGATGGCGATCGTGCTGTGGCGGCTCGGCTGCATCGCGCGCGCAGGCATCGGGCGCGTCGCGTCGGAGATGGTGCATCGCGGCGTCGAAGCCGAGGCGTTCACGCAGCGCCTGCGCGATCTGGTGCGCCGCGCGGTGCTCGACGAAGACGACGCGCGCTCGATCGCACGCGAGCTCACCGAGAAGGAGATCGCGGTCGAGCTCGAAGACGCGATCGACGTCGATCCGCTGTGGCTCGAGCGCTCGAAGAAGCGCATCGATCGCGTGTGGACGCCCGGTCGCTTCCTCGGCGAGTGAGGCCGGGCCGCGCTCGCGCGTCAGCCCTCCGGCGGGCAGAACGTGTTCGCGAGCGCGTGGCCGGTCATGTCCGAGTACGTGTACGGGCCGGTGAGGCCGACGTAGCTGCCGACCTCGACGCCCGTGGTCGGATCGACCTTGTGCGCGGCGCCGTCGACCGCCCACAGGAAGCCGTCGACGTCGATGCTCACGCCCTTCGTCCCCGAGCCGCCGGAGAAGCTGGTGCCGAACATCAATGAGGCCATGTCGATCGACGCCGCGCCGCCATCGGTCGCGACCCAGATCTGATCGTTGGGTCCTTCGACGATGCCGCCCAAGCTCATCGGTCCGCCGGTGATGGTGTCCCAGGTCTCGTCGGCGATGTTGAAGCGCGCCGCGGTCGCGCCGAGCGTCGACGACATCCACGGATTGCCGTCGTGATCGACGGTGATGCCGTAGGTCGCGACGCCTTGCGGGATCGGCCACAGCTGCACCGTGAAATCGTCGATGTCGACGCGCGCGAGCTGGCCCCCGAAGCTCACCGCACCCATCGGCGTGAAGTAGAGGTTGCCCTCGGCATCGACGGCGCCACCGTACGCGCCGAGCTGGAAGCCCGAGAAGTCGTCGATCTGCACCTGCTGCACGATCGTGCCGTCACTGCCCTCGAGCAGCGACGCGATCACGCCGCCACCACCACCGGTGCCCGGTGCGATGCCGGGCACTGCGCTCATCACCGTCCACACGCGCTCGCCGGTCGCTTCGCAGGTCTCGGGCACGAGCTGCCCCGGCGTCCACGCGACCGGACGTTGGTTGGTCGTGGGGAACTCCACGTACCACGCGCGGCACTCCTCGACGTCCCAACCGAGCACGTTGTTGCTGCCCATCGACGTCTGGATGCCGGGCATGCCGTTGCTCTCGACGCACTTGCTCGGGTCCGCATAGAACTTCACGAGCCCGCCGTGACGGTTCGCGACCGCGACGTCGCCCGAGAGGCTCACCGAAGTACGCGATGGATTGCCGACACCATCGGGCCGCGTGATGTAGCGGCCTTCCTCGACCAGCGTGCGCGTGTCGATCTTCGACACCGTGCCTTGATCGGCGTTGGCGATCCAGATGTACGTGAGGCCGCAGCCGCAGCCGTTGCCACCACCGGTGGTCTCGACCGTGCCGACGTCGAAGATCGGCTCGCCGCTCTCTTCGCTCGCGCCGCTGCTCGATCCGCCGCCGCTGGTGTCCGCGCTCGTCGCTGCGCCGCTCGTCTCCGCCGAGCTCGCGACGGTGCTCGCCGCGGTCGCATCGCCGCTACCACCGGTGCTCGCGTTGCCGCCGTCGTTGCTGTCCCACACGCTGCCCGCGTCGTCGCCACAGGCCAGCAGCACGCACGCACACAAGATCGCGCTCGTCCTCGTCGTCATCGGCAACCCCCGCGCGTGGCCACGCTAGCAGGGGTAAACCGGTACGAGGCAGGAGTGGACGCACGTGGTTGCGCCCATGCGATGCGGGGTGTCTCACGGGTGCACGATTCCGGGGAACCTCGGACCCGTGCGCGGGAACAGTGGCGACGAGCCTAGCTGCGTCGCTTCATCGGCACGTTGGAGGCCAGCCACGACTCGGTGGCGGTCGCCTCGCGGGCGCCGAGCAGCTCGACGTCGCGGAACTCCACCTGCGTCGCGAGCTCGGGATCGAAGACGAACTTGCTCATCGTGCCGGCGAAGCGCACGACGCAGGTCGGCTTGCCGTCACACGACTGCTGCAGCGCCGCGAAGCCGCTGGCATCGAGCTCGAGCCGCGGCATCCAACCCTGGCGGATGCGACGATCGGGAAAGCGCGCGTGGTCGAACGGCGACACGAAGCAGCGCGCAGCGTCGCGACAGAAGAGCGGCACGATCGCGGCTTCCCAGGTGTAGCGCCGGCCGTGCCAGCTCTGCTGCACCTTCGCGGTCGCGCCCGCATCGCGCTGGATCTGCTCGCCGACCGCGGCTTCGATGTCGCCGAGCAGCGCGTACTGATCGCGGGCATCGTCCTCGACGCGCACGGTCTCGATGCGCGCAGCGGGTGCAGCGTCGTGCGGCGCGGGCTCGCCGGTGCACGCGCACACGACCAACGTGGTGAACGCGAAGCGGCGCATGATCACGACTCCCCCACCGCGCGACGCAGCTCGTCCGCGAGCAACGGATCCGCGCCGCGATCGAGCCGGTTCGCCTTCGCGAGCTCCTGCTTCGCGACGTCGAGCTTGCCCTCTGCGACCGCGATGAGCCCCGCGTGCAGGTGCAGCTCCGCATCCGGCGTGCCCAACCGCAGCGCCGCTTCGATCGAGGCGCGCGCGGCAACGACCTGACCCGCGCGCAGCAGCGCGAGCGCCATCGTGTCCTGGGCCGCGAGGTTCGCCCGCGCGTCGAGCTCGGCCTTCGCCAACGCGAGCGCGCGCTCGGGCTCCTGGGTGTGGCGCGCGAGCCAGTGTGCGAGCGGTCGCGGCTCCGCATCGGCGAGCGCACGCGCCTGTGCGAGCCGAGCGCGCGCACCTTCCTCGTCACCGAGCGCGGTCGACCACTCCGCGAGCCGCAACAGATCGTCCGACGACGCGCGCTGCTCGACCACACCCGCGAGCAGCTCGACCGCCTCCGCGACCTTGCCCTGGCGCTGCAGCACGCGCGCCTTCACCGAGCGCGCGGGCACGTAGTCGGGCACCAACACGAGCGCCGCGTCGGCGGCCATCATCGCCGCCTCGGGCTCGCCGCGGTGCAGGTCGATCTCCGCGAGATCGACGTAGCACCACGCGCGCGACTCGGGATCGCGCACGCTGCCGGCATCGAGCGCGAGCGCCATCACCTCGCGCGCACCGTTCACGTCGCCGAGCATCCACTTCATGTGCGCGGCGCGGTTGTAGCTGCGCAGATCGGGGCGCAGGTTCATCGCCTGTTGGTACGCGTCGATCGCCGCGTCGTAGTCACCGAGCTCGAGCAACGCATCGCCCAGCACGAGATGACCGGTGGAGTCGTCCGGCGCGAGCGCGATGAACTCGCGTGCGAGCGACGCGGCGCCGCGGAAGCGGTGGCCGTCCTGCAGGATCATCGCGGACAGCACCATCGCCTGCGGATCACGCGGGTCGCGGGCACGTGCAGCGCGCAGCGCATCGTCGGCGTAGAGGCGATACGACGCGTCGCTGGTCTCGCGAGCGCGACGCATCAGCTGGCGCGCGAGCTCGGTGTACGCGGCCACCAGCTCGGGGTTCGATCGCACGGCTTGCTGTGCCGCTGCGATCGCGAGCTCGGTCGCGCCTTCACCGGGAACATACGCGAGCGCGAGCTCGGCGTTCGCGGGCGCCACCACGGTCGCGGTGGGCTCGACGGCCGCACCGGTCGCGCTCGCGGTGGAAGAAGGAGAGTCCTGGCAGCCCACCAAGATCGCGGCGAGCAATGCCGCGGCGGCGTGGAGGCGCGTGCTTCCAACGTGTCGGTCCATGCCGGCCAGGTACGGCGGGTGTGTGCGGGCGGATCGGCGCATGCGCCCGAACCGGCGTAGGGCGCGATTCTGGGCCGCAATTCGCGGTTCTACGCCCCGATCCGTCGCGTGAAGGTCCGCGTATCGAGCTCAGATGCTGCGCAGGATGGCCCATCTCCCGCTCGCTGCGCTGCTCATCGCGGCCGGGGTCGCGCACCTCGTGACGCCGCAGTTCTTCCTGCCGATCATGCCGCCGGGCTTGCCGTTCCACGCGGAGCTCGTCGCGATCTCCGGCGTCGCGGAGCTGCTCGCGGGCACGATGTTGCTCTTGCCGTGGACGCGGCGCGAAGGTGCATGGCTCGCGGTCGCGACGCTCATCGCGGTGTGGCCGGCGAACTGGCACCACGCGCTGTCGGGCGGCGTCATCAGCCCCGATCTGCCGGCGTGGATGGCCGACGCACGCATCGCGTGGTGTCGACTCCCGCTGCAGCTGCCGCTCGTGTGGTACGCGAGCATCTTCGTGCGCACGCACCGGCCCGGTGGGCCGGGCACGCCCGTGCGCGCTCAGCCCTCGGGCTCGGTGCTCGGTTTGCCGGTCGGATCGCAACCCCACTGGAAGTTGTCGATGAAGGCGTAGCTGTCGAGGATCGAGTCGCTGAGATCGAAGATCGCGAACACGACGGTGATGTGCTCCGACGGCGTGACGCCGGCCGTCGTGGTGAGCCAGCCAGTGCCAGCGTGCTGCTTCATGCACGTGCCATCGAGCTCGGCCAGGTTCGCGTCGTCGTCCTTGTAGTCGAGGAAGCCGGCGTTGAGCGAGATCGGATTGCCCGACGCATCGAACGAGATGTTGCCGGTCCACTTCTCGGAGTCGAGCCAGCCGACGTACATGTCATTGAAGCCCGAGCCGAAGTACGTGGGGTACTCGGTCGAGAAGAAGGCGAAGTCGTAGCTGAACGACACCACGTCGACCGGCACGTCGAGCTCGAAGCGCAGCTCGACGTAGTCGTTGGCCGAGCTGCCCTGGCTGAACTGCTCGTTGATCGTGTTCGAGCAATCGCCGGTGCCGATGAGCGCGCCGTCGCTCGTGCAGTCGCCGGTGACATCGTTGGTCGCGAGCGGAGCGGGTAGGGCAGCGCCGGGATCGTAGTCGCCGAGATCGTCGTTGCAGTGGGTCGGGAACGCGTTGCTGTCGTTGTTCGGTGTGGTGCTGTCGAGATCGGCGACGAGCCCGCTGCCGATCACCGCGTAGAGCGAGCCCTCGCGCGGCGCGAACGTGTTCGTGCCGCCGAAGTCGCTGCGCAGACCGATCGCACCCGCGGGGCCCGTCGTGCTCGCGTCGACCTGCAGCTCACCGGCGCAGTTGAGCCCGATCGCGTTGAACGGATCGTTCGTGCCCGCATCGCACGGCGTATGCTCCGGGATCGTGCACTCGCACTCCTCCGTGGTGCAGCCGTCGTCGCCGGCCGCGCCGCCGTCGGGTGCACCGATGTCGAAGCGTGGACCCTCGTCGTGCCCGCTCGCGTGGCTGTCGTGATCGTCGCCGGCACCCGACGAGTCGTCGTCGTCCCCGACCGTGTCGTCGTCGCCGTCGTCGTCGACCCCCGAGACACCACTGCCGGCGCTGGGATCGATCCCGGCGGACGCGACGCCGCCGCGCTCGCGCCCGCCTTGCCCGCACCCGATCGCGCTCGTCAGCACCAAGCCCGTTGCCCACCACCGCGTCGTCATCGAATCCCCCGGCCGGGTCGTGCTCCCGGTCACCGCCGTGGCCGCAGTGCACGCGCTGTTCCAGCGGTCGCACCGCGTCGCGGCGCAGCGATGCGGGCGCGTGCGCGCGACTTCGCTGTGCGAACCGCCACCCCGTTGGGCGATTCGGCTGCGACGGCCCCGATTCGGGGCTGGCCGTCCGCGCTGGAGGATGGGACCCTTGCGGCGATGGGCGACGTCATCAACCTCGCGCGCGTACGCAAGCGGAAGGCCGCGGAGCGACGCGCAGCACAGGCCGAGGCGAACGCCGTAAAGCACGGGCGCACCCGGGCGGAGCGCGACGAGGCCGAGGCGCGCGAGCGGCTCGCGGCCGAGCAGCTCGACGGAGCCAAGCGCGAGCGCGACGACGAAGGTTGATCCGTCGCGAGCGAGAGCGGGGCTACGAGATGTGCCCCGGTGACGGCGGTCGCGTGAAAAAGTGTGTGATTGGAGCGCGTCGGGGAAACCAGACGAGGGGCTCACACGTACCACCACTGCAAGCAACGAAGCCCTCGCGCCGTTCGGACCATGCATCGTCGTAGTAGCCCAGCCATGAAGAAGTCGATCACATGGGGAGCCCTCGTGGGCGTTGCGCTCGGCGCGACGGTCACGTTTGCGCTCTCGCATGGTTGGGTCGAGCTTCCGTGGAGTGCGGCTGCGGCTGCGATGCCGACGAGCGTGCAGCACGACGATGCGCCGACGCCCGGTGCGATCGACGAGCGCGCGCCCGTGCGACCGCTGCGTCCCGGTGGCGTGCGTGCCGGTGAGCACGCCCCCGTGGTGAGCCGCGCGCTGTCGCGGGCCTGATTCAGCGGGCCAGCGCGGCCTGCAGGCGTTCGATCGCGCCCGCGATCGCGACGTGCTCACGCGCGCTGGCCGAGCTCGCGGCCGGCAGCGCCTCGGCGAGCCCGCGCGCGAAGGTGAGATGTCCGCGGCCCTCGGCCTTCGCGATGCGCTCGCCGATCGTGACGTGCCAGATTGCCGCGTCGCGGTGTGACCCGATCGCCCGCTGCAGATCACGCGCGCGCGCGAGCAGCTCGCGATGGTGCTCGTCGAGCAAGGGCTCGAACAGCTCGGCGACGTAGCGCAGCCGTCGTGCGGCGATCCGCATCGCGTGCAGTCGCTCGAGCTCCGCTTCGCCCACGCTCGCATCGAGCGTCGCTGCGAGCTCGCTCGCCAAGCTCTGCAAGGCCGAGCTCGCGAGCGCGTGTGCGCGCGGCTCGTCGTCGGCGAGCGTCGCGATCGCCAGCGCGAACGCATCGAGCTCGACGCCCACGTCCTCGCTGCCTCCACGCGCGGCCGCGAGTGCGCTCGTGCGCCGCCGCGCGAGCCAGGCCTCGAGCTCCTCGAGCGCGGTGTGCTGCAAGGTCGAGCCCGACAGCGCGCGCGCAGCCACGGCGTGCTCGAGCGCCAGATCGAGATCGCGGAGCGCCCCGAGCCGACGCCCACGCTTGCGCAGGTTGCGATCCGCGGGCGGGCTGTCGGGCTCGCCGATCACGCGCAAGAGCGCACGCACGCGACGGATCGCGACGCGGAGCTTTCGCGTGTGCTCGGCGGCGTCGAGCTCGCTGCCGTCGCGCACGCGATCGATCCACTTCGCTGCGTGCGCGCGCGCGTGCTCGCACCAGCCCGGGACGACGATCGTCGCGCGGGGGACGACCGGCGTGCGCACGATGGGCGCATCGGCGCGCCACGTCGGCGTCGGGCGATCGATCCACATCGACACGAGATCGCCGAGCTGGCGCAGCACCGCCTGCACCCGCGGTGCGCGACGGCGCAGTCGATCGAACGCGGCCATGCCGCGGGGATGGTAGCAACGGTCCGCGTTCGCGGCGGCGAAGCGTCCCGCGTGCGGACGGGGGCGGTGCGAGCCGCCCGCCGCAACGCTCAAGTGGCCGGTCGATCGCGCGAAGAAGGTAGACACCTGCGCTGCCAGCCGCGCGGGCGAGTCACCGATGCCAGACGCCATTCGGATCCCGTCGCCCCCGCAAGCGCTCGCGCGTGTCATCCAAGCCGCGTCGGATCCCGGCGTGCCGACGACTGCGCTCGCGACCGCGGTCGGCAACGACCCCGGGCTCTCGGCGCAGCTCTTGCGCATGGTGAACTCGAGCTTGTATCGCCGCGGTGCGACGATCTCGACGGTCGCACGCGCGGTCGCGGTGCTCGGCAACCGATCGCTGCGCAACCTCGCGCTGTGCATCGCGGTGCAGAACTGCGCGACCAAGGCCGGGCTCGGCGGCTTCGATCTCAACCGCTTCTGGGAAGACTCGCTGCGTCGCGCCGTCGCGTCGCGCATGATCGCGGAGCGCTACTCGGGCGAGCAGGTCGATCCGATGGAAGCATTCACGTCGGGGCTGTTGCAGGACCTCGGCGTGCTCGCGCTCGTGCAGACGTTTCCCGATCGCGCGGCGAAGTGGATGCAGCACGTCGGGCGCATGCCCGAGGATCGCCGTCGTGTGGAGCTCGAGGTGTTCGGGCTCGCGCACGACGACGTCGCGGAGCAGCTCGTGGAGGCGTGGTCGCTGCCGCCCGAGCTCGCGATGCCGATGCGCCACCACCATCATCCGGCGCGCGCACCCGCGGAGATGCGCAGCCGCTGCCAGATCGCCGGACAGGCCGAGCTGCTGACGCAGGTGCTCGGTGGCGCCGACAAGCGCGCTGCGCTCGGCGCTGCGCGTGCGGGCCTCTTGCGCGAGATCAACGTCGATGGTCCCACCGTCGATGCGCTCGTCGCCGAGCTCGCGTCGCGCGTCGACGAGGTCGGTCGCGAGCTCGGCTTCCGCGTGGGCAAGCAGCCGACGATGGAAGAGATCCTCGCGGCCGCGAACGCGGGCCTCGTCGAGCTCAACCTCACCTACGAAGAGGTCGTGAATCGGCTCGAGCGCGCGCTCGCGGAGAAAGAAGAGCTCGCGCAGCAGCTCGCCGCGAGAAACCGCGAGCTCGAGCAGCTCTCGATCACCGATGCGCTCACCGGTCTGCCCAATCGTCGCGCGCTGTCGGGTCGTCTCAACTACGAGATCTCGCGCGTCGCACGCGAGGGTGGTCAGCTCGCGTTCGTGATGGGAGATCTCGATCGCTTCAAGCTCGTCAACGACACGTGGGGCCACGAGTTCGGTGACGTCGTGCTGCGCGGTGCCGCGACCGCGTTGCGGCAGGCGGCACGCGCGTCGGACATGGTGGCGCGCGTCGGTGGCGAGGAGATGGGCATCGTCATCCCCGGGCTCGACCACGCGGGCGCTGCGGCAGGCGCCGATCAACTCCGCGCCGCGGTCGAAGCGCTCACGCTCGTCAGCCCCGATGGGCAGGCGCGCAACTTCACGCTCTCGCTCGGGCTCGCGGCCATCGAGGGTCCGTTCGAAGGCGCCTTCGATCCCGACGCGATCGCAGCGTCCTTGTATCGCGCGGCCGATCGCGCGCTCTACGAAGCGAAGCAGCAGGGTCGCAACTGCGTGCGCGTCGCGCCGAGCCCGGTGAGCTGGCAGCAGCTTCGCGCTGCGTGAGCGCCGACACGAGCCCTTCTCGGCGCCGCGGCGTGCTCGCGCCGAAACCGGGGGTATCGTCGGGCGCAATCACCATGGCAACGACGCCCGCCGAGCTCCTGCGCCCCCTCGATACCTTCGTGCGCCGCCACGTCGGACCCGACGACGCCGAGGTCCGCGCGATGCTCGACGTGCTCGGTCTGCCCGATCTCGCGACGCTCATCGATCGCACGATCCCGGCATCGATCCGCATGCGTGGGCAGCTCGACATCGGCCCCGAGCGCGGTGAGCACGAGCTGTTGGAGCAGCTCGCGGCGAAGGCTGCGAAGAACCAGGTGCTGCGCTCGTTCATCGGGCTCGGCTACCACGGCTGCATCGTGCCCGGCGTCGTCGAGCGCAACGTGCTGCAGAACCCCGGCTGGTACACCGCGTACACGCCGTACCAGCCCGAGATCTCGCAGGGGCGGCTCGAGGCGCTGCTCAACTACCAGACGATGGTCGCCGATCTCACCGCGCTGCCGCTCGCGAACGCGTCGCTGCTCGACGAGGCCACCGGTGCCGCCGAAGCGATGGCGATGGCGCATCGCTTGGTGCCCGGCAATCGCGACACGTTCTTCGTCGCGGAGCACTGCCATCCGCAGACGATCGCGGTGGTGCAGACGCGCGCCGAAGCGCTGGGCCTGAAGGTCGTCGTCGGCGATCCGGCGTCGTTCGACTTCGCGGGTGCGCAGCCGTTCGGTGCGCTGTTGCAGGTGCCCGATACGCAGGGGCGCATCTACGACGCGACGCCCGTCATCGAGAAGGTTCATGCCGCGGGCGGGCTCGCGGTGGTCGCCACCGATCTGCTCGCGCTCACGCTCATGCGCACGCCCGGGGAGATGGGCGCCGACATGGCGGTCGGCTGCGCGCAGCGCTTCGGCGTGCCGATGGGCTACGGCGGTCCGCATGCCGCGTTCCTCGCGTGCAAGGAAGAGCATCGTCGTCAGCTGCCGGGGCGCGTGATCGGGGTGTCGAAGGACGCCGCCGGCCACATGGCGCTGCGCATGGCGATGCAGACGCGCGAGCAACACATCCGCCGCGAGAAGGCCACGAGCAACATCTGCACCGCGCAGGTGCTGCTCGCGGTGATGGCGAGCATGTACGCGGTCTATCACGGGCCCGACGGCTTGAAGCGCATCGCGACGCGCGTGCACGGAGCGACGAAGCTGCTCGCGGCCGCGCTCGTCGAGCTCGGCCATCGCGTGCCGAACGACGCGTACTTCGACACGCTCACGGTCGAGCTCGGCAAGGGCGACGCCGATGCGGTGCTCGCGGCCGCGGTCGCGCGCGGCATCAACCTGCGCAAGGTCGACGCGAAGCGGGTCGGCGTCGCGCTCGACGAGACGGTGAGCGAGCAGGATCTGCGCGACATCGTCGCGGCCTTCGGTGGCACGAGTGT
>DASZPU010000249.1:0-2999 GCA_035550195.1 Nannocystaceae bacterium
GCGGCTCGGGCCCGAGATCGCCGCGGCGCAGGAGCGCGGCGACGAGCCGGCGCTCGCGAACCTCTCCTACTATCTGTTGCGGCAGTACCTGCGCGCCGAGGGCAACGACGAGCGACTCGCGGCGGTGCAGCGCTACGACGAGCACAGCGGCATCACCACGCACGAGCAGCCCGGTCACCTCGATGTCGCGGCGCAGCTCGTCGAGCTCTCGCGTCTGCGTCCCGATCGCCTCGACCCGCGCGTGAAGGTCGACGGCGTCGAGCTGCTCGCCGAGTCCGACGCGGTGATCCTCAACATCGACTACCCGCTCGGGCTCGCCGCGTATCACCACCTCGTGCGCCTCGCCCAGGGTGTGGGCGAGATCCGCGGAGTGTACGTGATGGGCAAGGCCGCGACGCTCAACGGTCGCGTCGGCGACGTCATGCTGTCGGCGGTCGCGTACGACGAGCACTCCGCGAACACGTATCTGTTCCGCAACTGCTTCACCGCGGCGGACATCCAGCCCTACGTGTCCACCACCGTGCTCGACAACCAGAAGGTGCTCACCGTGCGCGGCTCGTTCCTGCAGAACCGCGACTACATGCACGTGTTCTATCGCGAGGGTTACACCGTGCTCGAGATGGAGGCGGGGCCGTACCTCTCGGCGATCTACGAGCTCGTCTATCCCAAGCGCTATCCGCTCGACGAGATCGTGCATCTGTCGAACCTGCTGCCGTTCGACTTCGGCTTGCTGCACTACGCGTCGGACACGCCGTACTCGAAGCGCCAGACACTGCTCAGCAAGAGCCTCAGCTACTTCGGCATGGACAGCACGTACGGCTGTGCGATCGCCATCATGCGGCGCATCCTGTCGGCCGAGGTCCAGCGCCTGCGTAGCCGCACGCCTGCAAGCTGACGCGGGCACGCGCGTTCATCTATCGTCGTCGTCGTGCTCCCTGCGCTCGCGCTGTCCGCCGTGCTCGGCCTCGAGCCGGCCCGCGGCGTGGTGCGGTGGGACGCGCCCGCGAGCTGCCCGGCGCAGGACGAGGTGGTCGCGGCGATCGGCGCGCGCGTGCCCATCGACGCGATCGGTGTGCAGGCGAGCGTCGAAGAAAAGGATGGCGAGCTGGTGGCGGAGGTCGTCATCGACAGCGCGCACGGCACGACGAAGCGAACGTTGCAGAGCCCGTCGTGTGCGAGCCTCGTCGACGCGCTCGTGTTGCTCGCGCAGGTCGCCGCCGAGCCGTCGCCGTTCGTGCCTGCGCCGATCGCAGAGCCACCGATCGCAGAGCCGCCGGCGGAACCGATCGAAGCGCCGACCACTGCGCCCGAGGTCGCGCCGAGCGAGCCTGCGATCGCTGCGACGTCCACGACCGCCGCACCGCCTGCGAACGACGACGCGCCGCAGCGGCCGCGCGCCGATCCGCGATTTCGCATCGCCGCTGCCGCGATCGTCGGTGCCGGCACGTTGCCGGGGATCGATCTCGGCGTTCGCGGTGTCGTCGGCATCGCGACGCGTTGGGTGCACGCCGATGTCGGTGCGCTCTACCTCGGACCGCGGCGCATCGATCCCCGCGACGACGTGCGCGTGACGATCGATGCGTGGGGTCTGCTCGCGCGCGTGTGCCCGGTGATCCCGCTGCCGCTGCGACGGCTCGAGCTCTCCGCGTGTGCGGTCGCGACCGTCGGGCAGCTTCGCGGTCGTGCGGACGGCACCGGCTTGCGCGACGGCAAACGCGACACGCAGCCGTTCGTGCGCGTCGCGATCGCGCCCGAGCTCGGCGTGGTGCTGCATCCGCGCGTGCGGCTCGTCGGCGCCGTCGAGGTCGGCGGTCATGTCGCGCGCCCCGGCTTCGCGCTCCGGGGCGGTCCCGGGCGCGTGTGGGCACCGCAGCGCTGGGCGGTCCACGGCCTCGTCGGCGTGGAGCTACGCCTGCCATGACGGCCGTGCGCAGAAATGTCGACGGATCGGACGGGCTCGCCGGAAGAGGGGACGAGGACGTGGGCATGCCCGCCCCAGATCCGGGTGCGACCCCCGGCGTCGGCGACACCTTCGACGAGGTGTACGCCGAGCACTTCGCGTTCGTGTGGCGCAGCCTGCGAGCGCTCGGGGTCGATTCCGCTGCGGTCGACGACGCGGCGCAGGACGTGTTCATCGTGGTCCACGATCGCTTGCACACCTACGACGGTCGCGTGAAGCTGCGCGGCTGGCTCTTCGGCATCGCGCGCAACGTCGCACGCAAGCATCGCGAGCGTCGTGGTCGCACGTCGCCGTTGCAGCTGGTCGGTGAGCCCGCGCCGCTCGACGAGACGCTGCAGTGGCGCGAGCGTGCGAGCATCGTCGCGCGCTTCCTCGACGGGCTCGACGAAGAGCAGCGTGCGGTGTTCGTGCTCGCGCAGCTCGAGGGCGCCACCGCGCCGGAGATCGCCGCGGCGCTCGGTGTGAATCTCAACACGGTGTACTCGCGCTTGCGGACCGCGCGGGCTCGCTTCGCGCGCGCGATGGAGCGCGTGGAGTTGCGCGAGAGGAGCGAGTCCCGTGGGTGATCGCAACGCATGGGCCGACTACGAGGCCGCGATCGCGCCGCCGTCCGATGCGGCTGCGCGCGTGCGTGCGCGGCTCGATCGCACGCTCGCGACGCGCGGACATTCGGTCGAAGACGATCGTGCGCAAGCGTCGAAGGCGGCCGCCGCAGTCCTCGTGCTGAAGTCGAGCGCGATCTCGGTGACGATCGCGGTCGCGACGCTCGCGGGGCTGCACGTCGGTGCGCGCGCGATCACGGCGCCCGCCGAGCCGTCCACAGTGGTGGCGACGAGCGTCGACGAAGCCGAAGTCGCGCCACCGCCCGCAGCGGGCGTCGCGGTGGCGCCGACGCGCTCCGTCGCACCACCGACGATCACGGCGCCCGAGCCCGTGCCGCTGCAGGAGCCGGTCGTGGCGCCACGTCGCAGCGCACCGGAGGCACCGCGCGCGGATCGACTCGCCGAAGAGCTCGCGCTCGTCGATCCCGCCCGCGCCG
>DASZPU010000250.1:0-2948 GCA_035550195.1 Nannocystaceae bacterium
CGGCGCGCGTGCGCGAGGCCGAACGCGAGCGCGACCGGCTGCGCAGCGCCCTGTCGGCGGCCGAGGATCGGGCGCGGCGCCGCGCGCAGACGCTGCAGGAAGCCCGAGCGGCCCACGACAAAGCCGCCGCTGCGCTCGCGAAGTTACGCGGTTCGGCGGGGTGATCGAACCATCTCGCCGCTCGTGCCACCCTTGGTTTGGTGTCGGCTGTCGCCGAGGTCGGAGTCGCGCCCGACGCCTGCCCCGACGAGCAGACGCTGGTCGACTACGCGGCGGGTGAGCTGCAAGCGAAGGCGCGTGCGGAGATCGAGGGCCACCTCGATCGCTGCAGCACCTGCGCGCACGCGCTCGCCGACTTCGTGCGGATCTTCGGCACGCCGGCGATCGACTCCGCGCCCGACGATCCCAGTGAAGTGCCGACCACGGTCGACGATCGTCCGGTACCCGTCGACGGATCGTTGGTGTTGCCCGCCGGCAGCATGGTCGGACGCTATCGCGTGCTCGAGTGTGTCGGCCGCGGTGGCATGGGCGTGGTGTACTCCGCCTACGATCCGCAGCTCGATCGTCGCGTCGCGATCAAGGTGTTGCAAGCGCATGCCGGTCGCGACGCACCGCAGCGACGCATGCGATTGCTGCGCGAAGCCCAGGCGCTCGCACGGCTGTCGCATCCCAACGTGATCGCGGTCTACGACGTCGGCACCGTGGACGACCCCGCGTCGGCGCCGCACGTGTTCGTCGCGATGGAGTTCGTCGAGGGCCAGAGCCTGCGGCAGTGGCTCAAAGGTGGGCGACGCAGCTGGCCGGAGATCCGCGACGTGTTCGCAGCCGCCGGTCGCGGGCTCGCGGCGGCGCACGCTGCCGGTCTCGTGCACCGCGACTTCAAGCCCGACAACGTGCTCATCGGGGCCGGCGCATCCGGCCGCGACCTCCGCGTGTACGTCACCGACTTCGGGCTCGCGCGCGTCGGCGCGACCGTCGAGACACCGCTGCCCCACGACAGCGGCGATCAACCGGCGCGCTCGGCCACCTCGCTCACGCTGGACGGTGCGCTGCTCGGCACGCCCGCATACATGGCGCCGGAGCAGCTCGCGGGCGGGCACGTGTTCGCGCGCTCCGATCAGTACGCGTTCTGCGTCGCGCTCTACGAAGCGATCACCGGGCAGCGGCCGTTCAGCGGACGCACCGTCGCCGAGCTCGCGCAAGCGGTGCTCGAGCGCGAGGCCGAGCTCGGCGTCACGTTGCGCGTGCCACCGCGCGTGCGCTTCGCGGTGCTGCGCGGGCTCTCCCGCGATCCTGCGCAGCGCTTCGCCGACATGAACCAGCTCGTCGCCGTGCTGGTCGGCGGCGGCCCGGTGCGTCGTGCCGCCGCGCTGGTCGGCACGGGCGTCGTCGCGCTCGCGCTCGGCGTCGGTGTCGGCACGCACACGAGCGCGCCCGATGGTCCGCCGGTTTGCGCCGACGACTGGCTCGGCGACGTGTGGAACGAGGATGTCGCGTCGGTGATCGGTGGGCGCTTCGCACAAGGACCCGCCTTCGCGCAGGTGTCGTGGACGACCGTGCGCGCAGACCTCGACGATCACGCGAATCGACTCCTCGCCGTGCGCGACGAAGTCTGTGCACCGAGCGACGTACCGCTCGATCCCGAGCTCGCGGCGCGGCGCTTCGCCTGCCTCGACGAGCGCGCCGGCGAGCTCGCGGTCGTGCTCGGTGTGCTCGCCGAGATCGAGCCGAAGGCCGTGCAGGATGCCGTGCGTGTGCCGCGTTCGCTCGGCGATCCCCGCGCGTGCGACCAGAGCTCGACCGGCGACGAGGCCGATCCGCCCGACCCGCGCATCGCGTCGAGCGTCGGCGAGCTGCGGCTCGAGCTGGAGCGCTCGGATGCGCTGCTCGCCGCCGGTCGCTTCCCCGACGCGTTCGCGATCGTCGAGGCCACGATGACCGCCGCCGACGAGCTCGGCTACGAGCCGCTGCGCGCCGACGTCTTGCTGCGTCGCGGCCGGCTGCTCGATCGCACGAGCAAGCACGCCGAGTCGCGCGCGGTCTTCTACCAGGCGATCGCGGCCGCCACTGCGTCGCGTCACCGTGAAGTCGCGGTGCAGGGCTGGGTCGAGCTGGTCTACGTGCTCGGTCGCATCGAGCACCGCTTCGAGGAGGCCCACGTCGCCGCCGAGCAAGCGCGCGCCGAGATCGCGGCGAGCGGTGGCAATCGCGATGCCGAGGCCGCGCGGCTCACCAACCTCGGCTCGCTGCTCTTCACCGAGTCGCGCTTCGACGAGGCGCTCACGGCCTACCACGACGCGCTCGCGATCCGCGAAGAGCTCGAGCAGCGCGAGCGCGTCACCGACATCCGCTTCAACATCGCCAACGTCGAGATGACGCTCGCGCACTACGACGACGCGTTGCGCGACTTCGAGGCCTGCCTCGAGGACTTCATGCGCACCGTCGGCCCCGATCACCCCGAGGTGGCCGACGTGCACCACAGCCTCGGCGTGCTGCACGGCTACGCCGGCCGCCCCGCGCAGGCGGTGCACGAGCTCGAGGCCGCGTTGCGCGTGCGCGAGCAGGCGTACGGCAAGGATGGCAGCGAGGTCGCGGTCACGCTCGGTGCGCTCGGCGACACCTACGCGCACCTCGGACGCATCGCGGACGCGGTCGCGCTCGTGCGCCGCGCGCTCGCGATCGACGAGCGCACCTACGGCCCGCATCACCCGATGGTCGCCGGGCGCTACGGTCAGCTCGCCGACATCCTGCGGGTGTCGGGCGCGCTGCCCGAAGCGCGCAAGGCGGCCGAGCACGCGCTCGCGATCCTCGGGGGCGATGCCGATGCCCTGGTCGCGCACGACGATCGAGACGCGATCGCCGTAGTCCATGAGCACGACGTCGATGGGGCTGCCGGCGCCATACTTGAGCGCGTTCGACAGCAGGTTGGTGATGGCCTGATCGATGCG
>DASZPU010000251.1:0-1597 GCA_035550195.1 Nannocystaceae bacterium
TTGCGCGCCTCGGCTTCGGCGACCGCGCGCACGGACAGCCGCAGACGTCCGTTGGGATCGCGACGCAGCACGACCACCTCGAGCGTCTGTCCGACTTGATACGTGCGCCGCGGATCGCTGCCGGGCGCCAGGCCGAGCTCGGCGTTGGGCACGAAGCCGCCGCCCGCGGGCGTGTCGACGAAGATGCCGTGGCCTTCGATGCGCCCGACGGTGCCGGTGACCAGCTCGTCCGCCGCAGGCGTGGGCGGAGCTTGCACGAGCGCCTTCATCGACAGGCTCACGCGCGTTCCACCCTTCTGACCGGGCTCGATCGCGAGCACCTTCACGCGCACTTGCTCGCCGACGGAGACGACGTCGTTCGGCGACGCGACGCGCGTGTGGCCGAGCTCGCTGATGTGCACGAGCCCTTCGAGCCCGCCGAGATCGACGAACACGCCGTAGGCTTGGACGGATTGCACGATGCCGTCGAGCTCGTCGCCGACGTTGAGACGCGCGCGCAGTGCTTCGGCCTTCTGCTCGCGCTCGGCCTGCAAGAGCGCCCGCCGCGAGACGACGACGCTGCGTCCGTTGTCGCGCACCTCGATGACCTTGAAGAAGTGACGCTGCCCGACCCAGGCCGCGAGCTCGCCGCTGTGTCCGAGGTCGACCTGGCTCGCTGGGCAGAACGCTCGCACGCCGCCGATCATCACCTCGAGCCCGGCCTTCACTTCCTTGACGATCTCGCCTTCGACCGGCGTGCCCGACTCGAGCGCGAGCTGCAGCTGCGCGACGTCGAGGCCGCCGCGACCGAACTGCACCGCGAGCTGCGGCGCATCGCGCCCGCCGGGATGCACGACGGTGGCGCGGATGCGATCGCCCACCGCGATCTTCAGCGCGCCGCGATCATCGGTGAACGCGGACTTCTCGATGCGGCCCTCGGCCTTCGTGCCGATGTCGACGAACACGGTGTCGTCGCCGATCGCGACCACCACGCCGTCGACCACTTCACCTGCACGCACCGTTCGTGTGGTCTTGCGCTGCGCGCCGGCCATCGATTGCTCGAACAGCGCAGCAAAATCGTCCTCATCCGCCATGGGTCGGCGGACGATACCCTAAATCTTTTTCATATCGGGAAGCGCCGGCAAAGGGTCGCCGACGTTGCGCGGGCGCCAGTTCTGCACGACATCCACGAAGCCTTCCTTCTTGAGGCGGATCTCGTGGGAGATGTCGTCGCCGACGGGCACCTTGATCTCGCACGGCGTCTCGCACTGCTCCACGCCGTCGACCAGCACCTTCGCGCCTGCGATGTTCGTGCGCACGAGCGCGCGGTTGAACGGATAGCTCTTCGCGGTCGAGCCGCCGCCGTCACCGACCGGCGCAGTGGTCGGCGTGGTGGTGGTCTCGGTGGGCTTGTTGTCGCCGCCGAGGCCGCCGAACACGAGCACGACGACGAGCGTGAGCGCGACGCCGCCCAAGCCCAGCACGATGAAGAGGCTCTTGCGATCGACACCGCTCGCACGCGCCACCGCGGCGCGCACCTGTGCGACCGGAGCGGGCTGGATCTGCACCGAGCCGGTGCTCGCGGTGGAGAGCGGGATCGCCTTGCCGCTGTCGGGCG
>DASZPU010000252.1:0-3429 GCA_035550195.1 Nannocystaceae bacterium
CGTCATTCGACGACGCCCTCATTCGACGACACCGTGCAGATACCAACGCTGCCGTGGCCGATCGAAGTAGATCCACAACAGCTCGCCGTGCTGCGTTTCGGCGTAGTAGTAGTCGCGCTCGACGGTGCGCACCCACCAACCGCCGCTCGTGCGATAGGGGCCGTGCATGCGCGTCACTGCACCGCGTCGTCCGAGCCAGGCCTCGGGCTCGTGACGCGGACGCGGTGGCAACGGCACGGGCTTGGGCAGCACGCGACGCTGAAGTGGCGGTGCGCTCTCGGGCTCCGTCACTGCACTGGGAAATCGCAGCGTGCCGATCGGCTCCCAACCGGTGCGTGCCTCGGGGAGATGCGCGGGCCGTAGCACCGGTCGCGTCACCGCGGCGTCGCCGAGCATCGCACGCACACGCGCGAGCGCGCGGTTGCCCGCCTCGAGATCGCGACGCGAGCGCGTGTGGAAGAGCGCGAGCTGGGCGGCGTTCGTGCGCACGCCTTCGAGCTCCACGTGCACGCCGGCGATCGCCGCGGGCAAGCTGGTGGACTCCAGCCGCAGTCGCACCAGCTCGACGAGCAGCACCTGATCGAGCGTGGGCTGGGCCGGGGCGATGTGCAGCTCGACCGCGGGACGATGATCGAGCTCGAGCCGCAGTCGCAGTGCGCTCACCGCTTGGCTGCGCGCGGCGAGCCGGCCGAGCATGCGATGCAGCACGCCGCGCAGGCCGAAGAGCAATCGTGTGTGATCGTCGTCGGGCGGCTCGAGCTGCAGCTCGTCGACGATCGGATCGACGAGCGGACGGGCGTCGATCGCCACCCAGGCATCGCTCGCGGCCGCGTGCAGCCGCGCCGCTTCCTCGCCGAAGCGCGCGCGCAGCTCGGCGGCGGGCAGCTGCAACAGCTCGCCGAGCGTGCGGATGCCCAGCACCCACAGCTCGTCGCGTAGCTGCGGCGTGATGCCGAGGTGCTGCAGGCCGACCGCGTCGGTGAGGCGTCGTTCGTGGCGTGGATCGCCGAGCGCGTGTGCACCGGTGCGCGTGCGCGCGAGCACGAGCGTGCGAAAGCGATGGAAGCCGACGACACACGTGGCGACGAAACCACGTGCACGCAGATCCTCGAGCACGCTCGCGCTCCAGGCATCGAGGCTGCCGTAGAGCGGCTCGATCCCTCCGGGCTCGTGCACCACCGGCTCGACGCGGGGCGAGAAACCGGCGAGCGCCACGAAGAGGCGCGCGCTCGCGTCTTCGATCGCATCGTTCGCGACCGTGCCCGCGCGCAGATCGGTGACGAGGTTGCGTGCCGCTGCGTAGGTCATGCCCGGCAGCACACGCGCGCGACGAGCATGCAGGTTGGCCCAGAGGATCCGTGCTTGCGGACGATCGTCCGCGACGACCACCGTCGGAGCCGCGCGCCAGCTCGGCTCCTGCAGCAGCAACAGCTGCAGCGGCAGCGCGGGGACGACCACGGCGGCGATGCGATCCATGGGAGATCGCCTTGGTATAGGAACACTTGTTCAGTAGCAACGGATCGCCGCGCAAGGGGCTCTGGAGCGTCGAATCGGGCGATCGCAGCGGCGCGCCCGGCCCGCGGCGCGATCGCGCGACGTGGCGCTGCGCTCGGCTCCGCGCGCCGCTTCGTCGCATCCACGGAGGATTCACGAGCCCGCGCCCGCGGAGGGTTCACACTCATTCGAGGAAGCGATGTCCGACGAAGCAGCACGCCCCGCGCGTCGACGTCGGCTCTTGGTGAAGCCGAGCTGGATCGAAGCGTTCGAGCAACGACTCGCGCAGAAGATCCCGGTGCATCCCAACGTGCTCTCGTCCGTGAAGCTCGTCGTGGTGCTGCCGCCGCTCGTGCTCGCGCTGCGGCAGGTCGACGTGTTGCCGTCGTCGACCGCGCTGACGATCACGTTGGTGGTCGCCTTCTTCGCGCTCGACTGGCTCGACGGCATCGTCGCGCGTCATCGCGGGCTCGCGACGCGCTTCGGACGGTTCTTCGATCGCCTCACCGACTATCCGCTGCTCGTGGTCGCGTGCTACCTCGTGTCGGATCTGCTGCCGCCGTGGCTGCTGGTCGCGAAGGTGGCGCTCGATCTCTCGGTGTTGGCGATCTACGCCACCGGCCGCGGCACCACCGAGAACCGTCTGCGTACCGCGCTGTCGTACACGACGTTGCTCGCGCTCTTGTTGCTCGGGCAGCACTGGGCGCCGCGCGTGCTCTCGCCCGGCTCGGTCGAGGCGCTCTTGTGGATCAACATCGCGTTCTCGAGCGCGATCGTGCTCTCGGATCTCGGGGTGCTGCGCAAGCGGTTCATCGCCGACGTGCTGTCGGCGTGCAACCTGATGTGCGGCGTCTTCAGCATCCTGTTCGCGACGCGCGGCCGCTTCGAGATCAGCCTGCTGTTCATCATCGTCGGCGCGGCCTTCGACGGCTTCGACGGCGCGGCGGCGCGACGCTTCGGCGGCACGCGCTTCGGGGTGTACTCCGACGACATCGCCGACGGCATGAACTACGGCATCGCGCCCGGCGTCGCGCTCTACTACGTGCTCGGCGGTGGCCTGGCCGGCACGGTCATCGGCGTCTTCTATCCGGTCTTCACGATCGCGCGGCTGGTGTTCTTCACGCTCGACAAGGCCAGCAGCGATCCGAATTACTTCAGCGGCGTGCCCAGCCCGGCCGGTGGGCTCATCGCGATGTCGTCGATCGTCGTCTTTCGCGACGAGCCCGCGCTCATCGGGCTGATGGTCGGCATCGCGTGCGCGCAGATGGTCTCGTTCTCGACGCACTACCGCCATCTCGGGCGCGCGCTCGCGAAGAGTCGGCGCGCGCTCTTCGGTGCGCCGGTGTACCTGGTGCTCTTGTTGATCGGCTTCCGTTTGTGGGGCCCGCGCGGCGCGGCTGCGACGATCTTGGTGCCGGTGTTGGTCTACGGCTTCCTGCCGACCGTGCTGACGTTCGCGCGCGTGTTGTCGGTGCGCCGAGCCAGTAGAAGAGACGCAAGGACGCGCGAGATCAGCGGACCGATGCCCGCACACGACGAAGACGTCGCGAGCGAGCCTGCGCCCCGCGGCGTGTGAATCACTTGGGCTTGTCGACGAGCGGCGCTGCGGTCGGACCCGCGACCGCCGGTGCGATCGGCTTGCCCACGTACGGATCGAAGCGGCCCTTCGAGCGGCGGCGCATGTTCATCTCGCGCAGCTCGGATTTCGTGAACGCATCGGCGTGGCTCTTCGGGATGTTGCGGCGGATCCACGACTCGATGCGGCGGCGCGCGATGTCGCCGGCGCGCGCGCGCGCGACGGTGTCGGCGTTCGCGGTCTCGGGCTCGTCGGGCAGCTGGATGCACTCGTCCCAGCGCTGGAAGAGCCGCTCCTTCTTCATCGACATCGGCGTGTCGGCGGCGATCCAGATCGCGCGCAGCTCCGCATCGAGGTTC
>DASZPU010000253.1:0-2403 GCA_035550195.1 Nannocystaceae bacterium
AGCGAGATCCCAACGCCGCGCACCCAGCCGTCCATGGTCGAGATCATGGTAGCAGACCGATTGACGCCGATTCGTGCAACGGGTCGCACGGGCGTTGCAGCGTTCGCGCGCGTCCGACATCGGCCCACCGCGTTCGCGGACCGAACGGCCGTTGCGGGCGCGCGAACCTGGCCGGGATCACGGCCGCCGTGCTAGCGTCCACGCGGCATGGCTGCACGACGCAGGCGCTGCGTGGCGCTCTTCGCTGCGGTGTTGTGGATCGTGCCGAGCGCACACGCGCGCGCCGCCAAGCCGAAACCACCTCCACCCCCACCGCCGGTCGCGGCCGAGCCCGCCGAGAGCGAGCAGCCCACCGCGGTCGATCGGGCCGAGCTGCTCTTCCGTCAGGGCCTCGCCCACTTCGAGACCGCCGAGTACGACCAAGCGGTGCGGCTGTGGACCGAGGCCTACTCGATCCTCGAGGCGACGCCGGCCAACCGTGCGATCCGCAACGACCTCGTCTACAACATCGCGCGCGCGCAGGTCGAGGCGTATCGCATCGATCACGACACGCGAAGGCTGCGACAGGCCAAGCAGCTGCTCGAGCGCTACAGCTCGGTGTATCGCGAGCTGTCGGCCGGCGATTCGGCGGCGTTGTCGGAGCTGCAGCGCGTCGATCTGCGCATCGACGAGATCGACGGCATGATCCGCGAGGCCGAGCAACGCGAAGCCGCCGAGCGCGAGCGTCAGCGTCGCAACGCCGCGGCGGGTCCCGAGGGCAAGCAAGCGCGCGCGCTGGTGATCTCCGGTGCGGTCGGCACCGCGATCGGCATCGCCGGGCTCGCGCTCGGGTTCGCGGGGCTCGGCGTGGGCGTGCGCGCCGACAAGGACTTCGAGCGCATGCCCGACGAGCGCGACGATGCGCGCCGTCGCGGTCGCCAGGCCAACGTGCTGGTCGCGACCGGCTTCGCGATGGGCGTCGCGTTCCTCGCGACCGGCATCGCGTTGCTGGCGATCGGCAAGCGCAACCAGCGACGACTCGAAGCGACGCCGACCGCGAGTCGCAACGGCTTCGGCTTCGCGGTGCTCGGCAGGTTCTGATGCGACGCGCGTGCGTGCTGCTCGGTCTCGCCGGGTGCTTCGGCCAGGGCGACACGCTGGGGCTGCCGTGCGACGTCGACAGTCAGTGTGATCTCGGCCAGCGCTGCAACGCGGGCAAGTGCGCCAGCGTCGGGCAGGACAGCGACGCGACCACGATGGTCACGTCGAGCGAAGGCACGCCGATGTGCGACGGCGATCCGATCACGCTCGCACCGTTGCCGACGCGCACCGTGCTCGTGCTCGATCGCTCGCTCGCCGCGATGGAAGCCACGTGGGACGACGACAACGCCGCGGGCACCGAGCCGGTCGAGCGTTGGCCTGCGGTGGTCGCGGAGCTGTCCGAGCAGCTGCCGATGAACGACGCGGTGCTCGAGCTCGGGCTCGCGCTCGCGCCGACGATGGATGCATGTGGCGTCGATGCGCTCACCGTCGCGCTCGCACCGATGAACGCCGCCGCGCTCGTCGAGCAGCTGCCCGGCGATGCGGGCGGCGGTGCGCCCTTCTCCGCCGCGCTCGGGCTCGCGTACGACGCACTGCGCGAGCTCGAAGATCCCGCGGCGCGCAGCGTCGTGCTCGTGGTCGCAGGTGCAGCGAGCTGCGTGCCGCCGGGCGGCGTCGACATGGCGGATCCCGACGTCGTCGATGTCGTCGCGCAGGCGCACGCCGATGGCATCCCGACCGCGGTGCTGGGCATCGATCCCAGCGAAGCGGTCGACATGACCGCGGGCAACGGCAAGCCCGACGGCGTGTCGGCGCACGCGACTGCGCTCGCGCTCGCGGACGCGGGCGGGCTGCCGCATCCGTCGGACGGCTACTATCGTGCGCGCACGCGACTCGGCCTCGCGGTGTCGATGCGCGACGCGCTCCTGATGGCGCGCGGCTGTCGGTTGCCGCGCGCGGGTGCGCTGGCGTCGAGCGACACGATCGGAGTATCGGTCGATGGCGTCGCGCGGACGCGCCGCGACAGCTGCGACGGCGACGGCTTCGTCGTGCACGACGACTTCATCGAGCTGTGCGGCAATGCCTGCAGCGCGATGAAGCTCGACAAGCCGGTGACCGCGACCGCGTGTCCGTAGCCACTCACTCGCACGCGAGCCGGCGCTGCGCGTCGGCGATCGCCGCGGCGTAGCGCGTCTTCGGGAAGCGCACGAGGTGCTCGCGCCACAGCGCGCACGCACGCTGCGCATCGCCGGTGTGGCGCTCGACGATCGTACCGAGCTCGTAGTGCAGCACCTCGCGTGCGCGGGCGGGCCAGGGCTCGGCGAGCGCCGCCTGCAGCCTGCGCTCGGCCTCGACGTAGCGCCCGGCACGACGAAGCGCGCG
>DASZPU010000254.1:0-10265 GCA_035550195.1 Nannocystaceae bacterium
ATGCCCCAGCTCGTCACCGCGCTCGCGCGCGCGGATCTCGAGCTCGGCGAGGTCGCCCGCGATCTCGGCGCCGCGCAGGGCGGCAACGAAGACGCGGGTCAACGTGCGCGTCGCAACCTCATCGAGGTCGACGCGAAGCTCGACGAGGTCGAGCAGAGCAAGCAGTGGCCCGAGCTCGAGCAGCGCGCGGTGCGAACGATGACGTGGGCGAGCAGCTGGGTCTCGCATCTGGGCACCGAGCGTGAGCGTGCGTTGCTCGACGAAGTGGGGCAGGCGGTCGATCACGCGCGAGCGGAGCGCAACGTTCGCGAGCTGCAACGCCAACTACGGCTCGCGAACCAGCTCGGTGAGACCGCGTGGTACCGCGATCCCGACACGTGGCCGGATCTGTTCGAGGAGGCGTCGAGTCGCATCGACGCGGCCAGCGATCTGCCGCGCGCGCACGCGCTCGTGAAAGAAGGTCGCGAGGCGAAGAATCGCGACGACGCGGCCGCGCTGCGCCGCATCACCGAGCGGCTGTGGAAGCTCCTGCCCCACGATCCCAGCACGCGCAAGAAGAGCTTCGACTCGGGGGTGCGGTGAGCGACGCCGCCGATCGTTGGGCCGAAAATCCGCTGCTCGTGCTCGAGCTGGCCCCCGATGCTTCGCGCGCCGAGATCGAGCGCGCCGGTCAGAAGTGGCTCGCGATGCTCGAGCTCGGCCTGCGCAGCGCTGCGATCTATCCCACGCCGCTCGGTCCGCGCGCGCGCACACCCGAGTCGGTACGCGCGGCGATGGCCGAGCTCCGTGATCCGGATCGCCGCGTCGTGCACGAGCTGTGGATCGGCGCGCCCGCGGCCGACGTAGCGATCGAAGACGGCGAGCCGGACGAGCCCGCGAGCGGCGAGCCGTTCGACGCACTCGATGCGCTGGGCTGGGGGACGCGCTGATGGGGCGCCTGGTCTTCTTCGCGATCGCGGTCGTGCTCGTGCGCATCTTCGGGCTCGCGAACAAAGAGGAGACGCGCCCGGGCTTCTTCCTGCTCGCGCAGTGGATCGTGCTCGCGAGCGCGGCGCTGGTCGCAGTGATGCTCGTGCGACAAGGACAACCGCTCGGCTTCGTCATGCTGCCGCTCGTCGCGGTGCTGATGTTCCCGTGGCCGCTCGCGCGCCGCTTCGCGATCCCGCGCGGACGTTGGCGCATGGCGTGGTTCCTGACCCGCGCGAGCGCGTGGACTTGGTACGACGACAACAAGGGTGGTGCGACGGTCGCGGCCGCATGGGCGGCGACGAAGGCCCGCGATCGTGCGCGTGCGATCGCGTTCGTCGAGAAGCAGTGCGAAGGCGATGCCGGGCCCGCGACGCTCTTCGCCACGGGATTGCTCGCGCAGGCGCGCGGCGATCTCCCGGCGGCGCGACGTTGGGTCGCAAGCCTGTGCGAGTTCGAAGGCAAGGTCGCGCCGCGCATGGCGAGGTCGCTCGCGCTCGAGTGGTGCGCTGCGGAAGCGGCGAGCCGCGGGGCATGGGAGCAGATTCCGCGGTGGGCCGACGATCGCGAGGCCACGGCGGCGACGAAGTTCCTCGGTGCGGTCGCGCGGCGACTCACCGCGAAGGCACCGGTGCCGAGCGACGACGAGCTGCGTCGACTCGCGAAGCGCATGCCGAAGTCGCTGCAGCCGTTGCTCGCACGCGCGCTCGCGGCTGCGAGCGAGGCGACGCCGACCACCGAGCCGATCGACGTGCCCGCGCCGCCGCCGATCCCCGAGGGCTCGCCCCACGAGATCGCGCTGCAGCTGCACGCGCGGCTGCTCGCCGCCGACGCGAAGAGCGTGCGCATGCCTGCGCTCGACCGCGTCACATCTGCGTGGGATCGGCTGCTGCGCGACGCGGCGTTCGTCGCGAGCGTGCGCACGCGTGCGAGCGCACTCGGCACGGACGTCGATGCGATCGCGAAGCTGCGCGAGCGCATCGATCGCGATCTGCTCGACGTGGTCTGGGCCGGCGACGTCGCGATCGGCGAGGACGAGCTTGTCCCTGGGCGCTCGACCTCGCGGTGGAGCGAGGATACCTTCGGCCGCCTGCGTAGCCGCCTGCACCAACGTGCGCTCGACGAGCTCGAGGTCGCCGCGGACACGTTGCACGCGCGCGCGAAGGCCCGCCGCGCGCTGCCGATCCACGAAGAGTGGCGCGAGTGGCTCGCGCTGCGCGGCGCCTACGAGCGCGCGGTCGCGATGACCGGCATCCGCCTGCGCCGGCTCGCGTTCGAAGCGGTGCACGGCCCCGCGTGCGCGCTCGCGGCGTGGCTGTGGAACGACCGCAAGCAACGCACGCACGCGCACCAGATGTTCCGCTGGCTGCTGCGCGAAGCCGAGATCGTCGACGACGCGGAAGCGATCGCGCTGCAGCGCCGCAACGTCGACTGCGGCTCCTAGTCCTTCGCCGCGCCGAGGCCGAGCTCGAGTCGCGAGTGCATGCTGCGGAGCTTGGGCTCGCGCTTCAGCGGCTCGTCGTCGAACGACAGCGAAGCGCGCAGCGAGGACACGCGCTGCATCAACGCGCCGAGCGGTGTGTCGCCTTCGACCGGCAGCTCGGGGAAGATCGGCGAGAGCTCGCTGCCGTGCACGCCGTCGTGCACGCCGTCGCTCTGCAGCGACCAGTCCGCGCGGCCTTCGGGCGTGACCGGCACGCCGCCGAGATACGCAGTCGCGAGCGCGCGGAACTTGGCCTCGTCGCCCGAGCTGCCGGGATCGCCGCGCAGGATCGCCTCGGCGTAGCGCCGCGCGTTGCCCTGGCCGCGCATCGACTGCCCCTGCAGCATCCACAAGAGCCCGTGCCAGCCCGCTTTGCCGGGCGCGATGCGGCCCTCGATCGCGAACTGCGTGCCGCCTTCGTTCACGCCGATCGGCCGGCGCTTCTCGTCCTGCAAGCGATCGATCACCGTCTCGAGCACCTTCTGATCGAGCGCCATCGCGAACGCACCACCGACCTGCGCGTAGTAGATCGCGACGGCATCGGCGTAGCGACGCATGCTCTCCTCGGGCGCGGTCTTCGAGATGCCCACGCGCACGATCGGGATCTCGCCGTGCGTCGCGAAGTTCTCCCAGGTGACGACACCGGGCGCGAACTGGTTGACCGCCGCGTTCGCGGCCGCGAGCGTGGCGACGAGGCCCGCCGGGTTGCGCACGTCGGCGGCGGCGAACACCGGCAGCTTGCCGATCGCACGGAAGCCGTCGAGCTCTCGCGTCTCGCGATCCTTGGTCTCTTCCGGGATCTGTACGGCGAGCCCGGAGTCGTCGAACACCGCCATCGCGCCGAGCAGCGCCGCGCGATCGAGCGTGCCCACCATCACCCAATCGCCGAGCCAGCCGAGCCCGAGATCCGCCTTGCCGGAGAACATGCTCGCGGAGCGATCGATGTCGCGACGCAGCTCGGTGTCTTGTCCGACCGCCCACACCGCTTGCAAGCCGTCGTCGATCGCCGGCACCTCGATGCGCTGCTTGCCGACCACCTGCTCGTAGTCGCGGTAGTCGGTGCCTTCGATGAGCGGCAGCACGCGCACGTCGACGATCGCGGTGTCGTTTTCCACGTCGAGGCGGATCGCGATCGGGTCGATGAACTGCCGCCAGTAGTCCTGGTAGCCGCGCGCGAACGTGTCGTACGCCGTGCGCTCTTCTTCGCTCACCTTGTCGACCGGCGGCAGATCGATGAGCGGCGTGAGCCCTTCGATCGATCCGTACGACGAGCGCGCGGGGCTACCCGGTGCGAACTCGATCGCGGTGCCGTCGGCGTGCGCGAGCTCGGTCTTCGCGAGCACGCCGCTGTCGGTGAGCGCGGCGATGTCGGCCGGCGCACGTCCGTTGAGCCAGCCGTAGAGCAGCGCCGCGTGCCCCGGCACCGCCAGCTCCGCGAGCGCCTGCATGCGTCGCGCTTGCTGCACCTTCTGCGCCGGGCCGACCACCTCGGCGACGAAGCGATCGCCGATGAACGCGAACGCATCGTGCTCGCCGGGATCACGCGCGAGCATGTACTGCAGGTCGGCCTGATCGGACAGCTTCGGGCGCCGACCTTCGATCGCGTCGATGACCCGCTTCGTCGCGGTCATGCTGTTCGAGACGATCGCGAGCGCACCGATCTGCGCGCGATGCTGGCGCACGCGGCCCGCCGGATCGCGCTGCACGGTGATCGTGTGGCCTTCATGGACCGCCTCGCTGGTCGCGACGCCCGGTACCTTCGCGCGCCAGCTCTCGAGGTGCTTCGCGAGCTCGGCGTCGAACACCGTCTGCGACGCGACGTCGAACACCATCGTGACGTCGCTGCCTTCGCGCAGATACGGATCGCTGCCCATGATCGCGAGCCGCGACACCGCAGTGTGCCCGAGCGTCTTCGCCAATCCGCTGCGTCCGAGCCCGAGCTCGCGCTGGTAGCGTTCGGCGAGATCGCGCACGAGCGGACGCTCTTCGAGCGCGTGCGCGACCGGTGTGATCCATGCATCCGCTTCGTCGAGCACGTGCAACATCTCGCGGATGTCGTCGAAGCGCAGGTACCAGAACTCCGCCGGCGTCGCGGCGGCGAGCGGTTCTTCGGTCGGGGTCGTGCTCGCCGGCAACGCACCGCGCATCTCCGCGAACGGATGATCGGCGAGCGCAGGCGCGACCAGCTGCGCGAGCTCGACGGTGCGCGCACCGTTCTCGCCGCGCACGCCGAGCCCCTTCTGGTACTGCAGCGCCTCCTGCATCGAGGTCGCCGCCGTCGTCGTGTACATCAGCTCGGAGAGCTCGCCGCGCGGGCGCCACAGCTCGGGATCGGTGCCGGTCGAGCCCGGCGTCGGTGTGCCGCCGAGCACCGCGGTGTAGATGCGGCCCGCAGCGAACTGATGAAAGGGCGAGCTGCCGCGCGTGCCCCACTCGTTCGCGCGCAGCTGCTGCGCGAACGCATCGACGAACGCACGCGGAAGCTCGCTGTCTTCCTTGGGCGTGCCGGTGGTGGTGAACTTCGCCGCGCCGGCGCGCTGGTGATCGCGCTCGTACTGCAGGAACCACACGGTGCCCGACAGCGGCTTCGCTTCACCGGATGCCGGTCGTCGCGCGAGCACCTTCACGGTGTTGCCATCGCGGCGCACCGCGACGATCGCATCGTCGAGACCGTCGATCGCCGCGACCGTCGGCAAGCCCGGATCGTCACCCGGCGTCGCGAGCTCGAGCTCGACGTACTCGGACTTCGCATCGGTGAAGTGACGCGCGACGGTGCCGGTGATCGGCGAGAGCGTGCGCGGTGGCCATGCGCCGGTGCGCAGGCTCGCGAGCGGCTCGTCGGGCACGGTGGTCGGCGGTGCGAGCTTGCCCGGCTCGGGCGTAGTGGGGCTCGCGGGCGTCTCCCCGCTCGGTGCCGGCGGATCCTGCTTGCACGAGGAGAGCGAGAGCGCGCCGACGAGCGTGAGTGAGAGCGTGGAGCTGCGCAGGGTTGCCACGTGGGCGAGCATGCCACCGCGTGGCTTTGCTCGCTCGTGAAAGCTGCATGAATGGATCGCCGAGCCGACTTCGTGATTGACTAGGGCATGCGCGTACGAACGACGACGTTGGCCATCGCATTCGCTTCTGCATGCGGAGGCGACGACACCGGCATCGACGACGCGGACGGATCTGCGAGCGCGGCGAGCTCGAGCAGCACCGCGGCGGCGAGCAGCGAAGGCCCGAGCACGACGATGTCGGGCAGCGGCGACGTGAGCTCGTCGGGCGCCGATACCACGATGGCCACCGTCGACAGCAGCGGTGACGACGACGATCCGATCTTCGACGTCGGCGCGGGTGAGACCGGCGTGACGATGCCCGGCGAGTGCTGTGGCGACGCCGAGTGGAGCTACATCTGGATCGCCAACAGCACGCAGAGCACGGTCAGCAAGATCAACACGCGCACGCTCGTCGAAGAAGGGCGCTATGCGACGCGCGCGACGCTCGGCAATCCTTCGCGCACGTCGGTGAGCGTCGATGGTCGTGCGGTCGCGGTCGCGAATCGCTTCGGCGGCATCGTGAAGATCTGGGCGAACGCGGCCGATTGCGCCGGCAACAACACGTCGTCGGGCGCGGCCGACGTCAAGCCGTGGGGCACCGACGACTGCGTCGCATGGTTCACCGACTTCCCGGAGGCGCGCAGCCAACGTCCGGTCGCGTGGACGTCGGGCACGCTCGACGAAGCGACGTGCGAGTGGAACGACCAGAAGATCTGGACGGCCGAAGGTCGCGGCGGCGTGATCGACAGCGGCATGTGCGACGACACCGAGATCTGGGTGCATCGGCTCGACGGTGACACCGGCGTCGTCGAGGACACGCTCAACCTTCCATATCCGTGCACCACGTTCGGCCTGTACGGCGGAGCGGTCGACTCCGAGAACGATCTGTGGCTGACGCGGTTGTTCGAGGGCAGTCCCGGCGCGCTGCACATCGACTACGAGACGCTCGCGGTCGAAGAGATCGGTCCGTTCTTCGGCTACGGCATCACCGTCGATCACGCCGGGCGGATCTGGGGCGGCACCGGTGTGCCCGGACGCTGGGATCCGGCGACGCTCACGTGGACGACCATCGCGGGCTCGATCATGAACTCGGGCGTCGGGCTCGCGGAGGACCACTCGAATCGCATGTGGGTCGGCATCATCGGCGGCATCCAAGCGATCGACACCGACACGATGGCGCTCGGCGAGACCGTGATGTTCGCGGGTGAGACGATCCAATCGAAGGGCATGAGTGTCGACGTCGACGGCTTCATCTGGGCGGTCCCCGACGCGCAGAACCGGGCGTATCGCGTCGACCCCACCGATCTCAGCTACGAGCAGATCGGCGGCCTCGTCGGCGCCTACACCTACTCGGACATGACCGGCGGCGCGCTCAACTCGGTGGCGTGCAATCCCCCTGCGGGCTGAGCCGCATGCGCCGGCGGTGGCGTCCACCGCCGCCGAGCAATCTCGACGACGCAACCCCCACGCCGATGTCGCCACAGACCGCGCCCGGATCGTACGACCCTCACCAACAACCAGCCGAACGTCGGGCCGCAATCGCTAGCGCGGCATCTCGAGCTCGATCTCGTCACCTCTGCCGAGCACGTAGCGGCGCAAGAGGCTCGCGTCGCGTACACCGCACGCGAGCTTGTCGTTGTTGAAGTACGCGAACACGTCGATGCCGTCGGCGAGCCACGCCTCGATGCGGCGGGCATGCGCGCGCAGCTGCGTGCGCGTGTAGTGACCGCCGTAGTCGACGCCGTGGAAGCGCAGGTATGTCCACTCCGTGGTGACCACGCGCGGGTGACGAGGCACGAGATCGTGGATGACGAGCGCGGCACGATGACGCTCGAGCACGCGGTAGATCGGATCGCACAACCAGCTCGCATCGCGCACTTCGATCGCCCAACGGCGATCCTTCGGCGCGACCTGCAGGAACGCGTCGAGTCGCTCGACATCGACGCCCCAGCGCGGCGGGAGCTGCACGAGGATCGGTCCGAAGCGATCGCCGAGCGCGGTCGCACGTTGCATGAAGAGCCCGATCGTGCCCTCGGGGTCGCGCAACCGTTTCATGTGCGTGCCGAAGCGACTGAACTTCACCGCGAACAGGAATCGTCGTGGCACCTGCTCGGCCCACGCGGTGAACGAGTGCGCCTGCGGCAGGCGATAGAACGAGTTGTTGATCTCGACGGTGTCGAACGCGCGCGCGTAGGTTGCGAGCCATTGCTCGCGCGGTAGGTCGCGCGCGTAGAAGCGGCCCGGCCAATCGTCGTAGACCCAACCGGAGGTGCCGACGCGAAAACGACCGCTGCGCACGCCCCCGTTGTAGCAATCGTGGGTGTGTCCGCCCGGGGCGCTGCGCGCGGCTGGGATCGACGGATGCGTCGCTATGGCGTCATGGCGGGGCGTTGGTGGAATTTCTCGAGTCGCCACTGGACGGGGCGAGCCGTGGCCACCATGCTCCGCCGCCACTTTCCGACGGTCAGCGATGTCGACTCTACAAGATGATCACGCGATTCCCGACGCCCTGCGCGCTGCGCTGGTGCGCCGTGGCTTCGCCGAGCTCACGTCCGTGCAGCGGGCGGTGCTCGAGCCCGATGCGATCGGGCGCAACCTCCGTATCTCTTCGCAGACCGGCTCGGGTAAGACCGTCGCGCTCGGCTTCGTGATCGCACGCGAGCTCGGCGACGCCGCGTCGTTGCGTTCGCCCGTCGCGATCGTCGTCACCCCGACGCGCGAGCTCGCGATGCAGGTGAAGGACGAGCTGCGCTGGTTGTTCGCGGACCTCGGTGGGGTGCGCGTCGAGGCCGTCACCGGCGGCACCGACATCATGCGCGAGCGCAACCTGCTGCGCCGCGGTCCCGCGGTGCTGGTCGCGACGCCGGGCCGCTTGCTCGATCACATCCGCCGCGGCTCGTGCAAGTTCGATGCGGTGCGGCAGCTCGTGCTCGACGAGGCCGATCGCATGCTCGACATGGGTTTCCGCGAGGATCTCGAGGCCATCGTCGCGGCGCTGCCCGCCGAGCGCCAGAGCCATCTCGTCTCCGCCACGTTCCCACCGCAGGTGCGTCGGCTCGCCGACAAGGCGCAGGAAGACGCGCTGCATCTGCAGGGCACCACGCTCGGCACCGCCAACATCGACATCGAGCACTGCGCGATGCTGGTGGAGAAGGGCGACGAGTATGCCGCACTGGCCAACACGCTGTTGCTCGCGCACGGCGAGCGCGTGCTCGTGTTCGTCGAGCGCCGCTCCGACAGCACCGAGCTGGCCGAGCGTCTCGCCGCGGATGGCTTCGCGGCGCAACCGTTCTCCGGCGAGCTCAGCCAAGCCCAGCGCACGCGCACGCTCGATGCATTTCGCAAGGGCATCGTCGAGATCCTGGTGTCGACCGACGTCGCCGCACGCGGCATCGACGTGCCCGACATCTCGCTGGTGATCCACGTCGACATGCCCGACGACGCCGATGCGTACACGCATCGCAGTGGTCGCACGGGTCGTGCGGGCAAGAAGGGCAGGAGCGTGCTGCTCGTGCCGGCGCGCGCACGCGGTCGTGCGCGTTCGGTGCTGCAGGCCGCGAAGGTCGACGTCGCATGGCGTCCGCTGCCGACGCGCGACGAGATCCTCGAGGTGCTCGGCGAGCGCGCGCGCCAGCGCGTGAAGGATCAGCTCGCGCAGGCCGACGCACCGTCGCCGCGTGCACTCGCACAGGCGGCGGCGTTGCTCGAAGGACGCGACGCGACCACGCTGGTGGCGACGCTGTTGGCGATGGCGAGCCCCGAGCTGCCGCGCGAACCGATGAACACGCGGCACGTCGACGACGGGCCACGACGCGCGCAGAAGCGCGAGCCGAGGCCGCAGGGCCGCTTCGTGCGCTTCTCGATCAACTGGGGCCATCGCAAGGGCGCCACGCCGGCGCGCTTGCTCTCGCACGTGTGCCGCCGCGGCGAGATCGGCAGCATGCAGATCGGCGCGATCGAGATCGGCGAGCGCTCGGCGACCTTCGAGGTCGCAGAGCGTGCGGTCGGCGATTTCGAAGAGCGCGTGCGCGTCCCCGACCGCCGCGATCCCCACCTGCAGATCTCGCGCGACGCGAGCTGATCCGCTGCTACGCTGTCCGGATGCCGGACGGCCACGATCGCGGCGCGTGCTGTGGAGCGTGCGGGCACGCGCTCGCGGTCGAACGCGGTGAGGTGGCGGTGCCGGAGCGCGGTGCCGCGATCGTGCCGACGCTCGACGAGCACGGCGTGCCGATCGGCATCACGCTCGTATTGTTCGGCGGTCGCATCGAGCCCCGCGCGATCGCGGTCGATCGCGCAGAGATGGTGCTCGGCCGCTCCACGAGCGCCGACATCGTGGTGCCGATGGACGGGCTCTCGCGCCGACAGTGCCGCTTCGACTTCACCTCCGACGGCGTCTTCGTCGAAGACCTGCACAGCGCCTGCGGCACCTACGTCGACGGCGCAAGGATCCAACGCGCGCCGCTCCACCACGGCCAACACGTGCAGGTCGCCGATCTGATCATCGCGCTGCAGATCGCCTCGCACTGAGTTCATCGTCGGCTTGCGTCTCGTTCGTGCGAGACGCCGGTGTGCCGTGCTGGGATTGCTGCGCGATGCTCGACCATGGAGCATCCAACGTTGCAACCGAAGAAGGATGCCTAGGAGCGTGACCGAGTAATCGTTCAGCGCTTCGGTCGGCGGCGCGCTCGAGGTGGCGCGGCCGAGGCACGCTCGAAGGGCTGACGGGGCTGTTTAACGGTCGGATCCCTTCCTACTCGTGCTCGTCCTGCGAGTTTCGA
>DASZPU010000255.1:0-9349 GCA_035550195.1 Nannocystaceae bacterium
GCGTGCTTCTTCGCGCGGATGCCCTCTTGCAGCTCCATCAGCGCGGCCGCGCGCTCCTCGGCCGCGCTCTTGCCCACGCGCGTGGGCAGCATCGCGGATGCGGTGCCGTCCTCGCGCGACCACGGGAACACCCCGAGGTGATCGATCGATCCTTCCGCGACGAAATCGTAGAGCCGCCGGAACGCGGCCTCCGTCTCGCCGGGGTGGCCCACCAGCATCGTGGTGCGCAACCAGATCCGCGTGTCGCCGACGAGCGCGGGATCGTGCAGCGACTCGACCAGCTCGCGCACGCGCTTCTCACCGTAGCCGCGCCGCATCTTCTTCAGCACGTCGGAGTCGATGTGCTGCATCGGCACGTCGAGGTAGCGCGCGACCCGAGGCCCGCTCGCGATGCGCTTCACCAGCTCGGGCCCCACCGCCGACGGATACGCGTAGTGCAGCCGCACCCACTCGAGCCCTTCGATGCGACCGAGCGCATCGAGCAGCAGCTCGAGGCTCGTGGCTTCCTCGAGATCGCTGCCGTACGTGGTCAGATCCTGCGCGACCAAGCAGACCTCGCGCGTGCCGGCCGTCGCCAGCCTCGCGACCTCTTCGACGATCGAATAGATCGTGCGACTGCGCTGCGGCCCACGCAGCTTCGGGATGATGCAGAAGCCACACGGGCGATCGCAGCCCTCGGCGATCTTCACGTACGCGCTGTGTCGCGCACCGCTGAGCTCGCGCGGCGTGTCGTGATCGTAGATGTACATGCGCTTCTTCAGCGCACCGACGCCCATGCGCGTCGCGCCACCGTCGAGCACACGCGCGAGCCCCAGCATGTCGGCCGAGCCGAGGAAGTGATCGACCTCGGGCAGCTCCTTCGCGAGCTCGTCGGGATAGCGCTGGCTCAGACAGCCGGCGACCACGAGCTTCTTCGTGCCGTCCTTCAGCTCGCCGAGCTCGAGGATCGTCTGGATCGATTCTTCCTTCGCCGCTTCGATGAAGCCGCACGTGTTGACGACGAACGTGTCGGCCTCGTGCGGATCGTCGACGATCGCATGGCCGCCTTGGCGGACCACGCCGAGCATCACCTCGGTGTCGACCTGGTTCTTCGGACAGCCGAGCGAGACGAAGTAGATTTTCTTGGACATGCCGTCGCTCGGCCCGTATGCGCGCCGGACCGGGTTCTGGCACGCTCGGAGCCCGGCCGCCACTGGCGGGGTAGGTCGTGTCCAAGCTCACGCCCTCGCAGGCAGGCGGCCTGCCCGCCCCGGACGATCCACGTTGACCCCATTCCGATCGCTGGCTTAGCCTGCGCGCCCTTCGAGAGATCCATGGCTGTCAAGATCAGGCTCGCCCGCGCCGGTGCGAAGAAGCACCCCTACTATCGCATCGTCGCCGCGCACAACGACTCGCCGCGCGACGGCGCGTTCCTCGAGCGGCTCGGCACCTACGATCCCGCTGCGAATCCCTCGAAGGTCACGCTCGATCGAGCGCGCTTCGACTACTGGGTCGGTGTCGGCGCGTTGCCGACGCAGACGGTCGCGCGACTGATCAAGTCGCTGCCGACCGCGTAGTACCTCAGCGTGCAGGCGCGCGACCGTCTGCAGAGTGATTTCGCCGAAGGCGATGCAGCGACTGCGAGGGCGCTGTCGCAACCGGGCGCGTCGCGCCCGGCGATCGTACCGCCGCGGGTCTTTGCCGACGCGCTCGCGCTGTGGGAGACTTCACCGAAGGCTCTCCCCTCTCGCTCTCCTCTCCTCCGCTCGGAGCCCAGATGCCCGCCATTTCCCTCAAGGAGCTGATCGAATTCCTCGCGCGTGCGCTCGTCGACAAACCGGACGAAGTCCAGGTCGTCGAGATCGCCGGTGAGCAGACGGTCGTGCTCGAGCTGCGGGTTGCGAAGGAAGATCTGGGCAAGGTGATCGGCAAGCAGGGGCGCACCGTGAAGGCGATGCGCGCGATCCTCAGCGCCGCGTCGTCGAAGGTCCGCAAGCGCGCCGAGCTCGAGATCCTCGAGTGACCGCAGCGCGGCGCCTCGAGATCGGCGTCGTCGCGGGTGTCCACGGCGTGCGCGGCGGCCTGCGCGTCAAGCTGCACGATCCGGCCTCGACGGCGCTCGCGCCGGGCCGAACCGTGGTGTTGGCCGCGACCGGACGCGCCGACATCGAGCTGGCGATCGAGCGCTGCAGCGAGGTGCCGGGCAGCCCGGGCATGTGGCGCGTCGAGCTCGAAGGCCTGCGCGATCGCAACGACGCGGAGTCGTTGCGCGGTCGTGTGCTGGTCGTGCAGCGCGAGGATCTTCCGCAGCTCGCGTCCGACGAGTTCTATCTCGCCGATGCGATCGGGCTGCCGGTGCGTCGGCGTGACGACGCCGGCGTGGTCCACGAGCTCGGCAAGATCAAGAGCGTCACCGACAACGGCGCGCAGGATCTGTTCGAGGTCGCGTATCGCGATCACAAGGGCCGCACGCGCACGTGGCTGCTGCCGCTGTTGCCCGGCTTCGTGCGCGACGTGACCAGCGAGTGCGTGTGGGTCGAGCTGCCCGATGGCATGCTGCCCGAGGAGCTCGAGTGACCACCGCGTTCGAGGTGCTCACGCTCTTCCCCGAGGCCGTGCGTGCGTTCGTGGGCGCAGGGCTGTTGGGCAAGGCGATCGAGCGCGGGCTCGTCGAAGTGCACTGCACCGATCCTCGCGAGCACACCGAAGATCGTCATCGCGTCGTCGACGATGCGCCGTTCGGTGGTGGTGCCGGCATGGTGATCAAGGCGCAGCCGGTGGTCACCGCGCTCGAGGCGGTGATCGCCGCGCGCGGGCCGATGCACCGCATCCTGCTCACGCCCTCCGCCCCGCGCTTCGATCAGCGCGTCGCCGAGCGCCTCGCGACGTTGCCCCGCATCGCGCTGGTCTGCGGCCGCTACGAGGGCATCGACGATCGCGTGCGCGAGCACTGGGTCGACGAGTGCCTCTCGCTCGGCGACTTCGTGCTCGGCGGTGGCGAGGTCGCTGCGCTCGCGATCATCGAAGCGGTGTCGCGGTTGCGCGAAGGCGTCGTCGGCAACCCCGAGTCGGTCGCGCGCGACAGCTTCGCGGACGACGAGCACGGCATCTTGCTCGAGCACCCGCAGTACACGCGCCCGGCGGTGTTCCGCGGCCACGCGGTGCCGCAGGTGTTGCTCGGTGGCGATCACGCTGCGATCGCGCGTTGGCGTCGCGAAGCCGCGCTCGCACGCACGTGGGCGCTGCGCCCCGAGCTGCGTCCGCAGCGATCGCTGCCGACGCTGCCGATCCATCTCGCGATCGACGGCACGGATCCGCAGCACGCCGACGAGTGGGCCGCGCTCGCGCGCACGCACGCCGTCGCCGGGATCGTGTTGCTCGGTGCCGATGCCGATGCTGCGCTCGCGTGGAGCAGCGCGCTCGCACACGGCGTGCAGATCACCGCGTTCGAGGACACCGAGGTGATGCGTCGCCGCTTCCGTCGACGCGGGGCCGAGCCGTGGATCGTCGCGCTCGCGGAGCCCGGCACCCCGGGCGCGGCGGGGCGCGTGCCGGAGCTCGCCGACCGCCTGCGGACCTGCGCGCGCGTGCAGCCCCAGGCGCTCGTGCTCGTCGCACCGGGCCTCTCCGCCTCTGCGGACGCGATCTTCGCCCCGGAGCCCGGCGGCACGCCCGCGCGTGCGCAGGAGCACGACCCCGCGCTTGCACCCGCGGCTGCGATCGTCGACTCTTCGCGTCCCCTCGCTGCGCTCTCGCTCTGCGAACGAGCACTGTCGAGCTTGGTGACGCCATGAGCAACAGCTGCCCGACCATCGAGGCCATCGAACGTAGTTATCGCCGCTCCGACCTGCCGCAGTTCCGCAGCGGCGACACGGTGCGAGTGCACGCGCTGATCTCCGAGGGCGGCAAGGAGCGCGTGCAGGTGTTCGAAGGCGTGTGCATCCATCGCAAGAAGGGTGGCGCGCGCGGATCGTTCACGGTGCGCAAGGTCAGCCATGGTGTCGGTGTCGAGCGCGTGTGGCCGGAGAACTCGCCGCGCGTGGTGAAGGTCGAGCTCGTGTCGCGCGGTCGAGTGCGTCGCGCCAAGCTGTACTACCTGCGCGATCTCAGCGGCAACGCGGCGCGCATCAAGGAGAAGCTCGGCGAGTACGCAGCGCTGCTCTCGGGCTCGCCCGAGCACGCGACCGAAGCCGACGTGCAGTACGCTGCACCGTCGGACGGCGAAGAGACCGCCGACAAGGAGTGATCGCGATGGCGCCGCGCGGCGCCGATCGAGACACACGCGCGCGCGGTCGTCTGATCGAAGCGCGCGTCGTGCAGTGGTTGTCGCAGCGTGATCACGCGACGCTCGCGTGCAACGTCGAGCTCGCGAACGCCGAGCTCGACATCGTCGCGAAGGACGAGTCGGCGAACGAGCCGACGATCGTCTTCATCGAGGTGCGCAGCCGCAGCGACGACGCGCTCGGTCATCCGCACGAGACGATCGACGCCGACAAGCGCAGCCGCGTGATCCGAGCCGCGACCGCATGGCTGGTCGCCAACGACCTCTGGGAGCGCACGGCGGTGCGCTTCGACGTCATCACGGTGCTCGGACCCGATCCGAGCACCGCGACGATCGAGTGGCTACGCGCCGCGTTCGAGGCGGGTTAGGGGCCGCAGGCCGGCGAGGGCACGAAGCCCGCCGGACCGGTGCAGCAACCTTCTTGCGTGCTCGACTCGCAGGCCATGCGGATGTCGCTCTCGGTGGCGACATCGAGGTCGTCGTTGCACACGCAGAGGCTCTCGCAGCAGAACTGGCCGAGCGTCTGGATCTTCGCGCAGGTGAAGCCCGAGGCGCACTTCGTGTTCTCGACCACGACCTTCTTCGTGGGCCCGCCGTCCTTGCAGTCGGCGTTGGTGCTGCACTTCTTCGAGCACATCGAGCGCTCGAGCACGTACTCGATCTTCAGCTTGCAGGTACCCGAGTTGTCGCCCGCCGGGATCACGCACTCGAAGCGGTTCTTGCCGGGATCGCTCGCGTTGCACACCGACGAGTCGGTGCACGAGTCGTCCGGCGCTTCCGCGACGTCGGCGTAGATGCAGAGCAGCTCGTTGCAGCTCAGCGCGGGGAACGTGACGAGCTTGCTCTCCGGCGGCTCGACCTGGCCGTGGTTGCACGGCGCGCCCACGTCACCCTTCGCGCAGGACAACGCGGCGGCGATCGAGGCGAGCGCGAGAGCACGGGTCAGGATCGCGGACAGCTTGTGGGTCGTCGTCATGGACTCGCTCTGTGGTCGATGGCCGGGGGAAGGCGCCCGGCTCCGCTTCATGGTCGGTCCCAGGGGATCTTTCCCACGTGGTCCCAGAAATCTGCTTCGGCTGGATGTGCGACGGTCGTCGTGCGCAGGGCGTGGCCTGCCAGCTCAGGGCGCATCGTACACCAGGGCAGCGCCGGGGCGTCAAGGCGAACGGCGCCATCCTCGATCGTCATCGCAGCCGGCTTCACCTCGGTCGTCTCGCCGCGGGCGTGGGCTCGCTTGCGCGGATGACCTGCGCGCGTGCGTCCACCATGCGTCGTCTGCTGCACACCCGTTGCCCACCCTCGTGCGGCGCGCGATCCGAACGGCGTCGCAGGCCCATCGCGGACATCGCGTGATCGATCCCTGGAACCTGCGCGGGGCTCGTGTCGTGTGCATCGCGACGTGCCTTCGACGACCCCGAGCTGTCGATCGCCTGTCGCAGATCCGAAGGTCTCCGGCCCTTGCAGCCGAAACCCCGGCCTTGGTAATGTCCTAGCCTTCGATGGGCGGCCTCTCGACCTCACGTTCGAGGTCGTCATCGAAGACATCCAGGGACGACGTCAATGACTCTTCTGCGCCGCCGCATGCCCGTGCTCTCGCTGCCCTTCTCGCTGTCCGCGGTGACGACGGGATTGGTGCTCCTCGCTCTTCCAGCACTCGCCGGTCCGCCGCCGCCGCCATCGGCTCCGCCGGCTGCACCGCCTGCTGCACCGGGCACGCCGCCTGCGACTCCGACGACCGCATCGCCGCCGCCGCCCGGTCCTCCGCCGGCTGCACCCGATGCGCCCGCGCTCGGCAGCAACGCGCAAGGCGAGACGCAGTACAAGGCCGAGGACTACGAAGCCGCTGCGATCCAGTTCCACAAGATCGCGACGAACGAGATCCCCGGTGATCAACCGCGCGCGCAGTTCTGGCTGGGCAAGACGCTCTACAAGCTGAAGTTCTACTCGGCGTCGCTGTCGATCTTCGACGAGATCGTGCAGGCCGGTCCCGCGCATCCGTTCCACAAGCTCACGCTGCCGTGGCTCGCATCGCTCGCACGCGAGCTGCCCGAAGGCGCCGAGGTGTTGCAGAAGATCGGTCGCTACAAGCCCACCGACCTCGAAGACGAAGCGTTCGACGAGGTGCGCGACGAGCTCTACTACCTGCTCGGCCGCTACTACTACGACAAGGGCGATCTCCCGCAGGGCATCGCGCTGCTCGATCAGGTGCCGAACCAGTCGGACTACTACATCCGCGCGCAGTTCTTCCTCGGCGTCGCGCACACGCGCAACTTCGCCGGTGAGCCCGCGGTCGCAGCGTTCAAGAACGTGCTCCGTCGCGCCATCGAGCTGCGCCAGGCCGAAGAGAAGAAGCGCAAGAGCGCCCGCAAGAAGAAGGTCAAGGTCGAGGGCGGCAAGAAGAAGAAGAAGCGCGGCAGCCGTAAGGACCGCACCGAGACCGAGCTGACCTACCTCGAGGAGATGCGGCAGTACGAGCACATGGCGTCGTTCGGCCTCGCCAACATCTTCTACATGGTCGGCAAGTTCGAAACGGCCATCAAGTACCTCGACAAGATCCCGGTCGAGTCGCCCTACTACCTGCGCGCGGTGCATGCCGCGGCGTGGGCGGAGTTCCGTCGCGTCGAAGTCGACGACACCAACGCCAACGGCTACTACCAGCGCGCGCTCGGCTACGTGCACACGCTGAACGCTCCGTTCTTCGAGGAGTACCTCTACCCGGACGGCATCAAGATCAAGGCGGTGACGTACTACTTCAACTGCCGCTACGACTCTGCGAAGCGGTCGGTCGACGAGTTCAACCGCAAGTACCCGAAGGCGATGGAAGACCTCCAGGGCATCCTCAACGACGCCCCCGAGGACTTCAAGCTCTACGAGACCGCGCGCAAGATCCTCGACGACAACTCGTCGTTGGATCCGTTCGTCGAGCAGGTCGCTCGCATCGCGCTCTCCGACAAGAGCCTGTCGAAGTACTTCGACTACGTCGACGAGCTCGAGCGCGAGCAGCAGCAGCTCGACGACATGAGCTCGGCGTTCAAGTCGGCGAGCATCGGCGAGCGCGTCACGGAGGATCTCGACCTCGCGCTGTCGGCCGCACGCGAGGCGACGGGCAAGGAATCACGCGAGCGTCTCACCGGCGAGATCCGCGAGATCAAAGAGCTCAACAAAGAGATGATCAAGGTCGAGTACGAAATCTTGGAGAAGCGCAAGCAGCAGGGCGCCCTCGAGGCCAACCCGGTGAAGCCGCAGCGCGCCAAGGTCGACGGCGAGCACGAGAACTACAACTACAACGGCGAGTACTGGCAAGACGAGCTGGGTTACTACCGTTACAAGATCACGAGCCTCTGCAAGAACGAGTAGCTCGTCGGGGGCAGCGCGCGCACCCACGAGCCATTCCTCTTTTCTCCGCACCGGTCACGCACCGGGGCAAACCCGATGGCAGCCGCACCCGCGAGGGGGCTGCCACGAACGCATCGAGAAGGTGAAGCCATGACGAGATCCCAGTTGTCCCCACGTCCCTTCGGGCCTGAGTGGCGAGTCCCCGTTCTTCTTCGGGCGGCGAGCCTGGGCATCTCGAGCCTCGTGCTCGGGTCGTTGCTGATCTCGTCGCCCGCCGGCGCGGAGGAGCCGGCCGAAGGCGCTGACGGCAACGCGGTCCGCTACGAGCGCAAGTCCGGCAAGGTGACGACGAAGAACACGCTCGACACCAAGGTCAAGACGGCGCAGGCGCAGGCCGAGAAGGACAAGAAGAAGCGCGTCGACATGATGTCGGCCGATCAGTTCGCGAAGGAGCGCGAAGCGGTCACGCAGGAGATCGCCGACAAGCAGATCGAGCAGCTCATCCGACTGATCAAGGCGACGGAAGAGACCGACGCCGAGATGCCGGATCTGCTCTACCGCCTGTCCGATCACCATCTCGAGAAGAAGGCGTACTTCCAGCGCCAGGGCGACTCGCTCTACGAGCAGATCTACGACGCCGAGCAGTCGAACAACAAGGCGAAGGCGCAGCAGCTCAAGGAGAAGCAGAAGCGCTTCGAGAAGCAGTCGCGCGACGCGTCGGCGAAGGCGGTCGACGTCTACAAGGTGCTCGTCAACAAGCCGATCTTCGCGAAGTACAAGCGCCTCGACGAGGCGATCTACTTCTACGCGTTCGAGCTCGGTCAGCTCGAGCGCGAAGCGGAGATGCAGGACGCGTATCTGCGGCTCATCCGCGAGTACCCGACCAGCAAGTACATCCCCAACGCGTACCTGTCGTTCGCGGACTTCTACTACGGCAAGAACCGCATCGACGAGGCGCTCAAGCTCTACCAGAAGATCGTCGACGGCTACCGCGACAGCCCGGTCTACGCGTACGCGCTCTACAAGATGGGTTGGTGCTACCTCAACCCGATCGGCACCGCGGAGCCCGAGTACAACAAGAGCCTCGACAAGTTCGTCCAGACCATCAAGGCCACGCTCGAAGGTCGCGCCGGCAGCGAAGCGAACGCGAAGCAGCTGCGTCGCGACGCGCGTCGCGACCTGGTGAAGGCGTACGTGCACGCCGGCAAGCCGTCCAAGGCATGGGAGTTCTTCACGACGGTCGGTGACGGCCCGAAGAAGGACGAGAACATGTCGCGCAAGATGATGGAGCTGCTCGGCGCGGCGTACTTCGGCGAAGGTCTCTACGTCGAGAGCAGCAGCGTCTACAAGAAGCTGCAGGAGCTCTTCGAGAGCGATCCGGACACCTGCGACTGGCAGGGCAAGGTCGTCATCAACGCGCTCGCCACCGACGACAAGCAGATCCAGTGGATCGAGACCGAGAAGCTCGCCAGCTACTGGGCGAGCTTCAAGGACAGCAAGTTCAAGGAGCCGGTGAAGAAGGCCTGTCGCGACGTCGCGCGCGACACCGTGAAGCAGATGGCCACGGTATGGCACGACGCAGCGGAGAAGACCCGCAAGCCGGACACCTACGATCTGTCGGAGAAGGCGTACCGCACGTTCCTGACCACGTTCCCGCAGGACAAGGACGCGTACGAGCTCAACTACTACTACGCCGAGATCCTCTGGGCGCAGGCCGACCACGCGTACAACTCCAAGGACAAGACCAGCAAG
>DASZPU010000256.1:0-6161 GCA_035550195.1 Nannocystaceae bacterium
CACCGACGAGTCGCGCGTGCAGAAGACCACCGACTTCGGCATGACGTGGGCGGAGATCGAAGGCAGCGCGCTCAACGGCAACGCGTGGGGTGTGGCGATCGATCCGAATCGTGATCGCTGCGTCGGCAGGGATCCGTGTCCGCCACCGACGCTCTATCGCCCCGCGGGCTACGGCTTCGACAATCCCGACGGCACCGCGCTCGGCATGTGGAAGTCGACCGACGGCGGTGCGACGTGGGTCAACCTCTTCCACGACTATTGGGACGGTGAGCTGCCGACGCCCGATGGTGGCACCGCGATGATTCCGCCCGACAGCAATGGCGGGACGAATGACTTCTATGCGGCGCACATCCTGCCCGACGATCCGCCGAATCACGTGCTGGTCACGTACCATTACGGCTCGGGGCAGCTGCTCGAGACGAAGGACGGCGGCGACACCTGGGACGTGCACTCGGTGCCGTGGGGCACTTCGCACTACGCGTTCGGATTCGACGCCGACACGTGGATCGTGATCCCGCAGCAGTTCGATGCTCCGGGCGCGATGTATCGGACGACGACGGCGGGCCGCGTGGACGGTGCGATCTCGACCGACGCGTGGACGCAGGTCGACACTTCGTTGCACTGCCATGGTGCGTTCACACCGTGGATCGATCCGACCGATTGCAGCGTCGCGATCGCCGGCAGCGAGGGCACGAAGCGCACGTTCGATCGCGGCGCGACGTGGGAGCTCGTCGATCCCAACGGCGGCTGCACGGTCTCCGGATCGCCGGATCTATGGTTCATCAGCGGCTTGTTCTCGCCGTCGGCGCGTCGCTTGGACATCCGGGAGAATCCGATCGCGTCGCTGCCCTACGAGTTCGAAGGCGACTGGCAAGGCATCCCGCCCTTCGGGACCGCGACCGCGTGGGACGAGGCGAGCTCGCAGTGGGTCATCCTCGCGACGCAGTATGGTGGCGGCGTGTGGCGCATGACCGTTGCGGGGTGATGGCGTGTAGCATTGCGGAGGATGAGACGCGGAGTTGCGTTCTTCGTGGTTGCGGCGGGGTGTGGGGGAGGGAGTGCGGCGGGTTCGGGAGCGACCTCGGGCTCGGCGGACGGCGGTACGTCCACCTCCACGTCCACCTCCACGACCACGACCACGACTACGACTACGACTACGACTACGACTACGACTACGTCCACGACGGCGGAGGAGAGCTCGGAGGAGGGCGGGTCGTCTTCGTCTTCTTCGACTGGCGCGCCGATCGATCCCGCTTGGGCTGCGTTTCTCGACGCGCGGACCGGGTATCTCGAGCAGCTCGGGGTTCCGATTCTCGCGTGTAGTGCCGCTGTCGATACTGGGCATCCGGCGTTTCATGGGTGCATCGATTGGCACTCGCATGTGCACGCGACGTATGCGTTGCACGTCATCCATCGCGTCACCGGTGAGCAGAGCTGGCTCGATGCTGCGAACGTCACGCTCGAGCCCGTTGCGCTCGCGGGCGAGCTCGCCGATGCGCAAGATGGTGGCATCGCGAACGAGCTGCCGTATGGGTATGCGTGGTTTCTGTTGCTCGCGGTCGAGCGCGCGCGCACGACCGGCGAGACGGATCTCGTGCCGCTGGCGAACGAGCTCGGCGCGCGGCTCTCGATGTTCTATGCCGGCGAGTCGGCCGCGCAGATCCAGGATCAGATCCTCGCCGACGACTACGGCAACGCGTCGTGGGCTGCGCTGAATCTGTGGCGTTGGGCCGAGCACACCGACGACGCCGTCCTGCAGCAGCAGATCGCCACGATGGTCGACGAGATCTGGCTGGACCCCGCGCTCGACGAGGCCTGTCCGCTCGACGCCGATGCGATGCCCATGGATTTCTTTCCGCCGTGTCTGCATCGCGCGATGACGATCGTGACGATCGCCGAGCCCGCGACGTCCGCGGCTTGGCTCGCGACGTGGCTCGGCGATGTCGAGCTCGCGCCGCTCGGCGTCGCCGAAGTCACCGATGCACACCTCGCCGGCGTCAACTTCTCGCGCGCGTGGGGGCTGTGGCACCTGTGGCTCGCCACCGGCGACCCGCACTGGCGCGAGCTCTACGTCGCGCACATCGAAGCGCACATGGCACTGCCCGAGCTGTGGGCCGAGAACTACGGCGCGTATGCCCACTGGGTCGCGCAATTCGGCGTGCACGCCATCGCGCTCAGCTACGAGTGAACGCGACTCGAGCCCGACGTGGCTTTGCCACGGCGGACAGCGAGCAAGGCCCCTTCGCGCCAGGAAGAGCGCCGGAGGGCGCGACCAAAGAAAAGATACTCGCGACCGATGAGTTCGCGATGGGCCGCCCGTCGGTGTCTGCAGAAGGACACCCGACCATGCCGATCCGAACCGCCGTTGCGCTTTGTTGCGCGCTCGCACTGAACGCGTGCGCTTCCGACTCCGATGCCGAGGGCTCCGACGACAGCTCGAGCGCTGCCGACGACAGCTCGAGCTCCGACGACACGAGCACCGGCGAGCAAGGCGACACGATCTACGCCGCCGTCGTGCGCGGCACACTCGCGGGCGACGATCTCGCCGCGAGCCAACAGGGCCACGACGCCTTCGCGATGATGGGCGAAGCATCGGCCGTAGCGGCCGGCGACATCGCACACGACGTTCTACTCGGTACCACGCTGCTCGACTCCACCGAGCACGAGTTCCTCGCGATCGATCGCTGGACCGATCGCGAGGCCATGCTCGCGTTCTACGCCGATCCGAACGTCGCCGCCGGCTTCGGCATGCTCTTCGCCGCACCGCCGACCATCGAGTACTTCGAGCTCGCCGCCGACTGGGAGAGCTGGGGCGACATGCAATCGGGCGACGCCTACGATCCGTACTGGTTCCACTTCGCGCTCGGCGATCTCGCGCAGACCGACGAAGCGGCCAATCACACCGCGCACGATCAAGTCGCGGCCGGTGGCAAGGAGCCCTCGCTCATGGCCGGCAACGTCGCGCACGTCGTCTTCCTCGGCCTCGAGGATCGCCAGCGCTTCCTCGCGGTCGACATCTGGCAGAGCGCCGACAACATGGAGGCCTTCTACGGCAACCCGATGTTCGTGCAGGTGTTCGCGCCACTGTTCACCAGCGTCAGCCAGCCCGTGTTCGTATCGACCGACTGGTACCAGTGGTGAGTGTTACGCTGCGCCCGTGGCCGCGCGCGACGCGTACGAGACGGTGCCCTACGACGACCGCCCGGTCGCCGAGACGCATCCCGATCGTCTCTTCGCCGCCGCACGCGGTGCTGGCCTCGCGGCGATCGATCCGACGTCCGCGCGCGTGCTCGAGCTCGGCTGTGCACACGCCGTGAATCTCATGCCGATCGCCGCAGCGCTGCCCAGTGCGCGCATCGTCGGCATCGATCGCTCCGCACGACAGATCGCGCTCGCGCAGAAGCGCACGCGCGAGGCCACGCTCGCCAACCTCGAGCTGCGTTGCGCCGACGTGATGGACCTCGAGCTCGGCGAGCAGCGCTTCGACTACGTCATCGCGCACGGGCTCATCTCGTGGGTGCCGGACTCCGTGCGTGATCGCGTGCTGCAGCTCGCCCACGATGCGCTCGGACCGAGCGGTGTCGTGTACCTCAGCTACAACACGATGCCCGCGTGGGGCGTGCGCGGTGCAGTTCGTCGCGCGCTGCTCGAGCTGGTCGGCGAAACCAGCGACGAACGCGTGCAGATCGAGCGCGCGCGTGCGGGCCTCGCCTGGCTCGCCGAGCTGCGGCCCTTCGTCGGCACCGCCGAGGACGCGGTGCTGCACGAAGAGCTCGCCAGCTTGCACGACAAGCCCGACATGTACTTGCTGCACGAGTATCTCGTGCCGAGCTCGCGCGCATATTGGGTGCGCGAGCTGATCGAGCTCGCGACTGCGGCCGGTCTGCGCTGGCTCGCGGAGCTCTCGCCCACCGGTCTCGACGCCGAGACCCAGACGCAGACCGTTGCGGAGCTGCGCAGCCGCGTGCGCGATCCGATCGCGGTCGAGCAGCTGCTCGACGTCGTCGTGAATCGCCAGCTGCATGCGAGCCTCTTCTGCCGCGACGATGCCACCCTCGCCGACGCGCCACTGCCTGCCCTGCCCCGCACGCTGCCGATCCCGCCCGCGATCCCCGAGCGTCCGCGCGTGCACGCGGTCACGCGACTCGAGGCGCGACAGCTCGGCTTCGTCACGACGCTGCACCACGAGCTCGCGCCGATCGATCCGTTTCACGCCGCGGTGATCGACAAGCTCGACGGCACGCGCACGCACGTCGAGCTCGTCACGGCGCTGCGCGCCGATCTACGCGCGGGCCGGCTGTCGGCGACCGCAGACGTCGATGACGCGCTGCCGCACTTGCTCACCAGCGCGCTCGCCCGACTGCACGGGGCGCCCGTGCTAATCGAGTGAGCACTTCGGGATCGGGCGCGCCGCGTCTGCGGCTTCCTCGGCCTCGACGTCGATCACGAACCCACCGGCGATGGCCGCATGGTTCGCGCCGTGCGATTCGCGGGTACCGTCGTGCGGCACCGCAGCCAAGGCTTCGGCCAGCTCGCCGAGGCTCGCGTAGTCGCGGGCGAGTGCCGCAGCGAGCTCGCCCTGCGCGGCACCACCGACGAGCGTGCGCACGATCTCGACGATCGCCGGGGCGTCGTGCTCCTCGGGCCGCGACACGCTCGCGACGAAGAGCTCGCCGAGTCGCACGTCCGCAACGTCGAGCCCGTCGCGTACGTGCAGGCACGTGTCGACGTCGAGATCACGGGGCGCCAAGCCGCGCTCGCGCGCCGCTTCGACGGCGCTCGCGAGCCGCAGTGCGATCTGCAGCACCTCGGGCCACGGCAGTGCACCGTGCCGCGCGAGCACATTGGCGAGGGACTCGCTGGGCACGCGCTCGATCACCGCGTAGGGCCGCCCATCGTCGAGCAGTCCGGCTTCGTGGGTGCGCAACACGTAGGGATGCCGCACCTCGCGGGCGAGCTTCGCCGCGCGCAAGAACGGGATCGCATAGCTGAAGCGATGCGCACGCGGATCTTCCGGGATCACGAGCCACACCGGGAGATCGTCGTAGCGACGGATCGCACGGTGGCGCACGCAACCACTCGGGCGCGCGCTCGCACCCTCGATCCAGTAGCGCGCGCCGATCGAAGTGCCTTCGATCGGCTTCGCGACCGCGTGGTTGGCCGCGAAGCCGCGCAGACCCACCTGCGCGAGCTCGTCGGCCCACGACCAGAACGGAGACAGACGCGAAGAAGACGATTGGCGCATCGAGATCGTTCCTTTCGTTCAGCGATGGCCCTGCCCGTGGATTACCGCGTAGGCATCGTGGCCGCACACCGATCCCTCGACCTCGACACCGATGCCTGCGAGCTCGCTGTAGCTCACCGCCGGCGCGTGTACCTGCACGTCGATCGCACAGCTGCCTTCGGCATCGCCGTCGAGCCGCAGCTGTCCGTCGTACGCCACGAAGAGCGAGCCGGCGCCACCGTCTTCCGGCAGTGCCGCATCGCCCAGCTCGACCGACGCGACGATGTTCAGCTCGCCGCCGATCATCACGCCCTCGTCGATGCAGTCCTCGAACATCGCGGTGAGCTCGAAGTCGTTCGCGTCGTTCTCCTCGCCGACCAGGCGCATCCGCCCGCCATCGAGGCAGCGCACGAGGATGTCGCCGCGCGTGTGCGTGTCGATGCGTTCGAGCAGCTCCGGCTCCGCGAGCGCCACGGCGTGGTTCGCCGCGAACCAGCCCGCTTCGGCCTCGCGCATCGCCATGGGATCGCCGAGCCCGCCGTCGTCGCAGCCCAGCGGTGTTGCGAGCGCCGGGATCAACGCGAGCACGAGCTTCGTCGAGCGCACCATGCTGCTGCTCTGTGCATGGCGCGTTCCAACCGCCGCGTCTGCGCGTCGACGCGGTCTCCGACCGGATCTGTACCGTGCTGCCCGTGGCGTGTTTGCACGATCGTGCGGGCCGGCACCGCGATCGCGCGCATCACCGCAGCGCCGATCGAGGTGGCCCCGTCGATGCAACGACGATCGGCCGGAGGTCGATCATGCAACGCTTCGTACCTGTGGCGATCGTGCTGTTACTCGGCGGTTGCGGACATCGATCGGCCCAAGCGCCGGCGTTCGCGAACGCGCCGACGCTCGACGACGCCGATCCGATCCACCGCGACGCCGACGGCGACCG
>DASZPU010000257.1:0-7486 GCA_035550195.1 Nannocystaceae bacterium
GTGCTTGGGGCCGCCGGCGCGTTCGGTGCCGTCGCCATCGTCGCGTTCGCGAGCACTCGTCCCGAGATCGTCGAGCACGACCCATGGTGCGGCGCCGACGATCCCGTGCGGCGAGCCTGGAATCCCGACACGCGCGCGCAGCTCGACCAGGTGTTCGCCTCGGCGAGTCTGTCGGTGCGCGATAGTTGGGACCGACACGCACCGCGGCTCGAAAGTGCCGCGCGAGCGATCACGAACATCCGCACGCAGGTGTGCAGCAAGCCCGACGAGCAACAGCGCGCGTGCCTGCGCAGACGGGTCGCCGCGTTGGAGGCGACGGTCGCGGCACTGCGTTCGGCCGACGACGCCGCGCTCGTCGACGTCGCCATGCTCGTCGCCAGCGTGCCGACGGGACCGTGCAGTGACGACGTCGTCGGCGAGTCGATCGATGCGCGCACCGACGAAGTCGTCGCCGCGATCGAGCGCGCGCGCCTGTTCGGCCTCGCCGCGCAGATGGAGGGTGCACGCGAAGCGGTGAACGAAGCGCTCGCGCTCGCGACCGAGCTCGACGACCGTGCGTTGTTGTCCGAAGCGCTGCTCGTCTACGGCGAGTATCTCGTGGCCGTTGGCGAATCCGACCGCGGCGCTGCGACGCTGCGCGACGCGGCGTGGCTGGCCGAGGCCGCGCGCAACGACGGCATCGCGGCCGATGCGTGGGGCGACCTCGCGTTCCACGAGGCATACGTGCGACACGACATCGAAGCGGCGCGCGCGAACGCCCGACTGGCCGAAGCGACGTGCGAGCGAATCGGCTGCTCCGGCGCTCGCTTGTCACGCCTGTGGAATACGCTCGGCGTCATCGATCGAGCGGCAGGCAATCTCGATGCCGCGATCGATCGCTATCAACACTCGCTCGCGGCCGCGACCGAGGTCAGCCCCGATGCCAGTCGCGACGTGATCACCGCGCTCGGAAATCTCGCGGTGGCCTATACGTCCGCAGGACGCGAAGCCGAGGCGTTGCCGCTGTTCGAGCGCGCGCTCGCGGCTCAAGCAGACCTGCTCCGGCCGGATCACCCCGAGATCGCGATCATGCTCGGCAACACGGCGGGTACGCTCCGCGCGCTCGGCCGCGACGCGGACGCGCTCGAGCTCGATCGGCGCTCGCTCGGAATCCTCGAGCGCGCATACGGCCGCGAGAACGGCGACGTCGCCAAGGCGCGTATCAACCTCGCGATGTCGCTGCGTCGCGCCGGCGCGCTCGACGAAGCGCTCGCGCAGGTGCAGCAGGCGCTGCCGGTCTTCGAGCGTCTGCTGGGAACGGAGCATCCCGAGGTGGCGTATGCCCACACCTTCCTTGCAATGGTGCTCGACGATCGCCACGACGAAGCGGGCGCGATCCCGCAGTACGAGCGCGGCGTGGAGATCGCAGTCGCGGTCGGCGACGCCGTGCAGGAGTACACCGCGCGTGCGCGCTTCGGCCTCATGCTCTTTCGCCGGCGCGAGCTCGAACGCGCGCACGAGCAGCTGTCGCGCGCGATGCAAGCGCACGAGCGCGGTCACCTGCGGCTCTATCCGCTCACGGTGCGCGTGCTGGATGCGCTCGCGAACATCGAGATCGGGGTGGGGCAGCTCGACGACGCGCGCGCTCGCATCGCGCTCGCCGACACGGTGCCGCTCGACGTGGAGATCGACGCGGAGGTGATGCGCGAGCACGCGGCGGTGCGCGAGCGCCTCGCCGCTACTCGACCACCGTGACCTTGCTCGACGAGCCGTGGCCGAAGCGCTCGGGCTCGTACATCTCTTCGGCCTTCACCGGCGGCAGGAGGAACTCGCCGATCGTGGTCGCGCGCGCCGTGTAGCTGTAGGTGTACACGCCGGCCGACAGCTGATCCGCGAAGAGCAGCATGCGATCGTCGCGGAGATCCGTGTGCGTGAAGCTGTACCACCAGCCCCACCACCAGCCGTCGTAGCCGCCATAATAAGGATAGCCGCCGTAGCCACCCCCGTAGCCGCGGCTACCCCCGGTCTCCGACATCGCCTGCACGCTGGTGACGAACTTCGGGTTCTGCCCCTCGAAGCCCGCGGGCAGCGGATCGTCGACCACCACGTAGTTCGCACGATCGCTCGCGACGAGGTTGATCGTGATCTTCACGTTGGTGCCGGCCTTCACGATCCACTCGCCGTCCTCCGTCTGCTTCACCGCATCCGGATCGACCTTGCCGTCGTTGCCCGGCAGCGCTTCGTATTCGCGGTAGACCGTGAAGCCCTGATCCTGTGCCTTCAGCTTCAGGCTCTTCGGCGCGTAGCGCAGACCCAAGCGATAGTAGAGCTTGCCCGGACCTTCCTTGCCGATGGTGAGCTGGCGCGTCGCCGCACCTTGCAGCGTCTCCATCGAGACCTTCTGCTCGACCTTCGTCATGCTGCGGCCCTTGAACGCGTGCTCGCCCGCGAACAGCGCGTCGATCCACACGCGTGCGGTGTAGTCGGGCTCGTCCTTCTCGACCGTCTCGAAGTAGCGGCTGGCGGCGATGAGCGCCCACGCATTGCTGTGCGTGGTGAGCCAGCGCCCGCCCTTCTTCGGATCGCGGTCGTCCATGATGCCCGCGATGATCTTCGACAGCCGCGTGTCGGAGGGATCGATCTCGAGCAACGCCATCAGTGCGATCGCGTCGGTCTGCACGGAGGAGTGCATCAGCAAGCGCAGCCCATCGGAGGCCGCCTCGCTCTTACCTTCGGCGAAGTGGATCGTGCGCGCGCCTTCGACCACGCCGTCGGCGAGCTCCTTCATCACCTCGTCGCGCTGCGCCTTCTTGCCGTAGCGGTGCGCCGCCGACATCAGCAACACGCGGGCGTAGAGCGGCATGTCTTTGCGATGCGACCACACGTTGTCGAACGAGCTCTCGCCGCGCTTCTCGCCGGAGAGGAGCCACACCGCGAACGCGCGGCTGGTCCAGTCGTAGTAGTCGCCCCAGCGCGTCTTGTAGCCGTAGAGCGCAAAGTTCTCGAGATACTGCAGCGCGCGCTCGAGCTTGGCCTTGTCGACCTCGAAGCCCTGCCGCTTGCCTTCGAGCAACGCGAACGTCACCCAGTTGGTGAGATACGGCCAGCTCTCGCGCGTGTCCCAGTAGCCGAAGCCACCGTCGTAGAGCTGGTGTGACCACAGCTTCTCGATGCCGTCCTTCCCGAGCTGCTTGCGCTCGGCGGTGTCGCGCACCGTCGCGATCGGGAACTGATCGAGGATGTCACCCAGCGCGAAGATCGGCAGGATGCGGCTCGCGGTCTGCTCCGCGCATTCGTACGGGTAGTCGACGAGGTACTCGACCGCGTCTTCGAGCCCCGACAGCGCGGTGGAGCTGAAGCTGAGCTCGAGCCCACCGAACGCCGGCAGTGCATCTGCGGGCGGCTCGATCACGCGCTGCACCGCGTCGTCGGTCATGCCGTAGTCCGCGAACGCTTCCGCAGTGGCCGGGTACCACACCGGGATCGTGATCTCGGTGGCATCGCGGCCGCGATTGCTCATCGCCGCGAACTGCAGGCGCATGTGTCCGACCTGCTGCACCGCCATGTCGAAGCGAACCTCGCGCGACTCGCCCGCGGGGATGTCGATGAACTTCTCGGTCTCGCCGGACAGCGCGACGTTGAGGCCACGCGTACCGACGAGGATGCGCTGACCCTCTTCGGTCTGGTTGTCGACCATCACCGAGCCTTCGAACTTGTCGCCGAAGTTCGCGAAGCGCGGCAACGACGGCCGGATCATCACCGGCTTGCGCACCTTCACCGAGCTCTCGCCGCTGCCGAAGCGATCGGCCGCGTTGGGATCGATCGCCACCGCCATGATGCGGAACGTGGTGAGGTTCTCGGGCATCGGGATGTCGATGCGCGCCTCGCCGTTCTCGTCGGTCATGATCTCCGCGTCGAAGAACGCGGTGGTCGCGAACACCGTGCGCAGCGAGACCTGCTGCGCCATCGCGGTGGTGACGTCGAACGCTTCTTCGGCCTTGTACTCGTCGCGCGCGCGTCGATCCGCCATGGGACCCGCGGCGGCGCGCGTCGAGGCCTTGGCCTTCTTCGCAGGCTCCGCGTCGTCCGACTCGCGCTCGAGCATGGGTGCGGGCGAAGGCGGCTGCGCAGCCATGTCGCCGCCGCCTTTGCCGATCACGCCGATGTTGCCGAGGCCGATCGTGCCTTCACCGCTGCCACCACCACCACGGCCCGTGCCGACCAGCCCGAGCCCACCGACTCCGTACGACTCCGAGGTCGCGGTGGCGAAGCCACCCGGTGCGACCGTGGCCGGTGTCGCGGTCGGTAGCAACGATGCCGGATCGCGCGGCAACACGTTCGCGTGCAACGCATGCAGCCACACCTCGCCCGCACGGCGATAGTGGAAGAACGACACCGGATTCGGCGTCTGGTAGTTCATCAAGCTGAGCACGCCTTCGTCGACCACCATCACGGCGACGGCGGACGGCAGCGCTGCGCCGCTGTCCTTGCGCGTGGTCTTGATCGTGAGCGACAGGCTGCCCTTGGGCTCGATCTCCTTCGCGTGCGGCGTGAGCTCGACCGCGATCGTCTTCGCGTCCGTGCTCACGTCGAGCTCGAGCTGACCGGTCGCGACCGCGGGCATGCCGAGGTCCTGACCCTTCGGCGCGCCGGTGATCTCGACGCGACCGCGGGTGAGCATCGCCGACAGCGACACGCCGCCGACCATCTCCTCGGTGATCGGGATCTCGACCGCATGCGCGCCGCCTTCGACGACGACGGGCAGCTCGGTCGCGATGCCTTCGCGCTCGACCACCACCACGCCGCGCGCAGTGGTGAACGGCGAGCGCAGCAGGATCTTCGCGGTGTCACCCGGCGCGTACTTGCGCTTGTCGGCGACGAGATCGACGCGACGATCCTCTTGATCCCAGATCACCTCGTCCTTGCCGTGCACGTAGACGGTGATCTCGCTCTTGGTCTCGTGACCTTCGTCGTCCTTCGCGGACGCGCGCGCCGTGTAGCTGCCGGCCTTGTCGGGCGTGACCGGACACGACTGCGGCGCGGCATCGGCCGTGAGCGCGCAGTTGCCCACCGCGATCTCCTTGGTCGCGTACTCGAACATCCACGCACCGTTCTTCTCGACCGCGGTGCGCGTGGTCTCCTTGCGGATGAAGTCGAGCGCGATCGGAGTGCCGGTCTTGCGCGCGCCTTCGAGGTCGACGACGACGGCCTGGATGTCGACCTGCTCGCCTTCACGCACCACGTTGCGATCGCTGCGCAGCCCGACGTAGACGCGCGCCGGATGCACGATGAAGCTGCCGGTGCTGCCGATCGCCTGCCGGTTCTCGTCGGTGACGGTGGCGGCGATCGTGTACGTCGCGGGTTGCGGCGTGGGCTCGGGCTCGGTCTTCGGCGTCGCCGGAGGCGGCGGCACCGGTGTGCCCGGCGGCGGCGGCTCCTTCAGCACCACGACGTGATCGATGCCGAACTTGCCCTGCGCATCGAGACGACCGGTCTTCGTCTCGATCGTCATCGAGCTCATGCCCCAACCACCGCCCCAGTACTCGCTGCGATAGCCACCGCGACCACGATAGCCGTAGCCGTAGTAGCCGCCCCAACCCCACTGATTGCCGATGCCGAACGTGAAGCCGTCGTTCTCGGAGCCCGGCGGTGAGAAGCTCGTGTCCGATCGCGTCATCGTGTACGCGACCTCGCCACCGACGAGCGGTGCTCCGTGCAAGTACTCGCCGATCACGTCGGCGTGCAGCTTGTCGCCGAACACCAGCGCCTTGCTCTCCGGGCGCTCGACCTTCACGGTGAACTCCGGCGTTCGATAGGTCTCGACCGCGATGCCGTGCCAGAAGGTCTGCGTGGGTCCGAAGAGCGCGGGCACCTCGAGCGAGAACTGGTAGGTGCCGGTGCCGCCTTCTTCTTTCGTGGGGATGTCGACGGCGAGCGTGCCGAACGCACCGATCTTCGCATCACCCGACGCGACGTCGATGCCACGCGGATCGACCACCTTGTACTTCGCGGTGGAGTTCTGTCGCCACCACTGCACGCCGCCCTTGGGGCCGCGCGTCTCCTGACGCAGCACGCCGACGAGATGGATGGTCTCGCCCGGCTTGTAGGGCGCGCGGTCGGTGAAGAAGAACGCCTTGCTGGTGTCTTCCGGCGTGCCCCAGTTGCGCCACTGTCCGCGCAGATCGTTCTGATCGAGGCGCAGGAACGAGACGTCGCCTTCGTGCTTCGCGACGACCATCAAGTGATCGCCGTAGACCGCGGTGGAGTAGGTCGCACGCGCGAGCCCATCGCCATCGGTCGTGCCGCTCCACAGCTTCGACGACATGTTGCTGCCCTGCACGATCTGCAGCTCGACGCCGGAGATCGGATCGCCGTTGGACAGCCGCGTGACCTGCAAGAGCCCCGAGTCGCGATCGATCGCCGCCGAGATGCCGAGGTCGGTGACCACCGCCATCTGCGAGATGCCGTACTTGCTCTCCCAGTCGTCGATCTTGATCTTGTTGCTGCGCGCGATGAACCAGCCGATGTTGCTCTTGCCGAGCAGCGCATCGAGCTCGACGATGAAGTCCTGCTTCTTCTTGCGCGAGGGCCGGACGTTGTGGCTCTTGCTGAACGTCGACTTGGGCACGCTCTCGGGCCAGCCCCACATGCCGTCGTAGGAGTAGGCGTCGAGGAACTGCGGCACGTCCTTGGGGTCGAGCGCACGCGCTTCGATGTCCAGCGTGTCGATGCCGGCGATGCGCAGCTCGATCTCCTTCGGCGCGCCCTTCTCGATCACCGCCGGGTTGCGCTGCATCGTCTTGAGCGACACCTCCGGGTACTGCGGACCGAGCTTGATCGAAGTCTTGAACGGCTTCGCGAGCGTCTGCCCGAACATGTCCTGCAGCCCGGCGTCGACGGTGACCGAGTACGTGGTGTCGCCGATGAAATCGCCGGAGATCTGGATGCCGTTGTAGCCGCTCGAGACGGTCATGTTCTCGACGGTGGGCGTGACGTGGACCTTCTCCTCCACCTTCACGTCGGTGATCGAGTTGGTCGCCGTGAGCGCGATGCCGCTGCTCGCCCAGCACTTGCCGTAACACGGCGCCTTCGCGAGCGTGAGCGGCGGATACGTCGAGAACGAGAAGTTGCGCGGCACGCTCTTCAGCGGGCCTTCACCGAACACGCCGCCGGGGATCGCGATCGTGTAGCTGGTGTTGGGCGTGAGCTTGCCCTTCGCCTTGATCGCGATCATGCGATCGCGCTGCCACGGCTCCATCGTCGCGGCGTTGGGCACCTCGGCCTCGGTGAACGCGACATTCTTGCCGCCGCCGCTGCTCCACTCGAGCCCGGCGAGCAGCGCGGTCTTCTGCACCGACTGGTTGAACGTCATCACGACGAGCGGCTCGAGATCGATGCCGGTCGAGCCTTCGTAGGGCGACATGCTCACGAGCGCGAGCGTCGGCGTCGTGATCTCGAACTTCTGCTCGCGCGCGAGCTCGCTGCCGCCGGTCGACTTCACGCCCTT
>DASZPU010000258.1:0-31915 GCA_035550195.1 Nannocystaceae bacterium
TGCGGGTGATCGGCGAAGGCGGCATGGGCCTCGTCTACGAAGCTCGGCACGTCGGCATACAGAAGCGCTTCGCGGTGAAGGTGCTCGCCGACGAGCTGGTCGGTCAGCCGATCCAAGTGGAGCGTTTCATCCGCGAGGCCAAGACGGCGTCGCGCATCGAGAACGAGCACATCGTGGAGATCAGCGATTTCGGCGTGACGCCGACGGGCTCGGTGTTCTTCGCGATGGAGTATCTCGACGGCGAAGATCTCGGGCAGACGATCCGGCGCGAGGGCGCGATGCCGTGGCCGCGGGTGCGCCACATCATGCAGCAGATCTGCGCGGCGTTGGCCGCAGCCCACGCGCAGGGCGTGGTGCATCGCGACATGAAACCGCAGAACTGCTTCCGCATGTCGGGACGCGTCGACCCGGACTTCATCAAGGTGTTCGACTTCGGCATCGCGAAGTTGCTCGGCGAGGATCACAAGCAAGGCGCGAAGCTGACGCGCACGGGCCAGATCTTCGGCACGCCGGAGTACATGAGCCCCGAGCAGGTGAAGGGTGCAGAAGCCGACTCGCGCATGGACATCTATGCGGCGGGGATCATCTTGTTCGAGCTGCTCACGGGCCGCACGCCGTTCGAAGGCGGCGCACCGCTCGAGGTGCTGTCGCGACATCTCGCGGAGCCGGTGCCGGAGGTGAGCGGGTTGAGGAAGAACCTCAACACGCCGAAGGAAGTGAGCGCCGTGGTGGCGAAGTCGCTGGCGAAGGACGTCGCCGCGCGCTACCAGACGGCACAGGAGTTCGCCGCCGCGATCACGGCGGTGCCGTTCGTGGAACGGCGCGGGCACACGCAGATCTCACCGAGCTTGCGCAAGCGCCCGCGCGCCGAGACGCCGCTCGGACAACGCCAGCTGTTCCTCGCGATCCTGATCACCGCCGCCGCGATCATGCTGGTGCTCGCGACGGCGTGGGCGGTCGGCAAGCTCGGCGGGTGACCTGCGACGGGCCCTGAAATGCGCCTGATCTACCGCGGTTGCCGAGCCCAACATCGAGGACAGGCGGCGCGGAAACGTCAACGATGATGGTTGCTACCGAGGCTCGCTACTTGTTGCTCCCGCAAGGCGCTCGACGAGCTGTGCGGCCAGCTGTTTGTGTCCAAGTGATACATTTGTATCCGCCTGTGCTTCCTTCAGATAGTGTAGCGCTTTCTCTATTTCTTCCGGCGACGTGGTGAGCGACCGCGACCGTTCAGCGAACGCTGCGCCAAACGGGAGATAATACGGCGCATATGGCTTGAAGCCGCCCGAAAGCGCTCGCTCGAACGACTCGGCCGCTTCTTGTTTCTGTCCTCCCTCGTAGAGCGCCAATCCTAGATTCGCGTGATACACTCCCAACGTCTGCGCAGGATCCGCGGCAAGAGCGGCGCGGAAGTGCCGTTCAGCCGCCGCGAAATCTGGAAGTGTAGATTCCAAGTAACAGAGACCCACTTGGTTCTCAGCCTCGGGGCCGGGCGCGCCAAACGTCGCCAAAGTGGCGTACAAATCGAACGCACCCGCGTGCTCACGATTTTGTCGGTAGTCATACAGCAAGCTTTTTCCCGTGCTATCGTCAAAAAGCGTCGGTGCACCATGCAAGCGCTTCGATAGCTCAACGGCCAGGCGTGCCTTCTCGATCGTGTCCCCGAGGCGCGCTGTATTACCGCGAGTGCTTTCAATCCAGCTCTTTGGCGCTTCCGCAGCTCCAATAGCGATGCGAATCCTCGCGTCAATTCGCTGCTTACTCACGGCCAGCACCTGCTTGAGGATCTGCAAGGGCTCCGGGATATTACCGGCATCGACGAGCGCACCGTAGCCCCAGGTATCGAGCCGGACAACAGATACATGGACGCCCTCCAGAAGCTCTAACGCTTCCTGCATCTGAGCAAGAGCGTCGTTGACCCGTGTGGTCCCAAGCCTCTCTTTCAACGCAGGGCCATCGACCAAGGTCGCCACAACTACGAAGGCAATCTTGTTCTGATTGTAGGCCTCTTGCAAAGCAGTGCGCAGCTGCTTTTCCGTGTCGCCGCCCGCCTCGTAGCCACGCGAAAGGTGGCCTATTGCACCGACGGGGACGTACTCAAGCAGACAAGCTGCCTGAACCACGCCACTTGGCGCCTCCCCCACAATCCGCGCGAAGGCAATCTCGTCCTGCACCTCAAAGACCTCGATTCTCCCCGATTGAACTCTCGGTCGAAGTCCCAGAACACGACTGCTGCGACCGTCCGTCAGAATCATTGCTTGCTCGCCGGAGAAATCTGGGTGGTAGACGAGGTACTCGTCGCCTTTGGCCACGTCGACCGAGCGCCCTATGTCAATGCAGATCAAGCTTGTCTCTGAATGTCTCTCAATGACTGAGCCATAGCGCGCTCTGATGTCGTCGAAGAAGCGAAAGGTACTCCGTCCTCCCCGTTTTGCTCGATAGACCGCCTGATCTGCCTGCCGCATCAGTGCGTCATGAGTCGACTTTTGCGTCGAGTCAGGCGGCGTTTTCATCAGAGACGAGATACCGACACTGGCAGTCACACGACGAGCGCCGGGTTCCGGCAGGGCCATCTCACCACAACCGAACTGATATGCCAGGTCACCCCAATCATCGTCCCCTGGCAGAAGGCGACCATCGGCAGCAGATAGCAGCCGAGCAAACTCTTCAAGTCGCGCACGCGATAACTGCCCTTCGCATAGTATGGCGAACTCTTCACCGCCAGGCCTAGCGCACTTCATCAGAACCCCATACTTGGACGCGGTCCGCTCGGCGAGCTCTTGCATACGCCGTGCGAAGCAATGCAGCACAAGATCCCCATACTGATGCCCAAATGAATCATTCACCTGCTTGAAGTGGTCTACGTCCGCCGAGACCAAACAGACTACGTCGGAGAGAGTGGACGCACCGCTAGTGGTTCCGGAGACGGGAGGCTTGGACTGTCTCTCAAGCGCCGCTTTTACTGCGTCGTCGAACGCTCGGCGATTCCAGAGTCCCGTCAGTTCATCGTGTCGCGCATCGTATGATGCCTGACCTCGCGTGACGGCGATTTTCAATGCCGCAAGAATTCGTTCCGTTTTGGGGGTTCGAATCGGGGCTGGCGTCGAAACTATGGCGACGGCGTCAACGGCTTCGAGGTAGAAGTGGCACGTTTGGTCCCGAGTACCTCGCCACCAGCCTGTGGGATCGCTTGTGGTCTCCTCAATGTGACTCAGCACCAAGCGGTCATCGATGGGCTGCCCCGACAGACGGTACCATGTTTCCCTCCATCGGTACGCTACCTCGACAAGCTGAGCGCTCGGCTCGGTCTCGGCCAAGCACCGAATCGCCTCGTCTTTGATCAGTTCCAGCCGTCGGCGTTGCATTCCCCGCGGAGCATACCCGACGAACCGTGCCCGGGTGAACTCCAAATCGGCTGGAGTCGACCGAGATGCGTTCCGCCCGTAGCGCACGGAGCACGGAGGCGGCGATTCTTGGCAAGATCTTCGGCCAAGACACGTCATCAAGGCAAGGCAAGGCAAGGCAAGGCAAGGCAACACAAGGCAAAGCAAAGCAAAGCTCGTGCGTCCGTCACCGATCATCTCCTTCCGACGTACTGGGGACCGCCCTGAACGCGATCGCGGCCAGTGCGACGATCACCGCCTGCGCGGCGAAGTAGTCCCCCGGCGGGATCCGTTCGTAGAGCGTGTCGAAGGCGCTGCCGAAGAGGTCGCCCACGAAGACCGTCACGAGGAACGCGGCGGTGATCGCCGACTTCGCATTCTCCGGCGCTCGCCGGAACGCGAGCTCCAAGCCCACCACGCTGATGCAGAGCTCGCCCAGCGTGATCACGAAGGTCGCGGTGATCTGCCACCACACCGTCACCGGTGACTGCACGGCTTGCCAGCCCATCATCGCCATCATCACCATCGCCGCCGTCACGATCCAGAAGCCCAGCGTCATCTTCTGCACTTCGGTGCGCGGCCACAGCTTCCACAGCTCGTTGAAGAGCGGCGTCAGCATCAGGATGAAGACCGGGTTCAAGCCCTGCACTTGATCCGCGGTGATCGACACGCCCGCGAAAAGCTCGAGGTCGAGCCAGTCGCGTGCGAAGAAGATCCACGTCGATGCGGTCTGGTCGTAGACGAACCAGAACACCGCGATCAATCCGAACAGCCCCGCGAGCTCGCGCAGCGTCGCGCGCATCGCCGGGTCCTTCACCGCCTTCTTCGGCGCTTCCTTCGGGTAGTGCTTGCCGCCCATCGCGAAGAGCACGAACGACATCGTCATCAGCACCGCCGGCACCGTGAACGCGATCGCGTACCCCCAGCGATCGCGCACCAACGGCAGCGACAGCGATGCGATCGCCGAGCCCACGTTGATCGCCGCGTAGAACCACGAGAACGCCTGACCGAGCAGCGCCGACTTGCCGCCCTGCTCGTAGATGAGCCCCATCAACGTCGACGTGTTCGGCTTGATCGCCCCCGAGCCCAACGCGAGCAGCGGTAGTGCGACGAGCAAGCCCACGCGATCCGGCACCCAGCCGAGCACGAGCTGTCCCAACACGTACGGACCCGCGAACACCAAGATCGTGCGGTAGCGACCCAGCCAGCGATCGGCGATCCATCCCCCGAGCAGCGGCGCGAGATAGGCGCCCGCCAAGAACAGCTGCATCACCGTCGCGCCGCCGCTGCGGTCGAATCCGAGCGACTCGACCAAGTACAGCGCGAGCAGCGTGCGCATCCCGTAGAACGACGCGCGCTCGGCGAGCTCGCCCCAGAACACGAACCAGAACCCGATCGGGTGCGCGCGCATCGACATGCGCACCCCATGGCCTCGCGATCGCGCCGGCGACCACCGGCGTTCGCGGGCACACCGCAGGCGCCAGAGCGCGGCCTGGCGCGTGCCTGCAGCGTGCCTGCGAGGTTTCGTTGCCCAAAGCCGCAGCGCGTGGCGATGCTCGAAAGAGTGAGCGGCCCACCCGAGTGGTACGCGGCCTCGCAGGCCGCGATCTGCCTGGGCGCGGGCTGGGCGATCCTCGCGATGCATCGCCGCGGGATCCCGGTGCGCACCGGCGAAGCGACGCCCGTGATCGCGCGCGACCCCGCGCTCGGCTGGCTCGGGATCGCGGTCGTGGTCTGGGGGCTCGTCGGCGTGGTGCTGTTGCTGCCGCTCGACGAGACCACCGCGCTCGCGCTGCGCTCACCGCTGTCGAGCGTGAACAACGCAGCGTTGTTGATCTCCGCGTCGCATCTCGACTACGGCCTCGAGTTCCTGCAACGCGCGCGCGACTGGGCGCACTGGCGAAAGGCGGCGCTCCTCGGATCGCTCGCGGTCGCGATCGCGACGCTGGTCGGATACGCGACGGTCGGCCCCAGCGATCCACTCGCGCAGCTGCCCGACTTCCTGCTCTCGGTCGGCACGCTCGCGCTCTACGGCATCGGGCTCATGCGCTCGTTCGTGAAGCGCGGCTTCCCGATGCTCGCGATGCTCGCGGTCGCGGCGGTGTTCCTCACCGCGCTCGCACAGCTCCCCGAGGTGCTCGGCGAAGGCTCGCTGCTCGTCGCCGATCGCCGCTGGTCGCTCTTGCTCGTGAGCAAGACGCTGACGCTCGTCGCGTTCCTGGCGCTCGCGATGAGCTGGGTGCACGAGGTCGCACGGCGACCGTCGACCGGCGGCGCCCGATTGCGCTTCACCGGGGAGGTGCGACTGGGTCCGCAGAATCGTCGCAGGTGGATCGTGATCGCCGAAGGTGGCGAGCTCGAGCTGCGCGAGACGCCGCATCGCGATCTGCTGGTGCTCGCGCTCGCGCGCCTGTCCGATGCGGATCGCGAGCACGGTGGTTGGATGGCGCTACCCGATCTCGTCGGTCGCCTCGACGACAGCCGCATTCGCAGGATGCGCGAGGATCTGCGCCCGCTCGGGCTCGACGCGACGATCGAGACCAACTTCCAGAAATGCTATCGCCTCGCGATCGCACCCGAGCACATCGAGCTCGATCGCAACGCGCTCGCGAAGGAGAAGGAGCTCGGCGCCCTGCTCGAGCGCCTCGCCCTCCCCGCTGCGCGGCGCACGAAGTCGAGCGCTTAGAACACCTGCACGTTGCCGACGAACGAGGGTGCTTCGTTGTCGCCAACGCTGGTGACGTTGCCGTAGCCGGGGATTCCGAAGTTGCCGAGGCCCCAGCAACGCACCGCGCCGGTGGTCGACACGCTGCAGCTGTGGCTGCCACCTGCATCGACGGTCTGCGAGCTGAGGCCGACGTCGATGTCACCTGCGCTCGCGGGCGTTTCGGTGTCGCCGATGTCGGTCTGGTTGCCGTAGCCGAGGCGTCCGAACGATCCGATGCCCCAACAACGCGCGGCGCCGTTGTCGAGTCGCGCACACGTATGGGAGCCGCCCGCGGCGATGTGCGTCACCGTGCCTCCGACCGTGACGTTGCCCGCGGACGACGGCAGCTCGTTGTCGCCGATGTCGTTCTGGCTCGAGTAGCCGAGCCGTCCACTCCCGCCCTCGCCCCAACATCGCACCGCACCATTGTCGAGCAGCGCGCAGGTATGCGCGTCGCCGCAATCGATCTGCGTGACGGTACCACCGACCGATACGTCGCCCGCGGTCGAGGGCGACTCGGTATCACCGATCACGGTGGTGTTGTTGTAGCCGAGCCGCCCTTCGGTGTTGTTTCCCCAGCAACGCACGGTGCCGCCGACGAGCAGCGCACACGTGTGCTGATTGCCCGCGGCGATCTGCGTGACAACGCCGCCGACCGCCACGTCGCCCGCACTGGCGGGCGTTTCGTTGTCACCGATGTCATTCGTGTTGCCGTAGCCGAGGCGCCCGTTCAAACCGTTGCCCCAACAACGCACCGCGCCCGTGTCCAGCAGTGCGCACGTGTGACTTCCGCCGACGGCGATCTGGATCACCGTACCGCCGACGTTCACGTCCCCCGCGCTCGCGGGTGACTCGTCGTCGCCGATGTCCGTCGAGCCGTTGTACCCGAGCCGCCCAGTGGACCCCTCGCCCCAACAGCGCACGTTCCCGGTATCGAGCAAGGCGCACGTGTGCAGCGTGCCCGCGGCGATCTGGATGACGTTGCCGCCGACGTTGACGTCTCCGGCGCTGTTCGGAAGCTCGGTGTCGCCGATGACGTTGGTGTTCCCGTAGCCCAGTCGCCCGTTTGCGCCGTTGCCCCAACAACGCACCGCACCGGTGTCGAGCAGCACGCAGGTGTGCGCGGTGGCGGTCGCGATCTGCAGCACTTGCTGCTCGACGCAGCCGCCCGAGCAGCCGTCGTTGCTCACGAAGTTGCCGTCTTCGCAGCTCTCGCCCGCGGCTGCGTTGACGACGAGGTCGCCGCACAGCGGCGCGGTGCAATCCGCGTCGCAGGTCGCGCTCGCGCCACCGGTGTCGCACGCTTCGCCGGCCGCCGCGTTCACCGTGCTGTCGCCGCAGGTCGCGGACGTGCAGTCGGCATCGCAGCTCGCCGTCGCGGTGCCGTCGTCGCACGCCTCGCCCGCGGCTGCGTTGGAGTTCCCATCGCCGCACGCCGGTGCGCTGCAGTCGTCGTCGCACGATGCACTCTCGCCGGCGTCGTCGCAGGTCTCGCCCGCGCCGAGGTTCGTCACCCCGTCGCCGCACGACGGCAGCGTGCAGTCGGCATCACAGGTCGCCGACACGCCGCCATCGTCGCACTGCTCGCCGGCGGCCGCGTTGATGGTGCCGTCGCCACAGCTCGCCGCGCTGCAGTCCGCGTCGCACGTCGCCGACACACCCGCGTCGTCGCAGCTCTCGCCCGCGCTCGTGTTCGTGCTGCCATCGCCGCACAGCGCTGCGCTGCAATCGACATCGCAGCTCGCCGACTCGCCCGCGTCGTCGCAGGCCTCGCCGGCGAACACGTTCAGCGTGCCGTCGCCGCACGTCGCGTCGGTGCAATCCGCATCGCACGTCGCCGACACTCCGGCGTCGTCGCAGTCCTCGCCCGCCGGGAGGTTGGTCGTGCCGTCGCCGCACGTCGCGACCGTGCAATCGTCGTCACACGTCGCCGACACGCCCGCGTCGTCGCACGCCTCGCCGACCGTTTCGTTCACGTTGCCGTCGCCGCACGACGGCGCGCTGCAATCGTCGTCGCAGGTCGCGGTCTCGCCACCGCCGTCGCACGCTTCGCCCGCGCTCGCGTTCACGACACTGTCGCCGCACGAAACGCTCGAGCAGTCGGAGTCGCAGGTCGCAGTCTCGCCACCGTCGTCGCACTCTTCGTCGGCCGCGGGATTCACGATCCCGTCGCCGCACTCGGCCAGCGTGCAATCGGCGTTGCACGTCGCGGTCGGGCCACCGTCGTCGCACTCTTCGCCGGCGGCCGGATTCACGTTGCCATCGCCGCACGACGACACCGTACAGTCGCCGTTGCAGACCGGCGATGGCCCGCCGTCGTCGCAGTCCTCGTCCGCGAGCCCGTTGAGCACGCCGTCGCCGCACGTGGCTGCGGTGCAGTCGAGGTCACAGCTCGCGCTCTGACCCGCGTCGTCGCACTCTTCGCCGGCGGTCGCGTTCACCGTGCCGTCGTTGCAGCTCGCATCGCTGCAGTCGGCATCGCACGCGATCGTCTCGCCGCCGCCGTCGCAGTCTTCGCCGGCCGCTGCATTGGCCACGCCGTCGCCACAGGTCGCGATCGTGCAATCCGCGTCGCAGCTCGCCGACGCGCCCGCGTCGTCGCAGGCCTCGCCCGCGGTGGCGTTGGTGGTGCCGTCGCCACACTGCGCCGGCGTGCAATCGACGTCGCACGTCGCCGACTCGCCGGCGTCGTCGCACTCCTCGCCCATGTCGACGAGGCCGTCGCCACACTCCGGATCCATGCCGCCGGTCGACTCGCTGCTGCTGCTGTCGGAGCTGCTACCCGACACGGTGCTGCTCGACTCGCTGCTGCTCGTATCGGAGCTGCTGCTGCTCGCATCGGAGCTGCTGCTCGTATCGGAGGAGCTGCTGCTCGCATCGGAGCTGCTGCTCGTGTCGACGCTCGTGCTCGTGTCGACGCTCGTGCCCGTGTCGACGCTCGTGCTGGTGTCGGCGCTCGTGCTCGTGTCGACGCTCGTCATCGGCGTCGTCACCGTCGAGCCGGTGAGCGTGTCCTCGCCGGTGCTACTCGAGCTCTCCGAGCTCGCGACCGGTGTCGCGTCGTCGCTGCAACCCGCGACGCCGAGCGAGACGAACATCCCAACCGCTATCCACGACCGAAACGCAAACATGCCGCCACGATAACATCACGCGGGCGACGCTCGCGTCACGAAACCATCCCACGCGACAGCTTGCCGCAACGCAGACCTGGATGGATGCTCGGTCTCGCGCGCGACGCTCAGGACGAACGCGGCGACAAGGTGCTCAGCGGTGCGAATCGACCGCTGCGAAAGCTCGTGTACATGCGGGTCACTTCGCGCTGCGAGCCCGCGACGAAGGGCCCGTGTTGTACGAGCGCTTCACCGTGCGGCGCTCCAGCATACATCACGAAGCGTGCGCCCGCGCTGCCCGCCGTGAACGACAGCATGCTGTCGCCACGCGTACGCGGGCGATCGAGCCAGCCGACCTGCCCGGCCTCGAGCGCAGTGCCGCCGACGAGCGCATCGCCTTCGAGCATGTAGACGAAGCCGTTGTCGCTCGCGAAGAGCGACTGCTCGAAGTGCGCGCCCGGATCGAGCACCACGTCGACGAGCGTCACCGGCACGTGATTGTGCGTCGCCGAGCGCAGCCCGTTGCTCGCACCGCTGTACAGCCGCGCGACCACACCGGGTGCACGCACCACTGGCTGATCGTCGCGCTTCAAGATCTCGTAGCCGGGCTCGACGTCGCGCAGCCGCGCCGGCAAACCGATCCACAGTTGCAGCACGCGGGCATCGCCCTTCGCTTCGACGCTCTCGTTGTGGATCACGCCGCGCCCCGCCGTCATCCACACCGCGTCACCGGCCTCGAGCCGACCTTCGTCGCGATCGCGCACGGTGCCCGCGAGCACGAGCGTCACCGTCTCGAGGCCGGCATGCGGATGCGCTGCACCGACGCGCGTGCCCGCACCGGCAGCGAGGCGATCGTCCATCAACAACACGAACGGATCGCTCTGCGCGAGCGCATGCGGCCCGACCACCTCGACCGCGGTGTGGAACGGCCCCGCGAAACCGGGCTCCTCCGGCGGTGCGCTGATCACCCGCTGGAGCCGACGTGCGACGACGCTCGGCGCGCCTGCTTGCGTATCGTACGGCACGATCACAGGACGCCACCGCAGCCGCCATTGTTGCAGCATGATGGCCCTCGTGCGCACCGCAGTCGCAGCGTTCGCCCTCGCGACGATCGCGTGCGCACGACCGTCTGCGGTCGGTCCTGCGGTCGTTCCACCCGACGAGCCGCGCGAGCGCATCGCGCTCGTCGTCGAAGTCGAGGATCCGCCGCCCGAGGTCGCACCGCCCGCCGCTCCTGCGACGAACGATCAACCTGCGACATCGCCGGAGTCGGTGACGAAGCGCCGCGATCCCGGACCGACGGTCACGTTGCCGGAGCCCGACGGCACCATGCCGCCGCCCGACGTCGCACCGCCCGGCTTCGCGCCGATTCCCGCCAAGCGAAAGAAGGGTTTCCCCGGTGTGGCGTTCAAAGAGGTGCGGATGTTCGCGTTCGATCTGCGCGTGAGCGGTCGACCGATCTGCGAACGCCCACTCGATCCCGACGGCTCGCCGTGCTCGACCGTCGTGCAGCCCGGGGTCGCGCTGAACGAAGCCCAGACCAAGACGCTGCTCGCCCTCTTCACCAAGAAGAGCTCGTGGGGGCGAGGCTCATCGTGCTTCTTGCCGCACCACGGCTTCGTGTTCTACGACGACGCCGGCACGCCGGTCGCGGAGATCTCGGTGTGCTTCCTGTGCGACGTGTTGCAGAGCGCGCCCGCGATCCCCAAGGCGAAGCGGGTCGACGAAGGCGACGGCTACGGCCTCGGTCCGAAAGCGATGACGGCACTGCGCGGCCTGTGCACCGAGCTCGGCCTGCCGAAGTGCGACGCGACGCAACCGACCGATTTCGACGGCCGCACGTGATCGACGCCCGCGCGGGTGCTCAGCCGCAACGCGCGACAGACGACACCAGCTTCGATCGTACGGGATCCGCCGGTAGCGCGATCGCTACACGCGGCCGCAACCGCGCTTTTCCGCGGAAAACGAGCGATCACACGCGTTCGCGGGACAAAGGCACATGCACATGGCGACACTTCGCGACATGGGCAAGGTCGCTCTCGTCACGGGTGGTGGTCAGGGCATCGGGCGTGCAATCGCGGCGCGATTGCTGGTCGACGGGATGGCGGTGGTGATCGTCGACGTCGACGCGAGCGCCGGGCTCGATGCGGAGGACGAGCTCGCGTCACGCGGACGCATTCGGTTCGCGCACGCCGACATCGCCGACGAAGCGGCGATCGTGGCGGTCGTGCGCGACGCCGTCGCATGGGGCGGATCGCTCGATGTGCTGGTGAACAACGCCGCGATCGTGCCGAGTAAGCGCGTGCCGCTCGACGAGCTCGATCGCGCGAGCTGGCAACACTCGCTCGACGTCAACCTCACCGCGCCGTTGCTGCTCGCCCGCGAGGCCGCGCCGCACCTGCGTGGGCAGAACGGCGCGATCGTGAATCTCACCTCGACGCGCGCGGTCATGTCGGAGCACGACACCTTCGCGTACTCCGCGACGAAGGGCGGGCTCACTGCGCTGACCCACGCGCTCGCGATCAGTCTCGGACCGCAGATCCTCGTCAACGCGATCGCACCGGGTTGGATCGCGACCGACGCATGGAAGGCCCGCGATCGTCGCAGCGAGCCGAAGCTCTCGGCCGAGGATCACGCGCAGCATCCGGTCGGTCGCGTCGGCAAGCCCGAAGACGTCGCCGCGCTCACGAGCTGGCTCGTCTCCGAGGAAGCCCGCTTCGTCACCGGGCAAGTCTTCACCACCGACGGTGGCATGACCCGCAAGATGATCTACGCGGAGTAGATCACGGCAGCCGCACGGTCTCGATCGCCTCCGCGACGATGCGATCGCGATCGAGCAGCGGCGCACGCAGCTCGCCCTTCGCGAGCAGATCGAGCTGATCCTTCGCGAACGGTGCGGTCGGGCTGGCGTTGCCGTAGGTGAGCAGCACTTCCGCGTGCGGGCCGTCGGGACGCAGCTCGACGAGCGCGACGAAGGTGTCGCCGGACACGGGATGTTGCACGCCCTGCTCGTCGGGCTCGTAGTCGACGACGTGGAACGAGCCCAGGTTGCCGGACGCACCGACGCCGGGGAGATCGGCGCGCAGGCGATGCACGTCGCCCCACGCGACGTCGAGCTTGCCGTGCTTGGCCTCGAGCTCGAGCGCAGCCGCTTCGAGCTTCGCGATCGCAGCGGCCGGATCCGCGAGGCCGCGTGGCGTCGCGAGCGGCCGCGCGATCGACCACTTCTCCGCGTACGCGTCGTCCATGTACCACGCAACGCCGGCGGCCCAGCGCTCGAACAGCACCGCGCCCGGCGAGCGCGCGCGACGATCCCACTTCGCGAGCAACGCGGCGGCGCGCTGCACCGGTGCGCTCGTGCTGCTCTTCGCCGCTGCGAGCAGATCGTCGAGCACGTGATCGGCGAGCTCGAGTCGATCGGAGTGTTGCAGCGTGCGCAGCTCGTCGAACGAGATCTTCTCGTCCGCCACGAGCAGCTCGAGCCCGTGGATATCGCGCAGATAGAGCGGACCCACGGGGATGCCGAGAACGCGATGGTCCTCGGGCTTCAGCATTTGTGGCAGCGTCGCGAGCCACGGCACGCTGTTGCTGTTCTGCACGAAGCCGCTCGGCGGATCGACGAGCCGCGGCAACGCTTCGTAGGGCAGGATGTCGCGCCACAACAGCGCCGACGTGTCGCCCGGCACGGGGTTGAACCAATCGCGCTGCTCGGGCGGACGCTTCGGCACGCGTCCGTTGCTCAAGAACAGGATGTGCCCGTCGCGATCCGCATAGCCCACCGTGAACATCGGCAGCTGCATCGTGCGCAACGCCGCCTCGAACGACGCGAGGTCGCGCGCGCGGCCCATCGCCTGCCAGGTCTCGATCCAACCGGCGTTCGCATCGTCGAGCCCGCTCTTCACGGCGAGCAACGTGCCGTCCTTCAGCTCCAACACCGGGCCGTGCACGGAGCGGCGCACCAACAGCGTCTCGTCGCGCATCGTACCGTCGTCGTTGCGCACGCGGATCGTGTCGCGATGCTGCGCGAACGCCTTGTGCTCGCCGTCCCAGCGATAGCCGTCGCCGTCGCGCACGAGCGCGAAGAAGTCGGTGGAGTCGATCACGTTGACGGTGTGCGACCACGCGATCGCGTCGTTGAACGCGATGCCGGGCACGGTGGAACCCACCGTGAGACAGCCGTACAGCGGCGCGTCGGGCCCGAGCAGGTGCACCTCGAAGAAGCGGCTCGCGGGCGCGTGCCAGGGCAGATGCGGGTTCGCGAGCAACATCGCGTGGCCGCTCGCGGAGCGCGATGGCGCGATCGCCCACACGTTGCTGCCGGCGAGCTCGGGCCGCGGCGCGCCGTCGACCGTCATCACGAACGGTCGCTGTCCGGTGAGCAGCGTGAACGCCAGCATGCCGCGCAGCGAATGCGCGAGCGGATCGGTGGGGCGCACCGGCAGCACGCGCTTGGCTTCGTCGGACAGACGCTCGGGATGCGCGGCCGCGAACTCGTTCATGCCGCGCGCGAAGGCCTCGAGATACGCGCGCATCTCGGGGCTGCGCGCGGCGAAAGCTTGCTCTGCACGACGCGGCAGGTCGAGCATCCGCACCATGCGATCGCTGCCGAGCTCCGCGGCGCCCCAGATCGCCGCCGCTTCACCGCGCGCGCCCGCGTACATGCGCAGGATCTCCTCGGGATACGCACGCAGCTCCGCGTAGCCCAGCCCGCGCCCGAGCCCCGCACGCGTCTGCGCGATCACGTGCGGCACCTGCCACTCGTCGAAGTGGATCGCGACGGCGTCGCTCGCCGCGGGCGTCGTCGTCGAGTGCGGACGACAAGCCGCGAGCGCGAGCAACAATGCGACGCGTTTCACTACTCGCACCACGTGCCGAACGTGCCGCCGCCGAGGCACTCGTAGACGACCTGCGGGGCCGTGCAGGTGCCGTCGCCGTAGACGAACGCATAGTCGTCGGGGCACGTCGCGTCGGGATCCGAGGCCGCATCGCTGTCGCCGCAGGTCGCTTGACCGATCATGCACCCGTCGCCCATGCAGGCCTGGCACGCGATCAGAGCGTCGGCCGAGCTGTTGCAGTCGGCCGCATCGACGCGGCAGTAGCTCTCCGCGCCGGTCGGGCAATCGACCTGGTTGCTGAAGAAATAGCAGTACGTTTCCGCGACGCAGTCGGAGCTGCAGCCGTCGTAGTCGACCACGTCGCCGTTGTCGCAATCCTCGACGCCCTCGTTGATGAAGCCGTCGCCGCACACCGCGGCCTCGCACGCGGCGGTGCAGCCGTCCTCGTTGCTCTGATCGCCGTCGTCGCACGCTTCCATGTCGTCCCACACCACGCCGTCGCCGCAATACGCGTCGGTGCACGAGCCCGTGCATGCGTCGTTGGGATCGTCGTTGCCGTCGTCGCACTCTTCTTCGTCGTTCCACACGAAGCCGTCGCCGCAGCTCGCCGCGCTGCAGTCGTTCAAGCACGCGTCGGTCTGGACCTCGTTGCCGTCGTCGCAGTCTTCGCCGTCGCCGCCCGGCACACCGTCGCCACACTCGTTGTTGGTGCAGTCGTTGCGACACGCGTCGGCATCGACGTCGTTGCCGTCGTCGCAATCCTCCACGCCGAGCAGGCGATACCCGTCGCCGCAGAACGCGTTCATGCACTGGATGCAGATGTCGTCGTCCTCGTCGTTCCAGTCGTCGCATTCTTCGCCGACGTCGATGAGGCCGTTGCCGCAGGCGTCGCCGTCGGTCTCGCTGCTGCCCATCGTCTCGTCCGCGGCCGTCATGCCGGTCGACGCGGTCGTGCCGGCGCTCGCCGACATCGAGCCCGCGGTGGGACCGTCGGTCGTCGCGCTCGACGTCGGCATGTCGGTGACGGAGCCCATCGACGTGCCGCCGCTGTCCGTTCCGCTCTCGCCTTCGCCGTCACCGCCACTCAGGTTCGATCCACCGCTGTCGGGACAACCAGCGAGCAAGCAAACCACGATCGATGAAGCGACACGGCCCGGAGTCACCCGAGCATGCTACCGAAATCCCCGGTGCGAATGCGCGCTCAGTGCTCGGCGAAGATCGTGAACTCGTCGATCATCTCGCCCGCGACGTTCTTGAAGTAGCCACGCGCCTTGTAGGGGTCGCCGTCGACGTGGAAGTCGATGAACAAGACACCGAGCTTCGCCTCGAAGTCTTCGACGGGGTCGCCGTTTTGCACGAACACGTTGCTGGTGTACTGCGTCGCCCACCACGTGTCGTCGGCGTGGTCGGCTTCGAAGTCGCGGATCTCGTTGCCGCCCATGCCCGACACGAACACGAACGTGCTGCCCGGCCGCACGGTCACGGTGTCGAGCTCGCCGACCGCTCCGTGCCCCGCGTCGTGATTGCCGAGCTCGGTGAGCGTGCGCGTGCGGCCGTAGGTGTGCTCGTGTCCGGTCGCGATGATCGCTCCGCCGGCCTGACACGCTTGGTATGCACCCCAGCCGACCTCGTTGCTCTTGCCGCCGAGCTGCATGTCGTGCTGGTTCTTGTGCCAGGCGCACACCTTCCAGATCGCATCGCTCTCCGCGAGCGTCTGCGCGATGAAGTCCTCGTGCGACGTGTCCTCATCGGGCTCGGGCATGGTGCCCACGCCCGACAGCACCAGATCCACGCCTTGGTAGAGGCAGTTCATCTGCACGCCGATCTCCCCTTGGCAGTCGACGTTCTTGATCGGCTCGAGCCGATCCATCAGCACTTCGCGATATCCGTCCCACGCCGCTTTGTCGTGGTTGCCCGCGACCGCGAAGATCGGAAAGTCCTCACCGATGCCTTCGTCGAGCTGCTCGTGCCACGCGGTGGGATCGTTCTTGTAGTCGAAGTCGCCGAGGATCACGAGGAAGTCGGCGTCCTCCGCCAACACCAGCTGCAGCGTCGCGATCGAGTCGGGCCCGAGCCCGTGATCGCCGAAGAACGCGACGCGCAGATTCTCCGGCGTCACATTCGGCGGCAACGGCTCGGTGGTCGAGCTCGATTCGTCGGAGCCGTCACCACTCGTGTCGCCGGGCCGCGTCGGGCCCGTGCTCGCCGCCGTCGTGGTGCCTGCGGTGCTTGCGGAGCTCGACGATCCGCTCGAAGCGCCGGTCTCGTCGACCGCGGCGCTCGATTCCGTAACACCGCTCGGCTGCGTCGTGGTCGCCGGATCCGATCCGCCACACCCGATGGCGAGCCCGAGCACGATCGACATGACGCTGCGCTGCACGAGCTGCCTCCCCGACTTCTAGGAGTGCCATGGATCGAAGCCGCCCGACTAGCCACTTCATGGTGGAGATCGAGCGAACGTACCGTTACGCGTGCTCGGTTTTGGTGAGGGCCGGAACCAAAACGAGCGTGTAACGAACCGCGTGCGCTGAAGCAGCACCGGACCCTACGGCAAGTACAAGACACTTCTGCCAGGCGTGATAGACATGGGGAGGATGGTGACAGCGCGAAGGCTCGCGTCTACGGCGCTCGGCGGGACCTTGTTGGTCACCGCGGCGTGCCGAAATGGTGGCGGCGGTAGTGACGGTGCCGCCGATGGCACCGACGGTACCGACAGCAGCACGATGGGCACGACGCCGACGTCCGAGAGCGGCGCCGACTCGAGCACCGGTGACGTCGATGTGCCCGAAGCATCGATCGCGGAGATCGGGCTGCGTCGGATCACGCGCTACGAGTTCGACAACATCGTGCGCGACCTCGTGCTCGATCCGTCGCGTCCTGCAGCGCAGCTCCTGCCCGAAGATCTGCGCACGCCGTTCGACAACGACTACACGATGCAGTACGCGACGCAGCCGCTCGTCGACGGCATCGAGGTGCTCGCGCGCGACGTCGCGCAGGATCTCGTCGCCGACGCGGATCGGCGCGCCACCGTGGTGGGCTGTGATCCCAGCGGTCCCGCCGACGATGCGTGCATGCGCAGCTTCGTCACCCACTTCGGTCGGCTCGCGCTGCGTCGTCCGCTGACCGACAGCGAGATCGACGACTACGTCGGGCTCGGCCTCGACTTCGCCGGTCAGGCCGACGATTTCTACGTCGGCGTCGAAGTGATCGTGCGCGCGCTGCTGCAGGACACCGAGCTGGTGTATCGCGTCGAGCTCGGCACGGCCGTCGCCGACATGCCGGGTGTGTTCAAGCTCGGTCCCTACGAGCTCGCGTCGCGCGTCTCGTTCTTCTTGTGGGGCACCACGCCCGACGATGCGCTGCTCGATGCCGCGGGCGCGGGCATGCTCGACGACAGTGCGAGCGTGCAGGCGTACGCGAGCACGATGATGGCCGACGAGCGCGCGCGCAACCACGTCGATCGCTTCCACTCGCTGTGGCTGGGCTACGCCGAGCTGCCGCACTCGCAGGAGCTCACCAACGCGATGCGCACCGAGACCGCCGCGCTCGTCGAGCGCGTCGTGTTCGACGATCAGCGCTCGTGGCTCGAGCTGTTCAGCTTCGAGGAGAGCTACATCGACGCGACGCTCGCCGAGCTCTACGGCATGCCCGCGCCGCAGGGCGGTGCGACGTGGATGCCCTACGACGGCAACGGTCGCATGGGGCTCTTGTCGCACGGCGCGTTCCTGTCGGTCGCATCCAACGTCGCGGACACGAGCCCCACGCGGCGCGGCAAGTTCATCCGCGAGCAGCTCATGTGCCAGACGATCCCGCCGCCACCCCCCGACGTGAACGCGGACGAGCCACCCGATCCCGAAGCGGCGGAGTGCAAGGTCGACCAATACGCGGCGCATGCGACCGGCACCTGCGCGGCGTGCCACGATCAGATGGACCCCATCGGATTCGGTCTCGAGAACTACGACAAGCAAGGCGCCTATCGAGCGCACGACGACGGCAACGAAGCGTGCGTGATCCCGGGCGACGGCGAGCTCACCGGCGTCGGCACGTTCAACGGACCCGGCGAGCTCGCGCAGCTCCTGCTCGACAACGACCTGCTCGACGTCTGCGTCACGCAGCAGCTCTACCGCTACGCGATCGGTCGCGCGGTCGAGGCCGACGACGCTTCGTTCGTCACCGCGCTCTCGGAATCGTTCGAAGCCGCGGACCACCAGTTCGACGAGCTGCTCGTCGCGCTCGTCGCGAATCCCTCCTTCGCGTACCGCCGGGAGGAAGGCTGATGCGACCCGTACGACTTCCTCGGCGCACCTTCTTGCGCGGTCTCGGTGGCGCAGCAGTCGGCCTGCCGCTGCTCGACGCGATGCTCAACGATCACGGCGATGCGCTCGCGTTCGGCGGCGCGATCCCCAAGCGCTACGGCGTCTGCTTCGGCGGCTTCCCGCTCGGTTGCGACTCCGGTCCGCAGCCCAACAACTTCATCCCCGTCGACACCGGAGCGGACTACACGCTCACGCCGGGCATGATGCCGTTCGCCGACTACGGCGACGTGAAGAACTACATCACGGTGGTGTCGGGGCTCTCGATCCCGTCGCAGACCATGTTCGGTGGGCCGATCCCGCCCGGTGGTCGCGGCGTGAACTTCCACGCGCACACCAACCCGCTCTTCACCGGCACCGCGTCACTCGAGCCGAATCCCGGCGAGACGCTCGACTATCGCGTCACCAATTGGAGCTCCGATCAGCTCGTCGCCGACGCGATCGCGGGCGACACCACGTTCGCGTCGCTGCAGTATCGCGCGCAGGCGCTGCTCTACAACTCGGGCGTCGGCGCGTACTACCGCGACCTCATGTCGTGGCGACTCGAGGGCACCGATCCGCAGCCGCTGTATCCCGTCGCGAGCCCGCGCCAGGCCTACGACGCGCTCTTCCTCGGCTTCGTGCCCGATGATCCCGTCGAAGCGGCGGCGAAGGCTTTCGAGATCCAGAAGCGCAAGAGCGTGCTCGACCTCGTCGATCGCCGCATGAACGGCATGCTCGATCGCCTCGGTGCCGCCGATCGTGCGCGCCTCGAGCAGCACTACGACGGCATCCGCAACATCGAGGATCTGCTCGACAGCATCCCGCCCGATCAGACCGGCGCGTGCATGCTCTTGCCCGACCCCGGCGAGGATCCGGCGCTCGGCGGCGCGTTCACGGGCGACGACCCCACGCACTACGACGTCAACGCCGGCTACAGCGGCGAAGACACGCGCATCCGCGTGTTCTCCGATCTGATCCACATGGCGTACGTGTGCGATCTGACCCGCGTCGTCACCTTCATGAACACGATGATCCAGTGCTTCATGAACGTCGAGCCGCTCACCGGTGCAGAGTTCGCGCTGCACTCGATGACGCACTCCGGTCAGACGTACATGCTCACCGACGTCATCGCGTGGCACATGAACCACTTCGCGTACCTCATCGCGAAGCTGCGCGACACGCCGGAGGGCGCGGGCACGGTGCTCGACAATTGCGCGATCGCGTATCTGATCGAGGCCGGCGGCGGCTACAGCTACGAGAGCGGTGCTGCCTTTACGGCACACAGCACGGACAACATGGCGATGCTGGTCGCGGGCGGCGCAGGCGGCCTCGTGCAGGGCCAGCACATCGTCGCGCCCGCGAACGCGAATCACACCGCCAACGTGCTGATCTCGGCGATGCACGCGGTCGGCGTCGAGCAAGACCTCGGCGACGTCGACGGCTACATCCCCGAGCTGTTCGCTTGAGCCGCGCGGGCTTGCTATCCTCGTAGGCATGCGTCGCCTGGTCGTCGCTGCCGCGCTGCTCATCGTCGCCTGCGACTCGGACACGACCACGCCCGAGGACGCGATCGTCCACACCGACCGCATCGGCTATCACGACGCGTACGCGCTCGGGCCCAACGTCGCCTCGGGTGACGTGCGACCGATACTGCCGGCCGCGACGATCCTTCCGCCCGGCGCGAGCCTCATCGATCTCACCCATCCGTTCGACGACAAGACGCTCTACTGGCCGAGTGACGAGACCGGCTTCGAGCTGTCGAGCACGCATCGCGGACGCACCGAAGCCGGGTGGTTCTACGCCGCCAACAATTACTCCGCACCGGAGCACGGTGGCACGCACATCGATGCGCCGTCGCACTTCGCCGAGAGCGGGCTCAACGTCGACAAGCTCCCGCTCGGGCGACTGCTCGGACCCGCGGTCGTCATCGACATCAGCGCGGACGCCGAGCAGAACGCCGATGCGTTGCTCGAGCCCGCTGCGATCGAGGCGTTCGAGCAGCAGCACGGACCGATCGCGCCCAACACGATCGTGCTGGTGCGCACCGGGTGGAGCACGCGTTGGCCGAATCGCAACGCGTATCTCGGCGACAGCCGCATGGGCAAGACCGACGCGCTGCACTTCCCCGGCATCTCCGAAGCCGCCGCGAAGGCGCTGGTGTTGCGGCAGGTGTCGGCCGTCGGCATCGACACCGCGAGCCTCGACAACGGCCCGTCGCGCGACTTCCTCGCCCACCGCGCGCTCGCGGCCGGCGACATCCCCGGCTTCGAGAACGTCACGCGGCTCGACATGCTCCCGCCGACGGGCGCGCTCGTGCTCGCGCTGCCGATGAAGATCGCCAACGGAACGGGCAGCCCGCTGCGGATCGTGGCCGTCGTGCCCCCCAAGCACTGAGCGCCCGCCGGCGCTCTTCGCCGACGTCACAGTGCCGTCACAAAGCCGTGCTGTGCTCGTGCGGGCGATGCTTCGTTTCGCGCTCGGTTGTGGTCTGCTCGCGGCGTGCGGCCGCACCGACGAGACCGTCGTCGGCGTGGACGGCTCGAGCACGGTCTTCCCGATCAGCGAAGCGGTCGCCGAAGAGTTCCGCAAGTCCGGCCGCGGGCGCGTCACGGTGAGCATGTCGGGCACGGGCGGCGGCTTCCAGAAGCTGTGTCGCGCCGAGGTGCCGGTGATCGGTGCATCGCGTCCGATCAAGCCGCAAGAGGTCGAGGCCTGCGCCGCCGCGAACGTCGACTTCATCGAGCTCCCGGTCGCGTACGACGGCATCAGCATCGTCGTGCATCCGCAGGCCGACTGGATCGAGTCGATCACCGTCGACGAGCTGCGCAAGATGTGGGCTCCCGAAGCGCAGGAGCAGGTGATGCGCTGGAGCGATGTGCGGCCCGACTGGCCCGATGTCGAGCTGCATCTGTTCGGCGCCGGCGTCGACTCCGGCACCTACGACTACTTCACGCTCGCGACGGTGGGAGTCGAGCACGCGAGCCGCGGTGACTACACGTCGAGCGAAGACGACAACATGCTCGTGCAGGGCGTCGCGTCCGACAAGCACGCGCTCGGCTTCACCGGGTACGCCTACTACATCGAGAACCGCGACAAGCTGAAGCTGATCCCCGTCGACGACCGCGATGCGACCAATGGCGACGGGCCGATCGCGCCGTCGTTCGAGAGCGTGCTCGGCGGCACCTACCAGCCATTGTCACGACCGATCTTCGTCTATGTGTCGCGCGCCGCACTCGCGCGCGCCGAGGTCGGGGCATTCGTCGAGTTCTACCTGCAGCAGTGCCCCGAGCTGGCCCGCGAAGTGGGCTACATGCCGTTGCCGGACTCCGCCTACGAGATCGTGCGTGCGCGCTTCGCCGCGCGTACGCTCGGCTCCGCGTTCGGTGGGCACGGCTCGACCGTCGGCATCACCGTCGAGAGCCTCCTGCGCGCCGGCTGACCGAGCATGACCCGCCCCACTTCGAGCCACACGCACGAAGCGTGGATCGAACGCAGCCTGCTCGGGTGCGCGTGGACATCGATCGTCGTCACGGTCGCGATCCTCGTCATCCTGGTGTCGAACACCGCGGAGTTCTTCGGCGAGGTGCCGATCTCCGCGTTCCTGTTCGATCACGAGTGGACGCCGCGCTTCGCCGAGAAGCACTTCGGCATCTGGCCGCTCGTCGCCGGCACCGTGCTCACCTCCGCCATCGCGATGATCGTCGCGGTGCCGCTGGGCTTGCTCAGCGCGATCTACCTCGCCGAGCTCGCACCGCCGCGCATGCGCGCGATCTTCAAGCCCACGCTCGAGCTGCTCGCTGGCGTGCCCACGATCGTCTACGGCTACTTCGCGCTCGTGACGCTCACACCGATGCTGCAGCGCGTGCTGCCCGAGCTCGCCGGCTTCAACTCGCTGTCGGCCGGCATCGTGATGGGCGTGATGATCGTGCCGCTGGTCGCTTCGCTCTCCGAAGACGCGATCCGTGCGGTGCCGCTCGCGTTGCGCGAAGGTGCGTATGCGCTGGGTGCCGGGCGACTCGCGACGATCTTCCGCATCGTGCTGCCCACCGCCGGCTCGGGCATCGCCGCCGCGCTCGTGCTCGCGGGCTCGCGCGCGATCGGCGAGACGATGATCGTCGCGATCGCAGCGGGTCAGCAGCCACGGCTCACGCTCGATCCGCAGGTGCCGGTCGAGACGATGACCGCGTACATCGTGCAGGTCACGCTCGGCAACGCCGCCGCGGGCTCGATCGAGTACCGCACGATCTTCGTCGTCGGCGCGAGCTTGTTCGCGATCACGTTCATCGCGAACCTGTCGAGCCAGCGACTCGCACGGCGGCTGCGGAGGCGCACATGAGCGTGCCGATGCGCAAACCCAGCGCGCTGCTCGAGCGCGCGTTCACGGTCACCTGTCTGTTGGCGGTGCTGTTGCCGGTCGCGCTCTTGCTGCTGCTCTTGCTCGGCGTCGCGCAGACCGGGCTCGCGCGGCTCGACTGGGCGTTCGTCACGAGCTTCGCGTCGCGCGACCCGCAGCAAGCCGGCATCCTCGCGGGTATCGCGGGCAGCCTCTACCTCATCGGACTCACCGCCGCGATCGCGCTGCCGCTCGGCATCGGCAGCGCGCTCTACCTCGAGGAGTACGCGCGCCCGAGCTGGTGGTCGCGCGCGCTCGAGATCAACATCTCGAACCTCGCCGGCGTGCCGTCGATCATCTACGGCCTGCTCGGGCTCGAGCTGTTCGTGCGCGCGCTGTCGTTGGGTCGCTCGCTGCTCGCCGGTGCGCTCACGCTCGCGCTGCTCGTGATGCCGATCGTGATGATGTCCGCGCGCGAAGCCCTGCGCGCGGTGCCCCACCAGATGCGCGAGGCCGGACTCGCGCTCGGAGCCACGCAGTGGCAGACGATCCGCCGCGTCGTGCTACCCATGTCGCTGCCCGGCATGCTCACCGGTTCGATCCTCGCGATCTCGCGTGCACTCGGCGAAGCTGCACCGCTCGTGGTGCTCGGCGCCGCCGCCTACGTCGACTTCCTGCCCTCGGGCCCGGGCTCGCCCTTCACCGCGCTCCCGATCCAGATCTTCAACTGGACGCGCCGACCGCAGCCCGGCTTCGTCGAGAACGCGGCCGCCGGCATCATCGTCCTCATCGTCACGCTGCTCCTGCTGAACGGCGCTGCGATCATGTGGCGCAACCGCATGGAGAAATGGCGGGTGCAATGAGCGACCCGAAGCTGCGCACCGTCGAGCTCTCCGCGTGGTACGGCGAGAAGCGTGTGCTCGACTCGGTGTCGCTCGATCTGCCCGCGCGTCAGATCTCCGCGATCATCGGGCCCTCGGGCTGCGGCAAGTCGACGCTCATCCGCTGCTTGAACCGCATGCACGAGCTCGTGCCGGGTGCACGTCACCAAGGTGCGGTGTTGCTCGACGGCTCGGAGATCCACGACGCGAAGATCGATCCCGTGGTGGTGCGCCGACGCATCGGCATGGTGTTCCAGCGGCCCAATCCGTTTCCCACGATGTCGATCCGCGACAACGTACTCGCCGGCCTGCGGCTCACCGGTGGGCTCCCGCGCGAGGAAGGCGACGCGATCGTCGAGCGTGCGCTGCGACAGGCCGCGCTGTGGAGCGAGGTCTCGCATCGCCTCGCCGACCCCGGTGTGAGCCTGTCGGGCGGCCAACAACAGCGCTTGTGCATCGCCCGCGCGCTCGCGGTCGAGCCCGAGGTGTTGCTGATGGACGAGCCCTGCTCCGCGCTCGATCCGATCGCGACCACGCGCATCGAAGATCTGCTGCACACGCTGCGCGAGCGCTACACGATCGTCATCGTCACGCACAACATGCAGCAGGCCGCACGGGTGTCGCAGCGCACCGCGTTCCTGTTGGCCGGCGAGCTCATCGAGTTCACCGAGACCAACGCGCTCTTCACCCAACCGAGCGACAAGCGAACCGAAGACTACATCACCGGCAAGTTCGGGTGATCAACCGCCGGTGGTGCCGCCGTCCATCGGACACGCGGAGTCGAGCGCAGCGCGTTGCGATTCGCAGTAGGGCTCGCCGCCGAGCACGACGTCGCACGGCGTGTCGACGAGGCACGCGTACCAATCCTCGACCGCGCTGCCGCACTCGGGGCTGTACGCGTGACCGGCGTTGATCGAGTACACGCAGCCGTCGTGCAGCACCTGCGCGTCGCCGGACGGGAAGCACTCGATGTAGTGATCGACGTACGGCTGGCAGATCGGCGGCTCGACCATGCCGGTCGTGCTCGCTTCGCCGCCGTCTCCGTCTTCGGCAGGATCGCCGGTGACACCGCCGCTCGCTTCACCGCCGGCCTCGCCGCCACCCGTCGTGCCGCCACCGGTCTCGGCCGCGCCGGTCTCCTCGTCGTCGTCGTCGTCTTTGTCGTCGTCGCTGGGATGGTCTTCGGGCCGTGCGCAATCGGTGCCACTCGTGTCGAAATCGCAGTTCGGCGTAGCCGCCGCGAGCGACAACAAGAAGGCGATGGACCCCTGCTCGTACTGCATGCACGTCGGGTCTAGCAACGCGGCGCGCGCGGGCGAATCGTTGCGATCGCAGCGTTCGATCGCATGCTGTCAGCGCTGCGCTCGTCGTGCCGCGCGCTCGCGTTCGCGACGCTCGCGTCGCTCGAGTCGCTCGGTTTCGCGACGCACGATCTCGTGCTCGCACAGCCCCGCGATCGAGACCGGGCCCGGCTTGCCCATGATCAAGCCGCGGCGCGGATAGAGGATCTTGTTCACCGCGCGCTTGCTGACGCGGCAACGCGGAGCGCCGCTCGCATCCACGTAGGTCGCGTCGCCATCGTCGTCGTAGACCAGCTTGTCTTGCGCGGCATCCTCCGCGCGCCAGGCCACTGCGTCGCTCGTGTCGAGCTCGCGCGCCGCCGCTTCGTCGGTCAGCGCGTCCTCCTGCGCGGCGATCGCTTCGAGCTCCGCGAGCGCGGCTTCGTCCGCGTCGACGCCACCGGGGATGACCGCCATGTCGAGCCGCGACGTCGTCGGGCAGTCGGTCGCGTAGCCCTGCGCATCGAAGCACTCGGTGCGCGTCTCCGCAGCGTCGCCCATGTGGCCCGCGCAACCGGCGAGCGACAGCGCGAGCGCAGCGGGTGCGAGCGCGCGCGCCTTCTCTTGCGTGACGATCGATCCGTCATCGCGCGTCTCGTACGAGATGCACACGTCGTCGTTGCGATGACGCGCGAAGAACAACAGCACTTCGCGCTCGCTCATGCGCGACAGATCGTGCACGTGCTTCGTGCAATGCGTGCAGTAGGCCGGCCGGTCGCCCTCCGCCGGCGTCCCGCGAAAGCTGTCGCACGGCGAGACGACCTGGAGCTGGCGGCTGTGCAGCATCGCGCCGGGAACGCGCCCCGACGCCGCGACCTTACGCTTCGATCCGCGCAGCGCGGCGGCGCCGGAAAAGCCCGCCTGCGACCACCAAGAGCCCCAGCCCGCCGCCGCGCGTGCCGTTGCAGCCGCAGCCATCGTCCCCATCGCGTGCACCTGCGCTGCCGGTCTCGCTGGAGCTCGTGCCGGCCTCCGTCGCAGCGGTGCCGTCGCTCGGCACCGTCGTCTCGTCGCTCGGCGTGGTCGCGCTGCCACTGTCGTCGACGATGCCGCTCTCGCTGCTGCTGCCGCTGCTGCCGGTGTCGGTCCCCGCGGGCGGGGGCGGCAGCTCGTCGGCGAACAGCAGATCGGAGAGCAGGATCGCACCGGTGCCGCCGTCGAACACGAGCTCGATCGCCGCGAGGTCGGCGAGGTCGAGCTCCGCGTTCGCTGCGACGAAGTCGGCGAGCGGGATGCGGATGCCGTGCAGCAAGAGCTTGGGCACGATCGGATACAGCGCGCCGACCGGATGCGCGAGTGGATCGGTCCAGCTGCGTGGCCCCACCGTCGCGCGCGTGCCGTCGCGATCGACGAGCGCGACCGTGAACTCCACCGTCGATCCATCGTCTGCGGGATCCTCGAAGTCGACCGCAGCGCGGAACTGCAGCGCGACGAAGCCCGACACGTCGGTGCCTTCGGGCAGCTCGTTGGTCCAGCGCGCTTCGTTGGCGAAGCCGAGCCGTAGCTGCGCGAGCCCGGGCACGTGCGGCTCGCGGCCTTCGAAGAGATCGCCCATGAACATGCCGGGGTCCGCGACGCAGTGCGTGTACTCCTCGACGCCGCCGCCGGGCCCGACGCCGCACAGCGCATAGCCGGACAGCGCATCGGATTGCACCGGCGATCCGAGATCGTTCGCGGCGAGCGAACCATCGTCGGCGACGCGATTCACCACCAGGCGATCGCTCGCGGAATCGGGCGGCATGTAGCTCGTGCGCACGGCCGCCGCAGCTGCACCGGCCGGCGGCTCGACGTCGCCGCGCAGCATGTCGACATACTCGATTTCACCGCCGAGATGCGTGCGGAAGAACGCGTTCGCGTACGCGACGAAGCTCTGCTGCTGCTCCGCTTCCGACAACCGCAACGCACTTCCGCCCCCGCACGCGCCGTCGTCCTGGCCGATCGCGAACGCGAGATACGCGAAGTCGTCGACCGCACCGCCGTCGCCGAACGTGCCCGGACTCCAGGTCGTGTTGTAGAAGTTGTGGTTGCTGCCGGCCATCTCGAACACGTACTTCGGCGCAGTGTCGCCGGCGAGCGCGTGTCGACTATCGTCGTAGTAGTGCACGCCCATCAGATCGAACACGTCACCGTCGCAGTACGGCACCATCACTGCGAGCGGCACGTTGGTGAGCTCGAAGCGATTGAAGTCGGTCGGTGCGAGCAAGAGCGCTGCGTGCACGCCGTAGTCGAGACCTTCTTCGGCGGCGTACGAGAAGTAGGCCGCGACGCCTTCGCCGCCGCGCGAGTGTCCGACGAGCCCGACGTTCTGCAGATCGACCGCACCGTTGTAGGTGGTGCCGTACTCCTGCGTCTCGACGAACGCGGTCCACAGCTCGAGGTGCGCGGCGATGAGCTGTGCGCGCGCGTTGGCCCCGGCGTCGTCGACGGCATCGTCGGCAGCGTTGATGCCGTTCGCACCGATCGACACCACCACGTAGCCGTGACTCGCGAGATTCTCCGCCCAGTAGTCGTAGCCGTCGAGGCTCGGGATCATCTCGTGATTGCCGAAGCACGGCCACTCGTCGCTCGCGTTCGCGAACGGATCCTGACCGACGGGGATGTTCGGGTCGAAGCAGGTCGAGTGACGGCCGTGCAGCACGATCACCAGCGGGAACGGCCCGGTGGAGAGATCGGTGGGGCGGTGGATCGCCGCGCGCAGCTCGACCGGGAAGCCGTTGAACTGCGTGGGCACGAACGCGGTGTCACCGAGCGCGTAGCTCTCGCGCACCGTCTCGTAGGTGCCCGGCGCATCGGGCTCGTCCGCATGCGCGAGCGTCGGGAGCATCGCGACGACGAATGCGATGCGACGGATCACGGCGTCACCACCAGCTTGGACTTGTCGAGCCGCGGCGGGCTCTGCAGCTGCTCGCTCGACACCATGCGATCGCGGACGATCATCGTTGCGCCGTCTTCGAGCGCATCGAGCTCGGCGGCGCTGAGATAGAAGATCAAGCGATCGAGCTGCCCGTCGGCGCGGCGACTGCGACGAAACGTCTGCTCGCCGATCTGCAGCGTGGGTCGACTCCCACCGGTCGGCGGCAGCTTGCGATCGAGCGCGACCTCGATCTCGACCGCATCGCCGTGCTTGCGGATCGCAGTGAGCGTGACGCCGAGCGGCTGCACCGCGGGCGTCGTGCTCGCAGGCGCAGGCGCCGTCGGTGCGCTCCGCGGCGGCGCAGCATCACCTTCGGTTTGTCGCGGCGGATCGCAAGCCGCGAGCACGACGAACGCAACGGCCATCGAACGAGTCATCGCGGCCATGCTCGCACTGTCGCGCCGCGGGGTGAAAGCACGTTTGGTCCCTGCAACGTAGCTACGAGCTACGGCTGCTGCTAGCGTGTTGGGATGGCTCACCGGAGCGGAACGGTGATCGCGATGGTCGTGCTCGTGGCGTGTGGACCCACGGTCCCCGTTTCGGAGAGCGGCAGCGCGGGCGGGGACTCCACCGGCAACGGGTCATCGAGCGGCGCCGACGCGTCGGTCACGACTGTCGCATCGAGCTCTGCGGGTCCGTCGAGCTCGACGTCCGCCGACGACGCGAACACCGATGCGCCGGCGTGGTTCGACCTCGGGCCATGGCCGCATCTCGGCGGCGAGCAACTCTTCGCGATCGCGCTCGTCGTCGATCCCGCCCACCCGCTGCAGTGGCTCGCCGAGGTCCGTCAAACCGATCTGAGCCGCGGTGCGAGCCTCACTGTCGAGCTGCACTCGCTCTCGCTCGATCCGGGTGCGACCACGACACCGCGCGCGTTGGTGGGCTCGCCGAACTTCTTCGAAGGCACGTTCGCGAGCGACGGCAGCTTCGCGATCGAGCTCCCCGAGATCACGGTGGTGGGCGCCGCGAATCCGATCACCGGAAGCGACCTGACGTTGCAGCTCGTGCTCGAGGGCGTCGTGATGGACGACCAGCTCTGGTGTGGCCGCGTGAGCGGATCGATCACGTCGCCGCTCATGCTCGATCTGACGGGCTCGACGTTCGCCGGCACGCCGGCCTACGAGGGCTCGCAGCTCGTCGGCGACCCGATCGTGGCCGCGTGTCCGTGAGCGTGCTAGCCTGCGACACATGGTTGGATTGCGTTGGATGCTTGCGATCGCATTCGCGTGCACGGGGTGCGGGCCGAAAGTCGGCGAGACCGAGGACGGCGGCGGCTCCGAGAGCGTCGAGTCCGAAGGCGGCGGTTCCTCCGAGGAGAGCACGGTCAGCGGCCCCTCGACGAGCACGGGGCCGACGACGACCACCACCAACGCCGACGACGCGACCACGGATACGCCGCAACCGTTGGACGTCGGCTCGACGGTGCCCGACGTCACCGGCACGCATCTCTTCGCGGTCGCGGCGGTGATCGATCCTTCGCATCCCTTGCAGTGGTTCGCGACCGTCAGTGAAGGCGGGCAGCCCGGCGGCCTCACGATCGAGCTGCAATCGCTCTCGCTCGATCAGGCCGCGACTACGACGCCACGCGAGCCGGTCGGCGAGGCGCGGGTGATCGACGTGGTGGTCGAAGCGGACGGCAGCTTCACCGTCGAGGTCCCCGACATGTTGATCCCCGGCGCGGCCAACCCGATCACCGGCAGCGACATCGTCGGCACGATCATCCTCGATGGCCGGGTCGTCAGCGATGACCTGTTGTGCGGCAACGTGACGGGCACGATCACGCAACCGCTCATGCTCGATCTCACCGGCTCGACGTTCGCGGGCACGCGCGTGCCCGACATCAGCCAGCTCCCCGGCGATCCGATTCCCGCGGCCTGCCCGTAGCGGACCGTCTTGGGCCGGCTCGACTCCGCACGCGGGCGTTACGATCGTCTGTGATGCGATTCCGGCGTGATGCACCCTCCCTGTTGATCGCTGCGGCGACCGCCGTGCTCGTGCTGACCGGCGTGGTGTCGAACTGGCTGTTCAGCGGCCTCACGACCCGGGTCGAAGAAAGTCAGTTCGATGCGATGGAGGCGATCCTCGCCTTCAACCTCGAAGGTGCGGAGAGCAAGGCGCTCGCGCGCGCCGAGATGGTCGCGGATCTGCCCGCCACTGCGAAGCTGCTCGCCGCCCAGGATCGCGCGGGCTTGCTCGCCGAGTACGCGGCGGCCTTCCACACGCAGCACGAGAAGCACGGCGTCGATCAGATGCAGTTCCATCTGCCGCCCGCGACTTCCTTCCTGCGCCTGCACGCGCCGGAGAACTACGGCGACGATCTCGCGGCCTCGCGCCCGCTCGTCGTCGCGGTCAATCAAGAGCACATCCCGATGAAGGCGGCCTCGATCGCGTTCAGCGGTCCGGCGATCTTCGGCATCACGCCGGTCGCCGACGCGCAGGGCAACCACGTCGGCAGCTTCGAGGTCGGCATCGCCTTCGGTCCGCTGCTCGACAACCTCAAGCTCGCGTACGGTCTCGAGCTCACGCTCTTCGTGCAGGAGGATCTGCTGAACCCCGAAGGCGTGCCGAGCGAGGTGTTCGGCGATCAGAACCGGCTCGGCAAGTATCTCAAGTACCACTCGACGCACTGGGATCTCATGCAGCAGCTGGTGATCGCGAACGACGTCGCGCGCGTGGAAGAGCCCATCCGCTACACCCGCACGGCGTTCGACGTGCCGTATGGCGTCTTGCTGGTGCCGCTGCGCAACCACAGCGGCGTGCCGATCGGCATCATCGCAGTCGCGAAGGACTTCGGGCCTTCGCGTGCGGCCGCCGGCCAGTCGCTGGTGTGGCAGACGTTGCTCGCGCTCTTCGGCATCGTCACGCTCGCAGGCGCGACCATCGTCGTGTTGCGTGGCTTCTTCGTGCGCCCGCTGCAGATGATCTCGACGCGCTTCGGTCAGCTCGCCGACGGCGAGCCCGGCGATCCCATCGCCGAGACGGACATGTTGTGCGAGGAGCTCCGCGAGCTCGCCGCGCAACACGAGCGTCTGCGCAGCAAGGAAGGCGGTGCAGCGTGAGGCGCCTCTTCGCCCTGCTCTGCTTCGTGCTCGCGTTCGGTACGCTCGCGCGCAGCGCCGACGCGGCCGATCGCGTCGATGCGCCGCTGGGCAAGGGTCTGCCGATCCCCGTGCGCGTCGCGGTCTACTTCGCCGACATCGCGGCGATCGAAGAGAACGACGGCGAGTTCGTCGGCACCGTCGATCTGCGCGTGCGCTGGGAAGATCCGCGGCTGCGCTACCCGAAGCAGGAAGCTCCGCGCGGCTTCCACGATCTGCGCGGTGAAGCGGCCGAGGCCAAGCTCGCGGAGATCTGGGTGCCCGACGTCGTGATCGCGAACGTCGTCGACGAGCCCACCTCGCAGTCGCGCGGCGTGCGGATCTGGCCCGACGGCAAGGTCGAGCTGATGCAGCGCACCACTGGCCACTTCGCGTGCAGCTTCGACTTCGAGCGCTTCCCCTTCGATCGGCAATCGCTGGCGATCGAGCTGGTGTCGCGGCGCGAGACCGCCGAGGTGGTGTTGCTCGACTACCGCCAGGAGGATCTCGATTTCACGCGGCTCGCCGAAGGCGTCGAGCTCGAGGGTTGGACGGCCGGCCTCGTCGACTTCCGCCGTGAGGCGATCGACGGCTGGCACGGCGAGTCGCACGCGCGCGTGTGGGTGTCGCTGCAGGTGCATCGCAAGGCCGGCAAGACGGTGCCGGTGATCTTCGTGCCGCTCTTTGCCTCGCTCTTCATCCCACTGCTCGCGATGTGGCTCAACAAGGTCGAAGACGGCGAGTTCAAGGTCGAAGCGTTCGAGCTCACCAACATCGTCATCGGTGGTCTGTTCGCCGTGATCGCGCTGAACTTCACGATCGGCGCCGAATACCCTGCGCTGGCCGCCGCCGACAACACGGTGTCGCGCCTGTTCGGCCTCAACTACCTCGCGCTCGCGACCAGTCTGATCGTCAACCTCGTGCTCTTCCGCTTCAACTTCGCGCAACGCCTCTTCGGCAAGTACGTGCAGGAGCAGCTCTACCTGGTGCTGATGTGGGCACTGCCGCTCTTGTCGATCGCGACCGCCACCGCGTTCGTA
>DASZPU010000259.1:0-1617 GCA_035550195.1 Nannocystaceae bacterium
ATGATGGAATATCGTCCTTGCCACGTGTGGCAGTGGTCGTCTGACGGGGCGTCGACGAGTGGGATTCAGAGGACCCCGATGCGGGGGCCTGCGGTGTGGTGCGGCGCGATGATCGGTCAGCGTTTCGCGATCCGCAAGCGCGCTTCGTCAATGGATCGTGAACCGTGTCGCCTTTGCTGCAGCGCGCGTTCGGACCGTCATTCGCCCCGTGCTCGCACGCGCACCTTGCCCGCCTTCACCTCGACGTCGAAGCGCAGGATCTTGCCGGGGTGTTGCTCCATCAGCTTCGGTGCTTCGCGATCGAGCTTGCGCAAGAATGCGTTGAACGTGAGGCCTTCGATCGACTCGCCGCACTGTTGCTTCGCGGCGATCAATCGTTGAAAGACATCGCGTGCGTGATCGCGATCGATCGCGGCGGCTTCGGGCGCCGGGATCGGTGGCGCGACGATCGGCACCGGTGCCGCGTTCGGAGTGACGCGCGCCGAAGCGTCGCGACGAAACACACCGCGTTCGATCTGATCGAGGATCCGCGTCCAGTAGTGCGAGTACGTGACGTAGCGGGCGCGCAGCCCTCCGCAGCGGAAGCGCAACGCGGTGCTGCGGAAGTGCTGCGCTTCGAGCCCGCGGACCTTGCGATCGAGCCGCTCGCGCATGCGCACCGGCGGCGTGCGCTCGATGCCGACGAAGTACTTGTCGTACGCGACGCGCAAGCGCTCGATGTCCTGCTCGAGCTCGTCGAGCATCACCGTCGGATCGACGGTCGGCTCGGGCGAGCGGCCACGAGGCAACACGGCGCCGACGATGCTACCCCACGACATCCCGCGCTCGCAAAGGCGCCCACCGCGGCGGGGTGCTCGCGGGGTGGCCGCGGACGGGCCGCTGGCCTGGCCGCCGATGCGGATCTGCTATGCTGGCCAACGCGATGGGCAACATCTGGGCGTTCATCTTGCTCATCGGGCCGCTGATCTTCGTGCACGAGCTCGGGCACCTGATCGCGGCGAAGCTCGTCGACGTGAAGTGCACGCGCTTCTCGATCGGCTTCGGGCCGCCGCTATTGCGCGTGCGCTTCGGGGAGACGGAGTACTGCCTCGCGCCCATTCCGCTCGGTGGCTACGTGTCGATGCTGGGCCAGGGCGGCGAGGAGATTCCGCCCGCCGATCACGATCGCGCGCTCGCGAACAAGCCACTGTGGGCGCGCTACTTCGTGCTCGGCGCGGGGCCGCTCGCGAACCTGCTGCTGCCCATCGCGGTGTTCTTCGTCTACCACCTGCGTGCCACCACGCTGATGCCCGCCGTCATCGGCACGGTGCTGAGCGGCTCGGCGGCGGACCAGGCGGGCCTGCAGCAGGGCGATCGCATCGTCGCGATCGAAGGCGAGGACATCCGTTCGTTCCGTGAGATGCGCGAGCGCATCGGCGACTCGCCGGGCGTCGAGCTGCGCGTGCAGATCGAGCGCGACGGCAAGCGCCTCGATCGCACCGTCACGCCGCAGAAGAAGATGGCGCGCAACGATCTCGGCGTCGCGACGCCGATCGGTCGCCTCGGTGTGCTCGGCGAGTCGTACGCGCCGCAGATCGGTGTGATCGACGCGCAGTCACCGGCGTACGTCGAAGGCCT
>DASZPU010000260.1:0-5703 GCA_035550195.1 Nannocystaceae bacterium
CGAGGAGCTGCACGAGCTGCACGCCGCGGTGTTCGACGTGATGTACGCGACCTCGACGAAGTACAACGACCAGCCCGACAAGAGCCCGCGGCCGTACGACGCCGCACGCGACGGCATGGTGGTCGGCGAGGGCGCGGGCACGCTCGTGCTCGAAGAGCTCGATCACGCGGTGCGTCGCGGCGCGCGGATCCACTGCGAGCTGGTCGGCTTCGGCACCAACTGCGACGGCATGCATGCCACCTCGCCGTCGGTCGAAGGCATGGCCGGTGCGATGCAACGCGCGCTCGACGATGCCGGCATCTCGGCGCGCGACGTCGACTACGTCAACGGCCACGGCACCGCGACGGAGCTCGGCGACATCGCCGAGACCCACGCGACCTTGCAGGTGCTCGGCAACGGCGTGCCGCTGTCGTCGACCAAGAGCTACACCGGCCACACGCTCGGCGCGTGCGGTGCGATCGAGTCGGTGTTCGCGATTCGCAGCCTCACCGACGGCTTCGCGCCACCCACGCGCAACCTCGACGAAATCGATCCGCGCTGCGCGGCGATCGACTACGTCCGCGAGCTCCGCGAGCTCCAGCTCGACTGCGTGATGAACAACAACTTCGCATTCGGCGGGATCAACACCTCGCTCTTGTTCGCCAAGCCGCGATGAACGAGAACTTCGACGTAGTGGTGATCGGCGCGGGGCCGGGCGGCAGCGCGTCGGCGTGCTTGCTCGCGCAGCGCGGCCTCGCGGTGCTCGTGGTCGAGCGCGAGCACTTCCCGCGCTTCAAGATCGGCGAGTCGCTCTTGCCCGCGTGCCTGCCCGTGCTGGCCACGATGGGCGTCGACATGGACGCGCGCGGTCACCTGCGCAAAGAAGGCGCGGAGTTCTTCGACGAGGCCACCGGCGAGCACGAGTACTTCCCGTTCGCCGACGCGCTGCCGGGGCCGCCGCGCTACGCGTACCAGGTCGAGCGCGCGCACTTCGATCAGGATCTCGTCGACGCTGCACGGCGCGCGGGTGCCGAGGTGCGCTTCGCGACCGCAGCGAAGAGCTTCGCGATCGAAGGCGATCACGTGCGCGTCGAGCTCGACAGCGGCTCGGTGCGCGCGCGCTATCTCGTCGACGCTGGCGGACGCCGCAGCTTGTCGTCGCGGGGCGGGCGCGACGTGGTGAACATCGACGGGCTCGGGCGCGCCGCGGCGTTCGTGCACTTCGACGGGCTCGGCGAAGGTCCGTGGGCCGAGCTCGCGGAGCGCGGCGACATCCGGGTGCTGCGGATCCCCGACGGATGGCTGTGGGTGATCCCGCTCGCGACGCATCGGCTGAGCGTCGGCGCCGTGATGCGCAGCGGTGTCATCACCGAGGATCTCGCGGTCGAGCAGATCGCCGCCTCGCCGATGCTGCGGCAGCTCACCGCGGGCGCGCGCATCGAGGCGAAGCGCCGCGTCGCCGACTACAGCTACGCGTGCACGAATCCGTTCGGGGCGCGTCGCGTCGCGATCGGCGATGCCGCGGCATTCCTCGATCCGGTGTTCAGCTCGGGCGTCGCGATCGCGATGACCAGCGCTGCGAAGATGGTCGAGCAGCTCGTACCCGCGCTCGCCGAGCAGCGCGAGCACGACCCCGCGCTCATGGCCGCGCTCACCCGCGAGACCGCGGGCATCTATCGCTCGTTTCACACCATCGCGCATCGTTGGTACAACTCGAAGCTGCTCGACAACGTGTTCTTCGCCGGCGATCCCGATCCCGAGCTGCGCGCAGGTCTCATCTCGCTGCTCGCGGGCGACGTGTGGCGCGACGACAACCAGTTCCAGAAGATGATGCTGGCCGCGACGCGTCGCGAGCTGCCGGCGCTGCCGTGGGTGGAGTAGCGTGGCCGATCGCGAGCTCCTCGTGCTCACCTTCAAGGACGGGTTGCTCGCGCGGCTCGCCCACGATCTGCAGATCCGCGCGACCGATTGGTCCGCGACGATCGACGGCGACCTCATCGTCGTGCGCGTCGTGCTCGCGGGTCTGCGCGTCGATGGTGCCGTGGAGCACGGACGCGTCGCGCACTCGGTGCTCTCGCGTGGCGACCTCGGCAAGATCGAGCGCACGATGAACGACGACGTGCTCGCGAGCTCGCGTCATCGCGAGGCGCGCTTCGAAGGCACCATCGATCGTGCTGCGCTGCGCGTGCAGGGCAAGCTGACGCTGCACGGCCGCACGCTCGATCTTCCGCCGATCGTGGTCCGCGAGGACGGCGAGCTGCTCCGCGCCGAAGTCGCGCTCACGCCCTCGCGCTGGGGCATCGCGCCCTATCGCGCGCTCGCGGGTGCGCTGAAGCTGCAGGATCGCGTGGTCGTCCGCATCGCGCTCCCGCGCTGAGGTTGGCGCTCATACGCGGGAAACAGCGCGCGCGGGCGCGAGAACCTTTTCGGCCCCGGAACGGACGTAGGCCTCGGGGTCTAAGCGACGGGGACAATCCCGGGCCCAGGGTTTCTCATGGCACGAGATCGAGCAGCGTGGAGTTGGGCAGCGGGACTGGTGCTCGCGGCGTGCGGCGGCGAGGACGGCGGCCGTGCGACGAGCAGCGGCGGGTCGGTCAGCATCGGATCGATCACCACGAATCCCGGTGAGTCGGGCGGCGAAGGCACCGAAGCCGGCGACGCCACCGACGATCCGAGCGGCGGCGAGTCGGCCGACTCCGACGGCGGCAACGGCAGCGGCGGCACGCCGTACTTCGACATCGGTAGCGCCGACGACGGCACCGGTGCGCTGCCCGATCCCGGCTGTCAGCGCGTCGACTTCATGTTCATCGTCGACAACTCGGTGTCGATGGAAGACAACCAGCAATCGCTGGTCGGTGCGTTCCCCGGTTTCATCGACACGATCCAGAACACCATCGAAGCCGACAGCGACTATCACATCATGGTGGTCGACACCGACGACTGGGGCCGTTGCAACACGGTCAACGGGTTCATGGGCATCGATCCGTCGTCGAACACCTGCGACAACTACATCAAGACCACCGCGTTCGAAGAATGCGATGCGGTGCGTGGCGCGGGTGTCGATCATCCCGCGGGCGCGTACGCGAGCGACATGCCGTGCAACTTCACGGGCGGCAATCGCTACATCATCCCGGACGAGCCCGATGTGTCCGCGGCGTTCCAGTGCGCAGCGCAGGTCGGCACCGCGGGCAACTCGTCGGAGCGCCCGATGGACGGCATGGTCGCGGCGCTCGCGAGCGACATCAACGGCCCCGGTGGCTGCAACGACGGCTTCCTGCGCGACGATGCGCTCTTGGTCATCGCGTTCATCAGCGACGATCCGAACTACGAAGACATGATCGGGCCCGACGAGTGGTACCAAGCGGTCGTCGACGCGAAGCTCGGCGATCCGTCGGCGGTGGTCGTGATGGGCCTGACGCCGGCGTGGGATGGTTGCGGCAGCGGTGGGCCGCCGAAGGGCGATCACTGGAAGCAGTTCATCGAGAAGTGGGGCGACCACGGCGTGCACGGCAACGTGTGCGGCACCGCGATGGACTACGTGACGTTCTTCCAGTCGGCGGTGTCGGTGATCGATCAGGCCTGCGACGACTATCAGCCGCCCGGGTGAGGGCTCGCGCGGCGCGCATGCTGGTCTCGGCCCCGCCCGGAGGGGGGCTACGGGCCTTCTCAGAAAATCGTCGGACGGATGTCGATCCTCGCCCACGCCGCTCGACGCGTGGGATGAAGGAGCCGAGACGACGATGAAACACCTCATGCTGATCAAGGTCGACGCGAAGGAGATGGAGTCCGGCAACCCGCCGCCGCAGCCGCTCATCGACGAGATGAACGTGCTCATGGCGCGGTGGTCCGAAGCGGGCGTGATGGTGGCGGCCGAGGGGCTGCGTCCGACGTCCGAGGGTGCACGGCTGCGCCTGGGTGGCGGCAAGCTCGACGTCTCCGATGGGCCGTTCACCGAGGCGAAGGAAGTCATCGGTGGATTCTTCATCTTGAAGACGGCGACGAAGGCCGAGGCGATCGCGTTGACGCGCGAGTTCCTCGCGTTGCACGAGCGCGTGCTCGGGCCCGACTTCGTGATCGAGTGCGAGCTGCGGGCCCTCGAAGGCGCGCCGGAGGAGTGAGATCATGGGCAACGTATTCGTGACCGTCGGGATGTCGCTCGACGGATTCATCGCGGGGCCCAACCGCGGGCCGAGCAATCCGCTCGGTGATCGCGGCGCGCTGATCCACCAGTGGATCTACAAGCAGCAGGCGTTTCGCCAGCAGCTCGGCCTGGGCGGCGACGGCGAGACCGGTCGCGACAACGAGCTGCTCGCCGCGACCTTCGCACGCATCGGCGCGAACATCATGGGCAAGCGGATGTTCGAAGAAGGCGAGCAAGCGTGGCCCGAGAACGCGCCGTTCCACACGCCAGTGTTCGTGCTCAGCCACGAGCGTCGGCCTGCGTGGCCGCGACCCGGTGGCACCACGTTCCACTTCGTCGACGGTGCGCTCGAGCACGTGCTCGAGGAAGCGCGCGCGGCTGCGGGTGAGCGAGACGTGCGGATCTCGGGCGGTGCGGAGATCATCTGCAAGTACCTCGATGCGGGCTTGGTCGACGAGCTGAACATCTCGCTCACGCCGGTGGTGCAGCGCGTGGGTCTGCGGTTGTTCGACGGGCTCACGCGGCCGCTTTCGTTGACGCTCGTCGAGACCGTTGCATCCGCCACGGTGACGCACCTGCGTTATCGCGTCGGATGAGCCGGGGGTGGTTGGCCCCGCGCGTGGAGGGGTCGACCCGGCCGCTCGTGTCGCGCGCGGGTCGTGATGGTGGACCTTCGCGCTTGGCTCGGGACTTGCGATGCTCCGGCGCGATGCGTCGCGCGTGGATCGTCTCGTGGGTGATGGGCTGTGGCGCGGAGGCGCCGAGCGGCGACGACGAGTCGAGCTCGTCGTCGGTTTCGTCGACGACGTCGAGCAGCGACTCGGGACCGACGACGTCGTCATCTTCTTCGAGCGGATCGACGACGACGACGACGACGTCGTCGGAGACGAGCGGCAGCTCGGAGGACGACGCCGCGAGCGAGTCGACGACGGCGCCGCCGATCGATCTCGGCACGCAGCCGCCCGGCACCTACTACACCGACTTCCCGCTCGAAGAGGATCCGATCAGCGAAAATGGAGCGTGGTCGGCGATCGCATCGCCGTGGTTGCGCGTGCGCACCACCGCCGGCGTCGCGCATCCCGACGAATACGTCACGCGCTACAACGACAACTACGCGATCCTCTCCGGCTTCGCACCCGACGTACAGATCACCGCGACGGTCTACATCTCCGGCAGCGCGCCGTTCGGCGAGATCCTGCTGCTCGCGCGGATGGCCGACACCGCGACCACGATTCGCGGCTACGAGTTCCTCTACGACGGCGACGGCAGCGTGCAGCTCATGCGCTGGAACGGCCCCAACAGCGACTTCACGCCGATGGGCGGCGAAAGCAACAACCCCGGTCCGCTGCAGGACTTCGATCAGCTGCGCATGCGCGTCGAAGGCGACACGATCACGATCTTCCACCGTCGCGAGCCCGACGACTGGGTGCAGATCGGCCAGACCACCGACGGCACCTTCGCGGACGGCCAACCCGGCATGGGCTTCTTCGTGCGCGACGAAGGCCAGACGATCGACGGCGTCGGCCTGCGCGACTACTTGGTCGAAGAGATCTGATCACGAAGCCAGCAGCTGCTCGCACAGC
>DASZPU010000261.1:0-6969 GCA_035550195.1 Nannocystaceae bacterium
GTCGCTCTACCCGCTCGCGCGCGTGCTCGACGAGAGCGCAGCGCTGGTCGACGGCACCAGCCCGGTCACCAAGCGCCGCGTACAGCTGATGGAGCTGGTCGAAGGCGTGCTCGGCCTCTGAGCTCACTGCAGCTCGATCCGCACCTTCTTGAACATGATCGCTTCGACGCGCGTGTCGTCGCGACCGTTGCTGTCGGTGCTGATGTCGGGCCCGCCGGTGTCGCCGACGATCGCCATCAGCCGCACGGGGCCGCCGGTTTCGGAGGGCACCGTGTAGAGCTTGTTCTGCTCCCAGCGGATGCCCGCGGTGAACGTCTGGATGTCGGTGACGACGTCCATGGCCTGACGCTCTTCCGCGGTCGGCTGATCGCGATCGTTCTGCTGCTGCTCTGCGCGAATGATCTGCTGCACCAGCTCGGCGATCGCATCGATGACCACCGACCAATCCTCGCCCGGCATCAAGAACTGGAACTTCGCCGGCTCGCTCTTGAAGCTCGTCGACGACGCGATGCACCGGCCCGCGCGTGCGCCGATGCAGGTCGGACTGTCGACGAGCTGACCGTCCTCGACCGCACCGATCACGCGCGTGATCGTCTTGCCGGCGGGCGCGGTGTACACGGTGCGCTCCCACTCGGCCTTCGTCGTGCTCCAGTCCGCCTGGGTCTCGCGCGCCTTGAAGTAGACGCGCGCGAGCAGCTTGCGACCATCGTCCGAGATGCGGACGTTGACGGTGGTGGTGATGTCGGGGCCGTGGCCGTCGAACTCGCGGTCGCCTTCGTAGACCTTGGTGGGCACGAGCTGCTCGACGATGTTGGTGGGTTGCACGTCGAGCGTCGTGGGTGCGGCGAGCGCGGGCGTGGGCATCAGCGCGGCGAGACCGACGCTGCCGAGCACGAGTGTGGTGAGGAACTGCGTGGACATGGGACGACTCCTTTGGGCGCGGCGCATGATTCGGCAGCGCAGCGGTAGTCGTACCCGGGCCTCCGGGAGCGTTCCCGGGCCCGATGTCACCGAACGGGCGGGTCGCTCGTATGCTCGGGTGGCCCGTGATCTCCTGGCTCGACCGCGCCAATCGTCACGCCCGTCGGGCCGCCGAGGGCGATGCGCGTGCGTTCGCGAAGCTGTACCGCGGGCTGCATCCGCTCGTGCACGGCTACGTCGCGCGGCGCATCGCGAACGACAGCGACGCCGAGGATCTGGTGGCCAAGGTGTTTCATCGCATCGTCGAGTACCTCGATCGCTTCGATCCTGCGCGCGCGTCGGTGCGCGGCTGGGCGCTCGGCATCGCTCGCAACGCGGTCATCGATCATCTGCGCACGAAGAAGGAGCATGCGCCGTTCGACGACGTCGCGGACCTCGTGCTCTTCACCGAGCCGCCGCAGCTGCCCGGCGAAGCCGACGAGCGCACGCTGGCGCTGCGCAATCACGTGGCGGAGCTGCCCGCGATCACGCGCGAGATGATCGCGATGCACTTCGCCGACGGGCTCGGTTATCGCGAGATCGCCGAGGCGTGCGGCGCCACCGAGGCGGCAGTGAAGCAGCGCATGGCGCGGGCGCTCCGCGAGCTGCGCGAGCGCGTCGCACCGGCGACGACGGAGAAAGGCGCGACGGCCCATGCCATCTGATCTCGAACGCGAGCTGAGCGGAGCCCTGCAGCAGCGCATTGCCGCGCCCGATGCCGCGCGCCGCGATGCGCTCGAGCGCGAGCTGCTCGCGAAGCTGCCGCGCGCCGATCGCCGGCGATCGTCGGTCTCGAAGTGGTTGATCGGCGGTGGCCTCGGAGCCGCGCTCGCCGTCGGTGCGTGCGCGCTGCCGAGCGACTACTCGGCGCGCATCGGCCATCGTCTGGCGATCGTCGTCGACGTGTCGGACGCGGACGACGTCGATCCCGACGCGCTCGTGCAGTTCGTCACCGACAACTACAAGCCCGACGAGCTCCGCATGGGCGTCGCGCTCGAGCGCGTGCGCGAGCACGGCGAGGCCGAGCGCGCGAGCATGCGCATCGAGATCGACGCGGTGGGCGAAGACCTCGACACCGACGTCATCTGGGAGGACCTCGTCGAGCACTTCCCCGAGCTCGCGCAGGCGCGACTCGAGGACGAGGAGCTGCAGGGCATGGTCCACGGCACGCTCGGCGGCCGGCTCTCGCAGGCGTGGCTCGACATCGTCATCGACAAGGGCGGTGTCGAGGATGCGAAGCGCCAGGTCATCGAGCAGCTGCGCGCGCAAGGGGTCGAAGGCGACGCGCAGGTCGACATCGTCGATCACACCGGCGAGGACGGGCAGCGCCGTCGTGAAGTCCGTGTGATGATCCAGGACGACGAGCACCAGCACTGAACGCGTGCGGTTCGGGTAGAATCCCCGACCCCATGCTCGTCCTGAAGCAGCACACCTGGCTGCAGCAGCTCGTGCCCGTGCGCGGCAGCGCGGTGCATCGCATCTGGCCGCGCTTGCTCGTGGTCGTCGCGTTCTCGAGCGCGATCACGTTCGTGCACACGTCGATCGACGGCATCTCGGCGGAGATCGGACCGCTACCGTTCTCGCTGGTCGGCGTCGCGCTCGGCATCTTCCTCGGCTTCCGCAACAACGCGAGCTACGACCGCTTCTGGGAGGGCCGCAAGCTGTGGGGCGAGCTCGTCAACCTCTCGCGCTCGTGGACGCGTCAGGTGCTGACGATGATCGATCGCGACAGCGCGGCCCGGCCGACACCGCGACAGCGCCAGCTCGTGCTCGGGGCGGCGGCGTTCGTCCACCTCGTGCGCCAGCACTTGCGCGACGAACGTAACGTCGCCGAGGTCGAAGAGCTCGCCCGGCGCGCCGGTTGCGAGAGCGCCGCGCTCGCGCGGCATCGTCCGGTCGCGACGTTGCAGTGGCTCGGCGATCGCCTGGCCGACGCCGCGCGCGAAGGTGCGATCGATCGCTACCACGTGCCGGCGCTCGACTACACCATCGGTCGCTTCACCGACGTGTTCGGCGGATGCGAGCGCATCAAGAACACGCCGATCCCCGGCTCGTACTCGCTGCTCATCCATCGCATCGTCGCGCTCTACGTCTTCGCGCTGCCGTTCGGGCTGGTGTCGTCGACCGGCATCGCGACGCCGGCGGTGGTGCTGTTCATCGCGTACGCGTTCCTCGGGCTCGATGCGATCGGCGGCGAGATCGAGCATCCGTTCGGCCACGATCCCAACGACCTTCCGCTCTCGGCGCTCACGCGCAACATCGAGATCGATCTGCGCGAGCTCGTCGGCGACACCGACCTCCCTGCGCCGCTGTCACCGGTGCGCGGAATCTTGAGCTGACGTCCCGCGCGAAAACGTGCTAGCGTGCCGCGTTGGGAAGTCGATCGGCCGAGTAGGACAAGGCGATCGCGGCGCTCGCTTCGGCGACGTCGAGGAAAGTCCGGGCTCCACAGGGCAGGGTGCTGGCGCAGGCCAGTCGGGGCGACCCGAAGGAAAGTGCCACAGAGAACAGACCGCCCGCGTTCGCGCGGGTAAGGGTGAAACGGTGAGGTAAGAGCTCACCGGGTCTTCGGCGACGAAGACCGCACGGTAAACCCCATCCGGAGCAAGGCCGAACAGAGGCAGGCGGCGTCCTTCGCGGCGTCGCCGGGGGCTGCCCGTCCCGCCTCGGGTAGTGCCGCTCAGAGGAATGATCGCCACCGCGACAGAGCAATCGGTCGTGGGACAGAACCCGGCTTACGACCTGTCTCGACCGATCGGCTTCCCACTTGTTCGCGTGCCGACGTTGCAGTCAGGATCCGTCACCGTCGTCTCTGGTAAGATGACATCGTGGAGCGGACCACGATGCGCGTCGCGATGGCGACGACGCTGCTGTACGGCTGTGCCGGCGGCGGTGCGGGGATGTCCGCGAGCTACGGCGTCTACGAAGAGGGCGGCAACGACGAGACGTTCATGCCGGGCAGCGAGGACCCCGGCGGCGTCGACTCGAGCAGCGCGCAGCCGATGGACGACGGCGAGTCGGCGGAAGACGATCCGACGTTGCCGCCCGATCTCGGCACGTGCACCGACGATGGCGACTGCGTGTTGCCCGACGACAGCTGCTTCGGCGCGGGCACGTGCGAGAAGGGTACGTGCGAGTTCCAGCCGAAGTTCGCCGGCGAGACGTGCGACGACATGGATCCGTGCACGGGTCCCGACGTGTGCGACGGCGCGGGCAGCTGCATCGGTGATCCGCAGCCGTGCGATGCACCGAACGCATCGGGTGGTCTGTGCATGGACGGCTTGTGCATGGGGCTCGTGTGCGATCCGGGCTTCGGCAACTGCAACGACAATTGGAGCGACGGCTGCGAGCTGCCGCTCGACAGCACGGACAACTGTGGTGGGTGCGCCGAAGCGTGCGTCGCGGGCGACAACATGACCGCGCAGTGCACCGCCACCGGTTGCGAGCGCGCATGCACGGCGCCGTGGGCCAACTGCGACGGCGACTGGACCAACGGCTGCGAGATCCCCGAAGGCATGCCGAACACGTGCGACGCCAACGGCCTCAATCCGTTCGGCGGCTGTTGGACGCCGTGGTGCGGCGCATCGGCGGCGGAGGGCGCGACCAACTTCGGCACATGGTTCTGCTTCGAGTGCTCGACCTGCCACGAGCCCGCGGCGGGGCAGTGGCAGTGGTGCGACCACAACACGGGGACCTGGTTCGATCCCGCGGCGGGCGATTGCGGCATGTGGCTCGACAACGCCTGCACGCCGTGAGGCGTAGCGACACGCGCGTGTGACGAAACCGCGCGGGTCCCGTTGCGTCGTCGTGACGAGCGCGGCTAGGCTGACCCCATGCCGCGTCTACTGCGAGTTGGATGGAGCGTCGTCTCGTGTCTCGCCGTCGCCTGCAAGGACGATGGTGGCTCGGCGGACGAAGGCACCAGCGCTGCCGACACATCGAGCGGCGGCACGACGATGATGACGACCACCACGGTCGGCACGAGCAGCGAGTCGAGCGGCGTCGCGGACACGTCGAGTGGATCGTCGTCCACCGGCGAGGTCGATCTGCCCGATCCGCTGCCGCCGCTCGACAGTGTCGTGCTCACCACCGACGCGCGGCGCGTGCAGAGCCATGCGATCGAGCCCGAGCCGGTCAGCGATCCGCGTGTGCCGGCGGAGCTCGATCAGCTGATCGCCGACGGCTACGGCGAGGAGATGGAAGCGCCCGGCGAGGCGATCATCGACGTCACGATCGACGGGATGCCTGCGCCCGCCGATGGTGCGAACGCGGCTCGCGTCACTCGCTTCGTGCATCTCGCCGACACGCAGCTCGCCGACGACGAGTCGCCGACCCGCCTGGTCAGCTTCGACAACAATCAGGCCTTCGCCGGCGCCTTCCGTCCGCAGGACGGTCACGAGTGCAACATCGTCAACGCCGCGGTGCGCACGATCAATGCGGTGCACGCCGATGATCCGCTCGACTTCGTCGTGCTCGGAGGCGACAACGCCGACAGCGCGCAGACCAACGAGGTCGAGTGGTACGTCGACATCCTCGACGGTGCGCCGGTGGTCGAGTGTGACTCCGGCATCGACGACGATCCGGTGCCGGGCCCCGGCAACGACAACAAGGATCCGTTCGCGCCGGTCGGGCTCGACGTGCCCTGGTACTGGGTGATGGGCAACCACGACGTGCTCGTGCAGGGCAACTTCGCGATCGACGCCCAGGAGAGCAAGGCGATCGGCGACAACGCCGACGCCGGCACGCGCGACTGGTCGATGCCGGGCGGACCGATCGTGATGGGCACCGTGCCCGCCGACGATCGCCGCGCGCTGCTCGACGGGCCGTCGTTGCTCGAGATCGTCGCGGGCAGCGGCGACGGTCACGGCGTCACCGACGACGTCATCGCGTACGGCAAGGCGTTTTACACCTTCGACATCGGCGACACCGACATCCGCTTCATCATCATCGACACCGCCGCGCAGACCGGCGGCGCGGAGGGTGTGATCCGCCAAGCCGACGTCGACGCGTTCATCCAGCCTGCGCTCGATCAGGCGGTGACCGACGGCAAGTTCGTGCTGCTCGCGAGCCACCACGCGTCGGGCAGCCTCGGCGACGGCTCCGGCCTCGGCGGCATGCAGCAGCCCGATGCGCTCACCACCGAGGAGTGGCAATCGCTGCTCGGCGAGTACGACAACGTCATCGCGCATCTGTGCGGTCACTCGCACGTGCATCGCGTGACGCCGATCGAGCCGATGGGCGGCCATCCGTACTGGGAGATCATCACCAGTGCGATCGCCGACCACCCGCACCAGATGCGCATCTTCGAGATCCGCGACGAGGACAACGGCTACTACAGCCTCTCCTCGATCGCGCTCGACGTCGCGCTGCCCGACGACGATCCGATCGCCAACGACGGCCACGTTCGTGGGATCACCGACAACACGTCGGGCTGGCAGCCGACCGGCGAAGGCATCCCCGAGGATCGCAACGTGCGGCTGTTCTTCCAGCTGCCTTGAGGATCGCGGCGGCGAGCAACAGCGGTGGGGCGAGCAGGATCGTCGCGAGCCACAGCGTGGCGTAGAGCAGGCCGAGCAGCGGCGCGTCGACCGGGCTGCCGGCGATCGTCGCGGTCATCGGGCGCGCGTCGAGGAGCGCGAGCACACCGAGCGCGAGCATGAGCGACAGTGCGATCGTCGTGAGACGGCGTGGCGTCATCGTTCGGGGGCTCCCACTGCGCGCCACAGTGCACCGTGGGCCAGCGCGCGGAAGATGACCGCTTCGCCGACCGGGGTCGCGGCCGCGTAGTGGCGCGCGCCGTCGCGATCGATCGGGAACGCGCCGAGCTCGAGCGTGCGGCGCAGCGATGCGAGGAGCTCGTCGTCGTCGAACGCGGCGGCGCCGACCAGCAAGAGGCCGCTCGATCCGGCGCTCGCGTCGAGCAGCGGGATCACCGGGCCCGAGTCGACGTCGGCGTGGCCCGGTGCTTCGTCGGGCCACTCGCGGGCCCACGCGAAGCCGAATGCGCCG
>DASZPU010000262.1:0-5168 GCA_035550195.1 Nannocystaceae bacterium
ACCGCAGCAAGAGCGGTCGCTATCGCACGACGCCGCTGCGCGGTGCTTGGCAGCATCCGCCGTACTTCCACGACGGCAGCGCGGCCACGTTCGGCGACGTGATCGACCACTACGAAGCACTGCTCGACTTCCAGCTCGACCCGGGTCAGCGCGTCGATCTGATCGCGTACCTGGAATCGCTCTAAGCCGCGCGCAGGCGTCGACGCAGGCTCGCGCGTGCGCGATGCAGGCGCACGCGCACGTTCTGTTGCGTGACACCGAGCAGCGCGGCGACTTCCGGCGTCGTCATCGACTCGACGTCGCGCATGACCAGCACGTCGCGGTAGCTGGGCAGGAGCTGGTCGATCGCACCCGCGACGCGGCGCGCGAGCCGGCGATCGTCGCAGCGCGACTCGGGCCCCTCGTCGTTGGCGGGCGCCTGATCGAGCTCGTCGAGCGACACGACGCCGCGGGTTTCCTGCGAGCGTGCGAGCGCGCCCCGCATCGCGATGCGCACGAGCCAGCGTCCGAACATCGCGCCGTCCTGCAGATCACGCAGGTGTCGATACGCGCGCAGCCACGCCTCTTGGCACGCGTCTTCGGCTTCGGCGTCGTCGCGCACGACGGCGCGAACGCAACGAAACAGCCGTCGCGCGTGTCGTCGCATCAGGAGCGCGAACGCTTCCGCGTCGCCGGCTCCGATTCGCGTCACGAGCTCGGCATCGCTGCCGGCGAGAGTCTCGCCGTACGATCGGCGGTCGGAGCGGAGCATCGTCGGCAGTATGCGCAGCCGCCTCTGCCGCGCTAGTTACGAACATCGTGTGGAGGCCCGGTGACGCCGCGCGCAGCTTCGGATCGTGTTCAGCGTGATCAGTCGTCGTGCAGCATCCGCTCGATGCGGATGAGCTCGCCCATGCCCCACGCTTGGAACGGTGTGCCGCGTGGCGTGTGCGGGGGATCGGCGTCGGCGATCTCGCTCACGTGACCGAGCCCGGCGTGGGTCAGGTGGTGACGCAGCGGCTCGAGGAATCGTGCGCGCGCGTCGGCCTTCGTGGTCGCGTCGTTGCCGTGCACGCGCAGCCACGCTTCGACGAACGGGCCGAGCAAGTGTGGCCACACCGTGCCTTGGTGATACGCGCCGTCGCGTTGCAGCACGCCGCCGCCGTAGTGGCCGACGTAGCCGTGCTCGTAGGGCGCGAGCGTGCGCAGACCGATCGGCGTCAGCAACGTGTGCTCCACCGTCTCGACGATCGCGCGCGCTTGCTCGCCGTCGACGAGCTGCACCGGCAAACCTCCGACCGCGTAGATCTGGTTGGGTCGCAGCGAGGCATCGCAGCGCCCACGCTCGTGATCGACGTCGATCACGTCGTACAAGTGCCCGCGTTCGTCGCAGAAGAAGCGCGCGAATGCAGCGCGTCCGCGCTCGTACATCGCGGTGAGGGCAGGGCGATGCTTCGATGCGAGCGCGAGCAGGTTGAGCCACAGCGCCTGCACTTCCACCGGCTTGCCGATGCGCGGCGTGACCACCCAGTCGCCGACCTTCGCGTCCATCCAGGTGAGCTGCACGCCGGGCTCGCCGGCCGCGACCAGCCCGTCGTCGTCGACGTGGATGCGATGGCGCGTGCCCGCGACGAAGCCCGCGACGATCGCATCGATCGCGGCGAGCAGCGCGTCGCGACGCGCGGACGGCAGCGGGCGATCGGCGCGCGCACAGGCTTCGATCAGCTCGCACGCGACCACGCCGAACCACAACGATGCGTCGACCGAGTTGTACTCCGCCGCGCTGCCGTGGTCGGGAAAGCGATTGGGCAGCATGCCCTCCGAGACTGCGCCGGCCCAGTCCTCGAGCATCGCGGCGGCTTCGTCGAAGCGATCGCACGCGAGACACAGCCCGCGCATCGCGATGAACGTGTCCCGGCCCCACTCGCCGAACCACGGGTAGCCCGCGACGATCCCCGGGCCCGACGCGCCGCGCACGACGTAGGCATCGCGTGCGCGTTGCAGCGGATCGTCGCTGCGCCGCGCGCGTTCCTCTGCGCCGAGCCGATCGATCAGCTCGCGCGCCGAGCTGCTGCCCGCGACCTCCGCGAGCGCATCCGCGGTGCCGAGCACCAGACCCACTGCGTCGCGTCCGAGCTCGAAGCTGAGCTCGCCGGGCGAGAACACGTCTTCACGATCGTCGAGCCCGCGCTCGCGCTCCTCGAGGTAGAGCACGTTGTGGAACCACTCGGGCGCGTGCTCGTAGCTGCCGGTCGCGAGCGCAGCGATCGCGGGCACGCCGTCGTAGAGCTCCCAGCTGACGCGACGATCTTCGAGCGCGACGCCGTGCGAGATGTCGTCGTTGACGTGGTGCGTGCCGTGGAAGTCGCGCGGACCGAAGAGCGGGCGCACGCGCAGCCATGCGCCGCCGCGTCCGGCTTCGCGCGTCCAGGTCGCGACGACGAGCGGTGCGCCGCGCGGCACGAACAGCTCGGCGACGATGCGCGTGCCGTCGGGCAGCTCGTAGCGCCAGCGCGGCCAGGGATCGAGCTCGAACGCGCGCAGATACGAGATGCCATCGGGATGCAGCACGTCGCCTTCGTACAGGTTCGACGACAGCGACCACGTGCCGGCGTCGGTGTCGACCCACGCTTCGAAGCCTTGCGCGAGCACGACGCGATCGGCGGGCGGATCCTTCGCGACCAAGAGCGCTGCGTGATAGCGACGCGTGCGGATGCCGAGCGCGGTGCCGGATGCGAAGCCGCCGAGCCCGTCGGTCTCCAGCCACTCGCAACGCAACGCTTCGGTGCCGTTCACCTCGCGCGCGGCGAGCCCGGTGCCGGGCGCGAGCCGGAGCACCGCGCGTTCGAGCTGCGACCACATCGCGGATCGGAAAGGCATGTCGGCGGCCCGAGGTTACTCGAACCGCGATGCGCCGCCGCGATCAACCGCTCTGCGCCATCACGAACACCGAGACGCCGTCGGAGACGGCGATGTCCGCTCGGCCGTCGCCGGTGATGTCACCGACCGCAGTCACGGCGGCAGTGATCGGCGACGCGACATACTGCACGCAGTTGATCACGTCGGGCGGAGCTTCGGGCGCACCGTAGGCGATCGTGATCGGGGAGCCGGCCGCGGACGCGACGATGTCGACGTAGCCGTCGTTGTTCATGTCGGAGCTCACCGCGTCGGTGACCGTCGTCGCCCACCACGAGTGGTATGGGCTCGATTCGATCACCGGGCCGGCCCACGAGCTCGACAACGTGATGCCGTTGACCGCTTGCAACACGACGATGTCGTCGTAGTCGCTGTTGTTGAAGTTCGCCATCGTGATGATGCGCTCGGTGCGGTTGGAGCCGTCCCACAGGCCCCAGGCGTTGAACGCCGCCCCGTCGGTGAGCACGTAGGGCTGATAGGAGTAGAGCGCGGTGTCCTGCAGGCCATCGCCATCGGCGTTGCCGACCGCGAGCGACGTTGCGATGTCGAACACGCCTTGCGCCGACGAGACCATGCCGTCGGAGTTGAAGTAGATGTACGTGCCTTCGCTCGAGCTCCACGCCCAGATGTCGGGGAAGCCGTCGCCCTCGACGTCGCCGAGCGCGATGCCGGTGAGATTCTGCGTACCGCCGGCGATGTCGACCGGGAGCCAACCTCCGATGTTCATCAGGATGCGCACGCCACCGCCGACGGCGGCGTTGGCCATCGCGATGTCACCGTCGCCGTCGCCGTCGAGATCGCCGGTCGCGAGGTGCTCCGCGTTCACGCCGGCATCGATGTCGCTCACCGACAACGATGCGCCGTCGACGAGCTGCACCGAGCCCGCCTGACCGATGACGAGATCACGCTGCGCATCGCCGTTCGCGTCGACGAACGCGAGCGACTGCACCGCACCACCACCGGGGATCGGAATCTGGAAGTCGAGCGTGACGATCGCACACTCGGGCTCCTGCGGAGCGCCCTGGCAGTAGTTGTACTCGCAGAAGTATCCGCTCGGGCACTCGACGTTGCTGTAACACTCGCCGTACCAGCCGCACTCGAAGCCGCAGCACGTGTCGTAGCAACAACCGCCGTCGTCGTAGTAGCAGCCGTCGTAGACGCAGTAGCCGTTCTCGCAGTGGTAGTTGGGCGGGCACGGCACGTCGTAGCAGCCACCGGGGCTCGTCGTGATCGTCGTGGGATTCGGTCCGGTCGGATTCGGACCCGTCGGATTCGGGCCCGTCGGATTCGTATTCGAGTTCGATCCGTTCGTCGTGCTGTTCGACGTGCTCTCGTCGTTGCCCGACGTGTCGTCGATCGGCACGAGCGGACCGCACGCGCCGAGCGCGATCATCCCGACCAGCGGCGCACCGAGGTTCCACGGCGAAGGATCCAACCGAGCCATACCCATGGCCGGATCCTAGTACGGTTCCGCGGGAACCGCCAGTTACGACCCTGCGTCAGCCTTCGAAGAGCCGACTATGGAGGATCGGGACCACCTTGGCGATGTCGGCGTCGTCGATGACCACGGTGAAATTGATGCTGCCCATGCCGAACGTCATCATCTCGACGTTCACGCCGGCGGCGGCGATGCAGTCGAGGATGCGACCGCCGATGCCGTGCGTGCGCGTGAGCTGTTGTCCGACGATCGAGAGGATGGTCTTGCCCTGCGACAGCTCGCAGGTGCCGAGCTGCTCGAGCTCGGGCAGCGCCGACACGAGCGCCGCGTGATCCTTGCTCGAGAGCGACACGCTCACCTCGGAGGTCGCGATCATGTCGACGTCGACCTTGTGACGCGCGACGATCGCGAAGAACTCGCCGAGGAAGCCGACCTGCTCGAACATACGCGTGGAGCTCACGCGCAGCACCGACTGCCGCTCCTTGTACGCGATGCTGGTGACCAGGCGCGGGTTGCCGCCGGGCTTGCCGGTGATCACCGTGCCCGGATGCATCGGCCGGTTCGTGTTCATCACCCGCACCGGGATGTCACCGGTCATCGCGGGCAGGAGCGTCGACGGATGCAGCACGCGGCTGCCGAAGTAGGCCAGCTCGGCGGCCTCGTCGAAGCGCATCTGCGGGATGCTCTGCGCCGACGGCACGACCGAGGGATCGGCAGTCATCACGCCATCGGTGTCCGACCAGATCTGCACCTCGTCGGCACCGATCGCCGCGCCGAAGAGACTCGCGGTGAGATCGCTGCCGTTGCGACCCACGGTGGTGATCTCGCCGGCTTC
>DASZPU010000263.1:0-2625 GCA_035550195.1 Nannocystaceae bacterium
CGAGCCCGCCATCGTCGTGGTCGACGGCATGCAGGGCAAGGGCCTCGGTCGCATCCTCATGGAGCACCTCGTCGAGGCGGCACGCGAGCGCGGTGTGAAGCGCTTTCGCAGCGAGTTCCTCGCGATCAACCAGCCGATGAAGGAGCTGCTCGGCACGCTCTCCACCGAGGCGCAGTTCACCGCCGACGGACCGCTCGTGGTCGCCGAGTTCCCGCTCGACGACACCGGCACGCTCGCCACCGTGCAACGCTGGCCGATCTACGAGTGGCTGCGGCTCGCTGCGTCGCGGGCGGTCGAGATCCGCCGCAACTTCGGCATGCTCTTCGATCCCGAGACGGTGCTCGGCTTCCTCGCGCGGCTCTCGTCGCGGATCAAAGGCGACGAGCCCCCGCCGACGGAGTAGCATCGCAGGGTGTCCAACCCGACTCGCATCGTGCTCGACGCGATGGGTGGCGATCATGCGCCGGCGCAGACGATGGCCGCAGCGGCGCACGTCAGCAACACCACGGCGATCCACGTGATCTGTTGTGGCGAGCCCGATCGGCTGAAGCACGAGCTCGCGGCCCACGAGCACAAGCCGGCGCAGATCGAGATCCTCCCCGCCACGGGCACCATCGGCATGGACGAGAAGCCGAAGGAGGCGATCGCCTGCAAGCCCGATGCGTCGATGTGCGTCGCGATGCGAGCGCTGCGTGATGGCGCCGCCGATGCGCTGGTTTCTGCGGGCTCCACCGGCGCGCTCGTGCTCGCGTCGGCGCAGTGGGTGCCGCGGATCCCCGGCATCGAGCGCGCCGCGTTGGCGGCGGTCTATCCCACGCCGCAGCGCGGCGCGAACAAGGATCGCTTCGCGCTCTTGCTCGACGTCGGCGCCACCGTGCACTGCCGTCCCCAGGATCTGCTGTTCTTCGCCTACATGGGCCACGCGTATGCGAGCCGCATCAGCAAGGTCGAGCGTCCGACGATCGGCCTGTTGAACATGGGCAGCGAGCCCACCAAGGGCGGCGAGACGCTGGTCGCCGCGCATCGTCTGCTCACCGAGGATCCGCGGCTCAACTTCATCGGCAACGTCGAAGGCAACGACATCCCGATGGGACGCGCCGACATCGTCGTGTGCGAAGGCCTGCTCGGCAACGTCACGCTCAAGATGGCGGAAGGCACGTTCGAGCTGTTCAAGCACCTCGGCAAGTGGGCGTTCAAGCAGAGTCTGGTGTGGAAGATCGGCCTCGGGTTGTTGTCGTCGGGGCTGAAGCGCTTGAAGGCGGTCACCGACTACGGCGAGTACGGCGGTGCGCCGTTGCTCGGGTTCACGCGGCCGATCCTCAAGGCCCACGGGCGCAGCGATGCGCGGGCGATCGGCAACGCGATCAAGGTCGCGGCCAAGGCGGCGCGCGACGGTGTGTGCGACGAGATCGGAGCGTGCGTCTCGGCCTTCGAGGCGCGCAAGCGCGATGCCGCGGTGGACGAGCCCGTCGCGGGATGATCCGCGGCTCGCGGTGTTGCGCGAGCTGCCGCGCGGGGCGGGTGCGCGCACCGATCGCGTGATCGTCGAAGGCGAGCTCGCGGTGATGCGCGCGCTCGCGTCCCGCCATCGCGTCGAGCTCGTGGTCGCGAGCCCGAGCGCCGCCGCGCGCATCGAAGTCCCCCACGACGCCGATACGCTCGTGCTCTCCGAGGCGGAGATCGGCGGCATCGTGGGCTTCGAATTCCATCGCGGTTGCGTCGCCGTGCTCGCGCGGCCGCAGTCCGACGCGCACGCGCTCGCGCGGCTCCCTGCGCGGACGCGAGTCGTCGCGCTCGATCGCGTCGTCGACCCCGCGAACGTCGGTGCGATCGTGCGCACCGCTCGCGCGCTCGCGATCGATCTCGTCGTGCTCGGCGGAGGCTGTGGCGATCCATGGTCGCGCCGCGCGATGCGTGCGTCGATGGGCGCGGTGCTCGATCAGCCGCTCGTCGAGGTCGACGATCTCGCGGCGACGATCGACGCCGCGCGCGATCTGATCTGGTGGGCCGCCGATGCCCACGACGCGTCGCCGCTCGGTGCGATCGCTGCGCCCGACCGGCTCGCGATCGTGCTCGGCAACGAAGGGCAGGGGCTCACGCCGTCGGTGCGCGCAGGCTGCGACGCCGCGGTGCGCGTGCCGATCGCCGACGGCGTGGACTCGCTCAACGTCGCGGCCGCGGCCGCGGTCCTGCTCTTCACGCTGCGCTGAAGCAGCGCGAGCTACGGCACGATGCCGATCTCGACGTACTCGTAGACGTAGTTGCCGGCGCCCGTGGGGTCGGCGTACTCGGAGATGTAGGGCGTGCCCGAGACACCGCCGCTCGCCGCCGACACGCCGGGCGTCGAGCCCGAGTTCGGCGCGATGTCGACCGACCACGCGCCGACGTCGTCGGCCGATGCATCGGCATCCGTGCGCGCTGCGACGGTGGCGAGCTCGAGCGGCGGCGTGGGTCCCTCGATCGTCATGCCGTCGGGGTCGCGCAGCGAGTACGTCTCGGCGCCGTTGATCGTCGGGAACCAGTCGGCGCCGTCGATGTAGACCACGTCGTCGCCCCAATTCACGCCCCAAAAATCCTGGAACGCACCCGGCGACGCGTTGCGAGCGATGACCAGCGTGCCGCCGA
>DASZPU010000264.1:0-8454 GCA_035550195.1 Nannocystaceae bacterium
ATCGGGGTGGACCAGCCGAGGTCGGGCGACAGCGGCGGGACGATCGTCGCCGCGCCGAACGTGGCGTCACCGAGGCCGTGCGCGATCGACAGCTCGCCGTCGACGCGCGCGATGCCGGCGAACGCATCGCCGGGCAATCGCACCAACGCGTCCGCATCGCCGGCGACCGCGAAGCTCGACTGCAGCGCGAGCTCGCCATCGGGCATCGCGGCCCACCAGCTACCGGCGCCGACGTCGTCGATCGCGACGAGATCGTCGCGACCATCACCGTCGATGTCACCGATGTCGTCGGGCGTGTAGCCCACCAGCTCCTGCGCGAGCACCCAGGGTCCGTCGACGACATCGGCAGCGAGCACGGCGGTGTAGGGCATGCCCTCGGGCGTGTTGCCGCCGAGCACGAGGCGCCCGAGCGCCGGTGCATCGACACGCAATGCACCGAGATAGACCTGCGGCGCGTACGGTGACGGGTCGAGGTTGGCCGAGCTCAAGCACGGCCCGAGCTCGCCTCCGCTCGAGCCGGTGTCGTCGACCGGCCCGGTGTCCGTCGTCGTGTCGCTCGCGCTGGTCGAGCTGCTCGTCGATGCGCCGCTCGAATCACTCGGGACGATCGTCGTGTCGCCGCCATGCGTGCTCTCGTCGCTGCTGCCCACGCTGCTCTGTCCACCGCCGTCGGGCCCGCATCCGAGCAACGCACAACCGAGGAGCCATCGCCGACGCGCCATGTGGGCAGCCTACCTCGGCTTGCGTGGGCGCGCCCGATCCGATGGCCACGCGGCCGCGATGATCCTACGCATGACGTCGAGCGCGCGCAGCTTCTCGACGGAGGCGGGCGGTGCTAGGCTGTCGTTCGCACCGAGAAAATCCAAGGGAAGTCAGTAACAGAGAACCTGGCCAGGTTGCCGGGAACAAAGAGAACGCAGAACAAGGAACAAAGCAGAAGCAAAGCGAATCCAAACGAATGTGCATCGAACGAAGTTGCGCGTTCTTCCGAGGTTCTACTTCGGTCCGTTCGACAGCGTCGCGATCTCACCGTGAGGAATGCAGAGTCGAAGCAAGTCAGAGGTGAAGTCCTGGCGGCATCGGGGTGCCGGCCCGCCGCACAACAGGGCGTCGACTCGGGTCCCGGGTGCCGGCCAACAAGGGACCCGAGTCATATTTTCTCGAAGCTCACGGCACGACGAGCACGTCGCGCGACCACCACAATAGGTTGGAGAAGCCCTGGTTGTCCGCGATCGGCTCGAGCCGGAAGCCGAGCACGATGGGGCGCTCGCCATGGGTCTCGTCGGCATGCAACACCCGGCCGAGCGTCTCGTTCTCGACCGGCTGGAGCTGCCAGACCAGCTCGTGACCATGCGCATCCGGCATCGCATGCAACACCAATGGAAGGTGGAGATCGATGGGCTCGCCCGTGGGTCGCACGCCGTTGTTCGCCCACGTCACCGGCAGCAGCGCCTCCACGCGTAGGCGCGCGTGCACGCCGAACGACAAGTCGTCGGCGATCGTGATCCGGATCCCCGACTTCAGCTGCCCGAGCGACACGTGCATTCGTTCGGTGACCGTCGCATTGCCCGACGCGAGCGTGATCTTCGTGCCCATGACCGTCGCGGGCGCGAGCTGGGCCGTGAACAGGGTCGACTGGGCGGTCTCGGTGCCCGCGATGTCGAGCAGCGCCGCCGTGACGCGTTGCGTGGTCAACCCGGTCTCGGTGCCGAGGATCCACTGCACCTGGGCCACGCCCGCCGCATCGGTCGCGACGACGGCGGCGCGCAGCCGCGAACCACCGGCCCATGGTTCCGGCGTCACGAGGTTCGCGCTGGCGTGGATCGATCCACCGGTGAACTCGCCGAGCGGTGCACCGTTGAAATGATCGTCCATCACGATGAAGCGCACGCGTGCATCGGGCACGGGTCTGCTTCCCGCGGTGACGCGCGCGCGCAGAGCGATCGGCAACACCTGACCCGGTCGACCGGATTGGCCTTCACCACCCGCAGCGACGAGCACGGTGTCGTCGACTGGGATCGCGACGAAGCGCGTGGCGAGCTGTTGCGGTGATCCGCCGGCGTCGAGCAGCCGCGCTTCCACGAGCTGCGCCATCGACGGCTGGTAGAGGTCCGGTGGTGCCTCCGCGCCCGGTGCCGCACCGAGCTTCCACCACACCTGCGCGAGGCCGGCGGAATTGGTGTCGACGTCGATCGACGTCACGGTGGTCGCGGTGCCATCGGCCGCCGGCTCGGTCGCGGTGAGCCCACCGCGGAGACCGGCGATCGCATCCGCGACGAGCGAGAAGCGGATCGTGCGACCCGCGAGCCCGAGCAATCCCTGCGAGACCCCGACGACGATCGGTGCCGGAAGGAAGTGACCCGACGGCGCGTGCTGACCATCGCCGCCGCGCGACCCGAATGCGATCTCGTCGACCAGCGGTGCGAACTGCGGTCGACAATCGTCGATCACGGTCCAGTTGGTACCGTCGAATCCGAGCACGGCGATCTTCGCGTAGTGATGGATCGGTGCGCTGGGTGATTGCGGAATGGACGCGCCGCCGCCATCGTGCGGCCACTCGATCTGACGATCGAGCGTACCCGCGAGGATCGCCGTGCGCGCGGGGATGATCCAGGCATCGCCGGGTCGCAGCGTGCCGGCGAAGCGCACCTCGATGCCGTCCTCGAGTGCGATCCACGTGGTGCCGGTCGGTTGCACGCCGGCGTCGGACCAGCCGCGCGCCTGGGGATGGCGATCGTCGTGGAACGTGTAGGCGCCGTCGAGATCGAGCACGAGGCGCACACGTTCTTCGATGTCGACGATGCGCCCGAGCCGACCCGGGCGCTCCAGCAGATCATCGTGATCGTCGGTGAGCTCGACGAAGGTGCCGAGCTCGAGCCCCGCGGCGCCACCTGGACCGAGGCGATCGACATCGACGACGTCGGCGCTCGGCTGCGCGAGCACGCTCGCGACGATCGCTGCATTGTCGCGGCTCCACTTGAAGCGTGGACCATCGGTCGGGTGGATGTCGTGGACCTGCACGCGGTAGAGCTGGTTCTGCACGCCGCGGAAGCCGGCCTCTTCCGGCACGACGCAGGGATCGGTGGTCGTGCCCGCCGGCGTGACGCGCACGTCGAGCGTGCCGTCCGTGCCCGCCAACAGCGCGCTCCACTCGTCGAACGGCGATGCACAGCTCGGGCTCGCGCCCGGTGTGGCGATCGGCAAGAGCTTCACCTGCCAGATGACCTGCGTGCGCGTGGTCGTGTCGGCGCCGCCGAGCGCCACCTCGCGGATCGCCGGATCTTGGATCGCGGTGATCGGTCGTTCCCACACGTCGAGGTACGCGACGAAGACACCCGCGGTGCTCGGTAGCACGGCCTCGGGCAAGAACGGTTGCGCGGTGAAGTCGACGAAGGTCGCGCTGTCCGGGCGGTTCTCGCAGCGGATCCCGTCGACGTAGTAGCGACCCGCGCCGATGTGCAGCGCGGGCCCGGTGCTGGTGATCGCCATCCCCGCGTCACCCTGCGGCGCACCCGAGTCACCGATCACGTCGGTGCGTACGGTGCGTTCGTCGAACAGATCGATGTCGACCTGCTCGTTGTGATCCGCGTCGGTGCGCAGGCGCCCCTGTTGCTCGCGGACACTGCTGTAGCCCTTGTCGGCATCGAAGGTGGAGCGGGAGATGTCGCCGTTCATGTCGTGGGTCTCGCAGTCTCGGTCTCGAAGAAAAGTCCCGCCTCGAGGCCGAACCGGAAGTACTGGCGCAGCGCTGCGCGGAGGTTCGCCTCGCGGATCGCCCAACGCAGATGCTCGGCGGCGCCGATCTCCGCGTGGTGCTCGCTGCCGATCCGCAGCTCGCGGGCGCTGCCCTCGGCGAGCCATGCGTAGCCGGGATCGGCGGGATCGAGGGATTCGAGCTCGGGTCGAACCGTGGCCGTGATGCGCTCGCGCGCGATCGGATCGACGATGCCCTGCAGCGCGGTGTCGGGCTGGCACCGGAATCGTCGCGGCGTGTTCGCGTCCAGCGGTGCGTAGCTGTAGCGCAGGCACCCTTGCTGATGCTGTGCGACATCGATCGCGCCGGTGAAGAGGCTGTTGCTGCCACGCAGGATCCGACCGCGCGTCGTGCCGATGATGGTCGAGCCGCCGATGTCGAGCTCGACACCGATCGCGTCGATCGCCGCGGGTGCGCCGTGCACGATGCTGTCGGCGATCGTCCATCGCCCCGCACTGGTGGGCGCCGCGATCGGCCCGATCTGCGAGCTACGCACGTCGAGCTCGAGCCCCGCGTTCTGACCGCCCGCGCCCGCGCCGACGACGAGATCGGCGAAAGGTGGCGGGAGCGTGCAATCGATCAGCTCGAGCCGCTCGAGCTCACCCGGCGCGATCGCGAGGTGTCCGGCGAGCACGATGCCGTCGAGCACCAGCTTGCCGCCGAGTCGCCCGGGGCTCGCCGGTGCGGTCGCGACCACCGTGAGATCGCCGCGCAGCACCGGTCGCGTGCCGTTGGCGAGGTCGCCGTCCAGCGAGTCACCCGGCGACGCCGAGGTCGCGAGCGCGACCACGTACAGTCGTGCGCCCGCCGGCAACGCGATCGTAACCGTCGCGGTGGCATCGGTTCGTGCACCGTCGATCGCGATCACGCCGATCGCGTCCGCGGCCTCGCTCGCAGGCAACGCCGTGACGAACGCGTTCCAGTCGGTGATCGCGTCGGCGAACGTCGCCACGCCGAGCGCGCTCGCCGGTAGCGGCTGCGGGTTGACGCGACGGAAGAACGTCACGTCGTCGCGCATCGTCTTCCACAGTGCGAGCCAGCGATCGTTGCGGTCGAACGGACCCGCGCCGATCCGCCACGGCGACGCCTGACGATAGTCGACTGCGACCGCGTCGGCGGGCGGTGCTGCGCTGGGATTGAACAGGATCCGGCCGCGCTCCGGATCGACGCGGATCGTATCGGGCGCCGGCCGACCCACGGGCCAACCCGCCGCGGGCCCGCCGAGGTCGGCGATCTCGATCTTCCAATCGGTCGCCGGCGCTGGCGGTGGTACGGCGGGCACGACCGCGAGCTCCGTGAGATCGATCGGTGTGCCGAGCTCTTGCTCCCGCCACAGGTCGAGCCGCGTGAGCCGACGCGGAACGTGCCGGCGCTGCGCGAGCGAGTCGATCGATTGCTCGGTCGCCGGCGCACCGAACAGCGGCACGTCGCGCCCGAGCGGATCGAAGGTGAATGCCTCGGCGATCGCGGCATGCCGCGCTGCCGTGCCGCCTTCGATCGCGAACACCTCGTGGGGCCAGACGAACAGGCCGACGTTGGGCAGGTTGTAACGGCCGCGACCGCTACGGATGTGGCGGACGTCGGGGCCGTGCGCGAACGACTCGAAGGGCGAGCCGATGCGCTCGAGCGCGACCGTGTCTCGCAGATCGACCGTCGCCGGTGGTTGCGATCGCACGTGGCGGATGTGCGGAGTGCGAATGCAGAGCCCGAAGTACTCCAGCGCGCGAGTGGCCCGACCGGTGAGATCGCGACCGAGCTCTTCGAACGCCGCGACCGTGCCCTTGCGACGGCGATATGCGAACTGGTTCGCCGTGAATGCACGCACCGGCACCGTGCCGTCGGGTCCGGTCTGCATGCCGCGCACGCCGACCAGCTCGCCGATGTACGGCACGAGCCACTCTTCACACGTCTCGATGAACCACGCGTCCCACATCTGCTCGGCGTCGAGCCGCAGCTCGGTGAGCTCGCGCTCGAGCACGTCGACGAGCGCACGCAGTGGTTGGCCGCGCTCGACGTCGCTGCGACGCAGCGTCTCGGGCAAGCGATCGTAGAGGGTCGGGCGCGCCTTCATGACTCGATCCACCGCACGGTGATCCCGTCCTCGTCGATGACCAACAGCTCCGTCGGTTTCACCGTTGCGCCGGACCATGTCGCCGGCGCAGCGGTGAGGCGTGCGTTCGACGACGGCGTGTCGCCGATGTAGAGCGCGTCGAGATCGATCGCCGTCACGCCGGGAACGCGATGCAAGGTCGCGAGCACCTCCGCGGCGGTGACCGGCTGAGCGAACGCTCGCGCACCGAACGAGAACGCGGCGACGAGCGCCGCACGAATCGCGGCCTTGAGCGCGACCTTGTCGAACGCCGGGTCGCGCACGATCGCGACGTCGACGCGGAAGGGGACGCGCACGAACGTGCCCAGCGACGCGACGTGCGACGGATCGGCGTAGGCCGCGATCGCTTCGGCGAGCCGGCGGCGCGTCTCGGAGCTCGCGCCGAGCGGCGCTCCGCTGGCGCTCGCGATGGTGAGGTGGACGAACGCTCGCTTGCCGTCCCACAGCTCGGCGGCGCTGGCCTTGCCGATGCCCGCGAATGCGCGGGCGAAGTCCTCGTAGTCCTGCACCGAGACCAGGCGATCGAGGGTGAGCCCGCGCAGGTTGGCGTTCTCGCGAATCTGCTCCGCCGGCTCCGGATCGGCGCCGCCTTCGGCAGCGCTCGGATTGATCGCCGCGCGCAGACCCGAGGGGCGCATCGGCAGCACGCTGAGCGAGCCGGCCGCGACTTCACCCGCGACCCCGATGCCCTTGCGGTAGCTCGCGAGCACGTTCTCGATGCCGCTCGGCAGACGCGCGCCTCGCAGCCCATCGCCGAACGTCACGACCGAGCGTCCGTCGTCGTCGGTGCGCAGCTCGTACACGCGATCCGTCGGTCCGCACTCGAACAACGATGGCGTCATCGACCAGCGCAATCCGTCGACCCACAGCACCAGCGAGGCCAGGGCGCCGTCGACCGTCGCGGCGGGGATCCAGGTGAGCGGCGATTGGCGGAGCCACATGCTCACGTGCGCTGCGCTCGCGTCACCGTGACCGAGCGCCTCGCTGACGCTCGCGCCGTGGGTCGCGAGCGCCACGTTCGCGAGCACGCGGATGCTGCCGCGGAGCAGCGCCTTCGGCAGCGACTCGGCGAGCTCGAGGATCGTGCGTGCCGCGACGCGCGTGGTATCGACTGCAGCGACGACGCAGCCCTTCACCGTGCTCTCGTGGACGACGCTGCTACCGTCGACGCCGATACCGGTGACGATCACGCGCCGCCCGACCGGGAGCTCGGTGATGACGCGGTCGAGCTCGACGAAGCGTCCGCTCACCGTGCCCGCCCACGGCGCTTCGGCGAGCGGGAGCACGTCGCTGTCGAAGAACACCGTGGTCGATCGTCGCTCGAACTTCGCAAGGTCCTCGCCGGCGAGCGGACTGGTCTTGTCGAGTCGCAGCCGCGTGCACTTGCCGCTCAGGCCGAAGTCCTGACGTTTGCGTGGCGTCGCGTAGCGGACGCGATACAGCTCGACCAAGAGGCCGATCTGCAGCACCACCCAGCTGCCGCCGAGGATGCCGTCGTGCTCGCGGTCGAGATCGATCTCGCCGCGCTTGGTGAGTGGATCGTCGGCGAGGTCGAAGCGCCTCCACTCGAAGCGCTTGACCCCGTCGACCACGTTCTCTTCGACCCAGTCGTTGCGCGAGGTGCCGGTGGGGAACGACATGAACGCCGGGTTCGGTGCCGCCATGCCGAAGAGCCCCGCGCGTCGCCGAAGCACGGCCGCAGTCGGCGAGCGACCGGCGGGCAGCGTGTAGTCGTCGCCCAGACCGCGGTCGAGCACGATGCGCGTGACGCCACGATTCGGCTCGAGCACGACCTCGGCGACGCGACGGAAGTCCCAGCGCTCGTCGCCGGGCCCGGGGGCCTCGCCCGGTGCCGGCGCGACCTCGCCACCGAACAGCACCAGCGCATCGCCCTTCACGAGCCGTGTCGACATGCCCGCGAGCCAGATCTCCGTCTGCTCGCGCGCGAGATGTTGACGACGCGTGGTCGCGGCTGCGATCTCGTTCCACTCGTTGCGCGCTTCGAGCGATTCGACGATCTCGAAGGTCTGGGGCAGCGCGCCCGGTGCGGGGATGCTGCCGATCGGGAGCCCGACCGCGAGATCGACGGTGTCGGCGGCGTTCGGATCGATCGTGAACGCCACGCGCACACTCGCTGCGACTCCGGGATTCGGTTCGTAGCCGAGCGCGCGTGCGAGCTCGAGCAGCGAGCGACGTTCGCTCGCAGTGCCGAGGAAGCCTTCGTTGAGCAGCTGCTCGCCGTAGAACCCGAGCACGTCGCACGCGCACGCCCACGCGTCGAGCAGCGCGATCGATGCATCGTCGGTCGAGCGCGCCGTGAGCGAGCGCAGCGGCTGGGGCTCGACCACCGGCGGTCCGCCGAGCACCGGCTCGACGCGCGCATCCGGAAGCGCTTCCAACATCCGCGCGAGCACCTTCGGCTGCGCGCGATGGATCGTGACCCGCGGCAGCCCCGGAGGGTTCTCGCGCGGCGATTCCTCGCCGTCGGTGCAACAGTGTCCGCTCGCGTCGCTCACAGACCCCCTCCCATCAGGAATTCGATCCGACCATTGTCGGGATAGTTCGGATCGTTGTCGCAACGGATGATCTC
>DASZPU010000265.1:0-14723 GCA_035550195.1 Nannocystaceae bacterium
AACGCGAGCGCTGTGCCGGCGCGGCGGAGCGGTGGGACGCCGCGTGGTCGGCCGAACAGCGCGCGAGCGCGGCCGCGGCATTCGCAGCGCTCGGTGATCACGCGGATGCGAGCTGGCAGCGTGCGAGCGCGGGGCTCGACGAGTACGGCATGCACTGGCAGGCGAGTCATCGCGAGACTTGTCTCGCCGCGCAGGCGCACGCACTCGACGCGCGCATGGGTTGCTTGCAGCGCGCACATGCATCGGTCGATGCGCTCGGCGATCTGCTGGTGGTCGCCGACGAGGCGATCGCGCGCAACGCCGTGAAGGCGGTCGAGGGGCTGCCGAATCTGCAGCGCTGCGATCGCATCGCTGCGGATGCGAGCGATCCGTTCGCACCCCACGATCCCGCTTCGAGCGAGGACGTACGCGTCGCGCTCGACGAGCTCGCGCGCGTCGAAGCGACGTTGGCCGCCGGGCGTCACGCGGATGCGCTCGCACCCGCAGAAGCGCTGGTGGCGGAGGCCCGCGCGCTCGATCACGGACCGCTGCTCGCCGAGAGCCTGTTCGTGCAGGGGCGCGCGCAAGCTGATGCCGAGCAGTACCAGCGTGCGATCGCCAGCCTCGAAGAAGCCGAGCACGCTGCGCTCGCGCACGGCCACGACGAGCTCGTGCCGGTGGTGATCAACCAGCTCGTCTACGTGATCGGCTACAAGCTCGGGCGCAACGACGACGCGCTCGCGTGGGGCCGCCACGGGCTCGCGGCGGCGGAACGCGTCGCGGTGCCGGCGGGTCCGCGCGGGCGACTGCTGGTGAGCATCGGCAACGCCCTCGAAGGCAAGGCCGAGACTGCGGCCGCGAAGCAGCACTACCTCGAAGCGATCGATCTGCTCGCGGAGGCGTATGGAGACGACAGCCCGTACGTCGCGCGGGCGATCAACAGCCTCGGCAACGCGCTCTACGGGCTGGGCGAGATGGAAGACGCGGGTGCTGCGTATCGCCGCGCGCATGCGATCTGGTCCGCGGCGCTCGGCGACGAGCATCCCGACGCGGTGATCCCTTTGACGAACATGGCGCGCATCGAAATGATGAGCGGTCGTCTGCACGAAGGTAAGCGCATGCTCGAGCACGTGCTCGACGTGTGGACGCGCGCGTACGGTCCGCGTCACTCGTGGCTGACGATTCCGCTGTCGTCACTCGCGGAGGTCACCCGCGATCTCGGTGACTACGACGCGGCGATCGCCTACGACCTGCAGGCGCTCGCGCTCTACGAGGCGACGCTCGGTCCGGAGCATCCGAACACCGGGTTTCCGATCTACGGGCTCGGCATGGCGCACTTCGAGCTCGAGCGCTACGACGAAGCCGAGGTGTGGTTTCGTCGCGCGCTGGCGGTGCGCGAAAAGGCCTACGGCCCGCAGGATCCGCGGCTGTGCCTCACGATCGCCAAGCTCGCGCTCATCGCAGTGAAGCACGGGCAGAAGGACGACGCGATCGCATTGGCCGAGCGCGCGCTCGCGATCGGCGAGCACGCCTACGATCCGCAGAGCCCCAACCTCGCGCGCCTGCACCACACGCTCGCGGAAGTGTTGATGGACTTCGACGAGCCCGCACGCGCGTTGCCCCACCTCGAGCGCACGCTCGCGCTGCGCCCGGGAAACTCGTCGACCTACCACCCGGACGAACTCCCCCTCTTCGAGCTCGCGAAGGTGCACCACGCCCTCGGCGGTGATCCTGTGTTGGTCACCGCGCTCGCCGAAGCGGGCGCGATGCGCTACGCGGCGTGGCCGGAGCCCGAGACCGCCGCCGAGATCCGACGGTGGATCGCGCAGCGCCGCTGATCGCGACCGGCTCGCGTCACAAGGCGCCGCGCACCGGGTCTGCCGACGCGATCATGCGACACCCTCCCGCGCTGCCCTTCCTCTTCGCGTTCCTCATGGCCTGCGACCCGGCGCGCGAGCACGCCGAAGCAGCGCAGGAAGAGGCCGACGAGCACGACGTCGACGACGAGGACGCGCATGCGCATCCGGTCGCTCCGGGTCTCGAGCTCGACGGCCAGCTCGAGCAAGCGACACCACCGGCGGGGTGCACGTGGGAGTACGCGCAGGAGCAGTATGCGACGACCGGAGTGAAGACCGCCTCGGCGTATTGCATCGGCGGACCCGTGCTCGCCGGCGGTCGCTGCAACATCAACCACGAGGATCATGCATGGCTCACTTCGAGCGGCTCGATCGTCGGCATCCCCGGCAACGGCTGGCAGTGCCGGGCCTATCACTCCGACGCAGACTGGTTCTTCACCGTGCAAGCGTACGCACTGTGCTGCGAGCCCTGAGCCGATGATAGAGTCGACGAATGCGTCGACTCGAAGTGCGGTGGAGTCTCGGGCTCGGCCTGTTGCTGCTCGCGTGCCCGGGCGACGACGACGACGCGCAAACCGGTGACACCGGCAGCGAGACCGGCTCGACCAGCGCGTCGACGTCGAGCACCGCCGACACCAGTGCGTCCACCGGCGCGACGCAAGCCACCACCACGGGCACGGATGGTTCGAGCGGTCAGACCAGCCTCGACACGTCGACCGACGACGGTTCGACCGGCGAGCCGCCGCCGTCGGGCTACGAAGGCTTCGGTGCGGTGACGCGCGGCCACGAGGACTGTCCCACCGGCGCCACCGACTACGCGGTGACGTCGCTCGACGACACCGCGACGCCGGGCACGCTGCGCGACGCGTTGTCGGAGGGCTGTCGGCACGTGACGTTCGACATCGGCGGCACGATCACGCTCAGCGAGACGCTCAACATCCGCGACTCGTACATCACGCTCGACGGCGCATCGGCGCCCGATCCGGGCATCACGATCGTGCAGCCCGAAGGCATCGCGACCACGATCGAAGCCGGCAACAGCACGGGGCCGGTGAGCGACGTGATCATCCACCACCTGCGCATGACGGGTGCAACCGTGGAGCTCGAGGGCGGCGACATCTGGGGCATGGACGGCGAGGCGAATCCCGTGTCGCGCATCATCATCGATCACGTGACCGCTTCGGGCGCGCAGGACGGCGTGTTCGATCTGTGGTCGGACGTCGACGACGTGACGCTGTCGTGGAACCTGATGATCGACACCGCGAAGATGCTGCATCTGTCGACCGACGACATCACGCTCGATCGCGACCGCGTGTCGATCCACCACAACGTGTTCGCGCGCAACAACGAGCGACAGATCCGCATCCGCCACGACAGCGCGCAGATCGACTACGTGAACAACGTGGTGTGGGGCTGGGGCTGGTTCGAAGGTGGCGCCGCGGGCCTGCACGTCGCGTACGACGAGGGCGAGACCAACCCGAGCCTCAACGTGGTGAACAACGTCTTCCACTTCGTCGACGGCCTCGCCGGCGACCCCGGCGACGCGATCATCTGGGAGACCGGCGCGAGCGTCGGCACGATCTGGTTCGACGGCAACGTGCTGCCCACCGAAGAGATGGATGCGGTCAGCAACGGCGCGGCGCAGGAGATCCCCACCGCCGCGCAGGTCACCACCTACGACGCGGCGACGCTCGCCGAGACCGTGGTGCCGATGGTGGGCACGCACTACCCGACCGCAGCAGAGCTCGCGCTACTCGACGAGATCGCGGCAGGGATCTAGAACTCGATCACCGTGCGGATCGATTCGCCCGAGTGCATCAGGTCGAAGGCTTCGTTGATGCGCGACAGCGGTAGCTTGTGGGTGATGAGATCGTCGATCTCGATCTTGCCGTCCATGTACCAGTCGACGATCTTCGGCACGTCGGTGCGGCCGCGCGCGCCTCCGAACGCCGAGCCCTTCCACACGCGCCCGGTGACGAGCTGGAACGGACGCGTGCCGATCTCCTGCCCGGCCCCCGCGACGCCGATGATCACGCTGACACCCCAGCCGCGGTGACAGCACTCGAGCGCTTGGCGCATCAAGTCGACCTTGCCCACGCACTCGAAGCTGTAGTCGGCGCCGCCCTTGGTCAGCTCGACGAGGTGCGCGACGAGATCGTTGGAATGCTGGCGCGGATCGACGAAGTGCGTCATGCCGAACTTGCGCCCCAACGCCTCGCGCGCGGGGTTGATGTCGACGCCGACGATCATGTCCGCGCCGGCCAGCTTCGCGCCCTGCACCACGTTGAGCCCGATGCCACCGAGCCCGAACACCACCACGTTCGCGCCGGGCTCGACCTTCGCGGTGAAGATCACCGCACCGATGCCCGTGGTGACGCCGCAACCGATGTAGCAGATCTTGTCGAACGGGGCGTCGCTGCGCACCTTCGCCAACGCGATCTCCGGCAACACCGTGTGGTTCGCGAACGTCGAGCAACCCATGTAGTGATGGATCGGTCGCCCGCCGATCGAGAAGCGACTCGTGCCGTCGGGCATCAAGCCCTTGCCCTGCGTCGCACGGATCGCCGTGCACAGGTTGGTCTTGCGCGACAGACACGACTTGCAGCCGCGACACTCGGGTGTGTACAGCGGAATGACGTGATCACCGGGTGCGAGCGACGTGACGCCCGCGCCGACCTCGACCACCACGCCTGCACCTTCGTGCCCGAAGATCGCCGGGAACAAGCCTTCGGGATCCGCACCCGAGCGCGTGAACTCGTCGGTGTGGCACACGCCGGTCGCCTTCAGCTCGACCAACACCTCGCCGGCGCGCGGCCCTTCGAGATCGACTTCTTCGACGACGAGTGGCTTGCCAGCTTCGTATGCGACTGCGGCGCGGGTTTTCATCTGCCGCAGAGTACCTCTGCGATCAGAGCTCGGACAACGGAGGGAAGCCCGAGCCCAGCTCGGACGATTTCGCGTGCGTGTGCGCCCCCGCGAAGACGTGCTCGAGCGCGACTTGCATGCGCTCGCGCGCCAGTGCCCGCACGCCCGCACGCGTACCGCGATCCTCGAGCAGCTCGGCGAGCTCGACCAGCGCCATACCGACGAGGCCGTCGCGCAGCGGGCCCGGCGGGAGCGGCTCGGGACCGTGACCGATGCCGACCCCGTCGTCGTCGAGCCGACCGCCGATGAGGATATGCACGATCGTCGCGAGCGTTCGGAAGCGCGAGCCCGGCGCGATCGGCTTCAGCAAGAGCCCGTGCAGCTCGCCGCCGACGCGACCGGTCGCGGCGATCCATCCGGCAGCATTGATCGCCACGCCCATCTCGATCACCACCGTCGGGCTCGCGACGAGCAGCGCGGTGAGATCCTGGATCGCCGCACCCTGACCGACGAAGCCACGGCGCGTGGTCGCGTTGCTCACGAGCCCGACGAAGCGACCGCCGTCGGCGATGTCGAGCACGCTGGTGTTCAGGCCCGCGACCGTGATCTGCGTGAGCTGCCCGTTCGCGTCGATGACGAAACCAGCGCCGTCGTCGACACCGGCGATCATGCCGCTCTTGTTGATCGCGGTCGCGATCGACGGACTGCCGACGGTGTGCACCTTCAGCATCCCACCGAGGTGGAAGCTCCACGCCGCTTGATTGGCGAGGCCACCGGCGAAGCCGACGCCCACCATCGTGCCGCTGTCGTTGACTGCGAGCGCGCTGCCGCCGGAGTCGTCGGAGAAGATCGGCAGCGGCGGCCCGCCGGCGAGCGAGTAGGCCGGGCGCCCGCCCACGCGACCGACCGCGAGCCCCACGTCGTTGAGCGCGAGCGGGAGATCGAGCGGGATCGCTTTCACCGTGTTCTTCGCGAGGTCGCAGACGAAGCCGCCGTTGCCGCTCGCGACCACCTGCAGCAGATCGTTCATGCCGTACGAGCTCGACAGCGATAGGCCGAGCTTCGCACCGATGTCGATCGGCGCACCCGCGACGGGAAACAACGTCGGCGTACCGAGGGGTCCGCGGTGCGCGAGCACGTTCCCGTGCGCATCGATGTCCGTGGGCTCGACGCCCGCTCCGAGGTCGACGACCGTGTACACGACGCGAGGCTACCAGTCTCGCATCCACGGCTGGGCACGGTAGCGATCCCAGCCGTCGGGCAACACCGTGACCACCGGACCGTCGATGTCCTCGCGCATCGCGACGCGCAACGCCGCGGCCACGTTGGTGCCGGCCGAGCCGCCCACCAACAAACCTTCTTCGCGCACGAGTCGGCGCGCCATCGCGAACGACTCGTCGTCCGACACGCGCTCGGCGAAGTCGATGAGCGAGCGATCGAGATTGCCCGGCGGTTGCGCGCCGCCGATGCCTTCGACGAGGTACGAGCCGTCGGGACCGACGGTGCCGGTGTCGACCCAGTCGGCCAAGCCCGAGCCGATCGGATCCGCGAGCACGATCTTCGCGCGCACGCCTGCACGCGCGAACGCCCGCGCCACGCCGGTGATCGTGCCGCCCGTGCCCGCGCCGACCACGAACGCACCGACCTTGCCGCGCGTCTGCGCGAGGATCTCCGCCGCGGTGGTGCGCTCGTGCACGCGCGGGTTCGCGGGATTCTCGAATTGATCGCACGCGAACCATCCGCGCTCGCGCGCGAGCCGAGCCGCGACGTTGCGGAAGTTGTCGGGCGAGTCCGGCGGTGCGTTCGGCACCACGAACACCTCCGCACCGAGCAGCCGCAGCGCTTCGACCTTGTCGATCGACATCTTCTGCGGCAGCACGCACGCGAGCCGATAGCCGCGCGACGCGGCCACGAGCGCGAGCCCGACTCCGGTGTTGCCCGCGGTCGCCTCGACGAGCGTCGCACCGGGCGCGAGCACGCCGCGTTCCTCGGCGTCGTCGATGATCGCCTTCGCCATGCGATCCTTCACGCTGCCGCCGGGGTTCATGTGCTCGCACTTCGCGAGCACCGGCACGCGCGCGTCCGCAGCGATGCGCACGAGCGGCACGAGCGGCGTGCCCCCGATGTGCCCGAGCAACGCCTCGCCCACGTCGACCTGCTATGCCGAAGGAAAGCCGCGCGGCGGCGCGATCGCGATGCCGTCGAGCAAGCCGCGCGTGCGCACGATCTCGACGTAATAAGACGCCGGCTGCCCGCCCTCGATCTCGCGCGCCTCGTAGAGCGCCTCGAGCCGCGCGCGCAGCTCACCGATGTGCTTGCCCGGCGGCAGCGCGAGCGCAGTCATGAGCTCGTTGCCGAGCCCGGGCGGCAACGGCTTCACCACCGCGTCCGCGGCCTCGAGCTCGCGCATGCGCTTCGCGAGCTCGCTGATGCCTCGCAAGCAACGCATGCGCTTGCCCGGTCGCTTGCTGGTGACGTCGGCGCGCGAGAGATCCAACAGATCGCGCAGCCACGGCTCCATCTCGCGATGGAAGCGACGCACCGCGGTGTCCGTCCACGTGCCGTCGTACTGACCGGCGCGCAGGTGATGACGGATCAGCTCTTCGATCGTGTCGACGATGTCCTTCGGGAAGCCGATGCGCTTCTTCGGCCCGCGCCTGAACATGCGCACGCCTTCTTCGGCGTGCCCGTGGAAGGTGACCTTGCCGTCCTTGCCGAAGCGTCGCGTCGGCACCTTGCCGATGTCGTGCAGCACCGCGGCCCAACGCACGGTCGGGCGCGGCACCGCTTGCCACACCACCGCCTTGGTGTGCTCCCAGACATCCTTGTGCTTGCGATCGGCCTCTTGCGAGAACGCGACGGTCGCGTCGAGCTCCGGCAAGATCTTGACGAGCAGGTTGGTGTCGCGCAGCCACTGGAGCACGAGGTGCGGCACCTTGCTGCACAGCGGCGGCGTCAACAGCTCGTACAGGCGCGCGGGCTCGATCTCGATCACGCGATCAGCACGGGCCGCAACCTGCGCCGTGACCGGCTTCGCGGGATAGGTCTGCGTCGCTGCGATCACGCCGAGTGGCGCGAGCAGGTCTTCCGGGACCCAGACGTCGGTGCTCGGCGTCACCATGTCGAAATTGCCCGAAGGGGGGCTCCGTCGCGTAGGGCCACGGGGAGTACCACGAAACATCGCGGGCGGCCACGCACGTCCGACCGTGTTACGCTGGGCGCGAAGAAGCCTGCTATCGCCCGATGAAGGCGCCGTCGCCCCAGCTCGGATACAACCACAACATCCCGCACCGCGGGCGGCTGTATCACGTCCAGACCGAGGACTCGGGCATCGACAAGGCCCACATCTTCACGCACGTCTTCTACGACGGCACGATCATCGCGAGCCGCAAGACGGAGTACCGCGATCGCCTGAACGAGCCCGAGCTCTCGCCGCTCATCATCGGGCTGATGCAGGAGTCGCACAAGGCGATCATCCGCTCGCTCCGCAACGGTGAGTTCGACGAGAAGATCGAGAAGACGATCGGTCCGCATCCGGTCGAAGACAACCGCGAGCTCACCGAGCTGCCGCAGGACAACGCGGTGCAGCGCCCCGAACGTCGCGCGCCGCCCGAGCCGCGCGACGTCGAGCCGCAAGGTCCGCCGCTCACGCCCGGTCGTCCGGGGCCGACGGTCGATCCCAGCCTCACGCATCCGGTGTTCGCCGCCGCCGAAGCGCGCGCCCAGGTCGCGGCGGCCGCAGCGGGTCACGGGCAATCGCGTCCGAGCCCCGGGCCGAGCCGCATCAAGCGTCGCGCCGTCGGTGGCATCGGTGGTGCGGGCGTGAAGGTCGGCACGCCCATCACGCAGCGTCGCGACATCATCGTCGGCAAGTACGCCAGCGAGCACCAAGCGCAGCTCGACGAAGAGATCCTCGCGCTCTTGCGCGACGAGGTTTGAGCCCCAAGCTGGTGCGGTGATGGAAACCCCGCAGACCGAGCGAGGTGGAGTGCCTGCGCCGGAGCAGATCGACGCGCCCGTCGTCGCGTACACCACTCGCTGGTGTGGCTACTGCCATCTCGCGCTCCGGCTCCTGCGCAAGCGCGGGATCGCGTTCGAGGAGATCGGGGTCGATGGCAACGCGGCCGCGCGCCAATGGTTGCTGCAGACCACCGGGCGACACACCGTTCCGCAGATCTTCGTGCGCGGACGCGGCATCGGTGGCTACACGGATCTGAGCGCCCTCGACAGCTCGGGCGAGCTCGCGCGCATGCTCGAATCGACCTGAGCGTGGTATCCTCCGCGCCGACCGGAGGAAGTTCATGTCCTGGAGTCGAGGATCTTCGCTGCTGCTCTGTGCGCTGTGCTTCGGCGCGACTGCTTCGCTGACCAACCTCGCGTACGCGGGTGAAGTGAAGGTCGGCGCGCAGAAGCTCGAGACCGACGACAGCGGCAACATCACCGATGCCGGTCGCAAAGCCGCCACCGAAGAGCTGAAGAACGAGCCCGGCGACGACGAGGTCTGGATCGCGCACATCTGGGCCAAGCTCGACAAGGGCGCCGCACCGGGTCCGATCAACATCGAGTTCTACGGCACGCTGCCCGACGGCAAGCCCTACCTCACCTTCCGCAAGGTCGAAGACGGCTACGACGGCGGCAAGTTCTTCAGCGTGGAGCTCGAGCTCGACGGCGACGACGGCTTCAACAAGAACAAGCAGTACAAGATCGAGATCACGCAGCTCGACGATCGCGGCAAGGAGTTCAAGCTCGCCAGCGGCAAGGTGAAGCTCGCGTGGGTCGATCACAAGGAAGAGCCCGCGAAGGGTGACGAGGGCGGCAAGGAAGAAGGCGGCAAAGCCGAGTCCGACACCGCCGAGCAAGATCAGCTCGACACGATCTCCGGCGGTGGCGAAGGTGGCGGTGGCGATGGCGGTGGTCCGCCGCCGGTCGAGCCCAAGAAGAAGGGCTGCGCGATCGAGCCCGAGGGCGGCGGCGTGATCGGTCTCGCTGCGCTCTTCGCCCTGGGCGCGTTCACGCGTCGTCGTCGCGCCGCGTGATCAACCGACGGGTGCGGGCACCGTCTCGCACCCGAGCGTGATCTCGATCGTCGCCGTCTCGACGCCTTGGATCTTCTGACAGGTCTGATCGCACGCGAAGATCTTCGTGGGTGCGGCCGGGTTGTCGTAGTACCAGCCGTCGACCACGTTCGCGCAGTCCGCCGCCGACTCGACGTAGCCGATGTCGAAGCCGCCGCCCACGCCGTCGTCGAACGACACGTTCACCTTCGCGGGGTCGAACTCTTCGCCGGGCGGCGGCGCGGGCACGTCCCACTCGCACGCGATCTCGGCGCCCGCGATCACTTCGGTGGCGAGCTGATCGAACACCGGCTGGAAATCCTGCAGGCAGAGATCCGAGATGATGCCACCGGTGAGCTGCCCGAGCGCGACGTACACGTCGCCGATCGACGCGGTCTCGTCGCACTCGGTCGTGCACACGATGCCGTTGAAGATGTAATCGGCGTAGTCGGGGCTGAGCGCCTTGAGCTGCGCGTCGAATGACACGGCATCGAGATCCGACTCGTCGTCGGTCACCATCATGAAGTGCAGCGCGGCATCGGAGCGCAGCACCGGAGCCCACTGCGCTTGATCGGCGAGGATGCGCTCGAGCCCGTCGTTGCTGCCCACGCCATCGTCGATGTGCGTGAACAGTGGCGGGTTGTTGTCGGCGCCCGGGCATCCACCGCTGCCGAGCGGCGCATCGATGCAGATGCCGTTGCCATCACCGGGATAGCTGGAGATGAGCACGACGTGCACGTCGATGCCGCTGTCGACGATCTGTTGCGAGAACGCGTTCAGGTTGTCTTGCACCGCGCCCGCTTCGAAGTCCATGCTGCCCGAGTTGTCGACCACGACGATGATGTCGGCGGGCTGCTTCTTGTTCTCCGCGGGCGTCACCTGCGATGCACACTCTTCCTCGCCGCCGCCGGGACCGCCTTCAGCCCCGGGATCGCCGACGTCGGGAAACGGATCGAGCGTGTCGCCGAGCTCGTCGCTGCCTTCGCCCTCGTCGCTCTCACCCCCGCCGATCGTCGTGCCGATGCCGGTCCCCGTCATGCCGGCGCTCGTGCGCGAGCCTTCGTCGCCGCCGCATGCGACGATCGCGACCACCAACCCCACCGTCAGCCTCGTGTCGATCGCCATGGCACCCCTCCAGGGCTGCGCGCGCGCCCCTCGTTGTTGTGACACCGTGTAGCCCGATGGTTCCGGCCTATCGCAGGATCTACGAAACGGTCGCACGGATTCCCAAGGGGCGCGTCGCGAGCTATGGGCAAGTTGCCCAACTCGCGGGCTTGCCCGGCCGTGCGCGTCAGGTCGGTTACGCGCTGCATGCGATGCCGGACGGTACGACGCTGCCATGGCACCGTGTCGTCAACGCGCGCGGCGAAATCAGCTTGACCGGCGAGTCGGCGCGCGTGCAGGTGCAACGACTGAAGCGCGAGGGGGTACGGTTCGACGCGCGCGGTCGGATCGACCTGCGCGTGTACGGCGTCACTGCGCCGTCTGCAACGCCGCCTCGATCTCGACGCGCAGCTCCGCGTCGAGCGGCGCGGCGCGGGTGAGCAGCGGTTGCAGCAGCGCGCGCGCTTCGGCAGCGCGGCCGAGCCCGACGAGCGCACGCGCGTGGTGCAACGACACCGCATCGAGCGCGGGGTGCTGCGCGCCGTAGCTCGCGCGATAGATCGCTTCGGCCTGCGTCGCGTGATCGATCGCGGCCGCGAACTCGCCCGACTGCTCCAGCGCACCGCACAACGCATCGTGGGCGCGACCCACGTTGGGATGATCCGGACCGAGCGCGGCCGACTGGATCGCGAGCGCGCGCTCGATCACCGCGATGGCGTCCTGCGCACGATGCTGCGCGACGCGGACGAGCCCGAGGTTGATCGCCGACTCGGCGACGCTGGGATGCGTCGCGCCGAACATCTGCTCGCGCTGCTGCAGCGCGGCTTCGAGCATGCGCGCGGCCGCGTCGTAGTCGCGCAGGCCGTACAATACGCCGCCGAGATTGTTGAGCGACGACGCGGTGAGATAGTGATCTTCGCCCAGCGCAGCGCGACGCAGCGCGAGCGCCGATTCCCAGTGACGACGTGCGGTGCGATCGTCGCCCGCGACGAACGCGATCGCACCGAGGCTCGTGTCGGCCCAGGAGCGCAGCACGTCGTCGCGACCGAGCGCATCGATGGCTGCGAGCGCGAGCTCGCCATAGAAACGACCCTCGACGTAGTCGTGATCCGTGTAGCCCACGACGTGCGCGAGCACGGTCCAGATCTGCGCCTCGAGCCGGGCATCCTGCGCGGGCTTCGCGTGGGCGAGCGCTTCGCGGAGCGACGCACGCGCGGACGCGCTGTCACCGAGCTCGTCGGACAGCTGCGCGCGCAACAACAGGATCTCGCCGAGCACGTGGGGCTCGCCCAGCTCGCGTGCACGCGCGAGCAAGTCGGCAGCGCGCGTGCCCGCATCGGCTTCGCGTCCCGCCAGTCGCAACGCACGCGCGTCCGCGAGCTCGCGCTCGAGCTGTCGTTGCTCGCTCGACACCGGCTCGGTGTGCGTCGCATCGAGCTGCGCGCACGTGTCGGCGCGCGCGAGATCCCCGACCAATGCCGGCGCGTGCTCGACCACGGTGGCATCGGCGTCGGCGAGCACGGCCGCCGCAGCCGCGAGCTCGTCCCACGTGCGGCGCATACACGCCATGCGCACGTCGAGCAGCTCCGGCGACTGCTCGCCGCGCGACCAGGTGGCCTCGCACAGATCGCGATGCGTCGCGCTCCAACCGCTGGCCGCGTCCTCGAGGCTCGTCACCACCCAGCTCGCGAGCGACGGCGCGTAGGGCTGTCCGCTCGCTGCGAACGCGGCGGTGATCGCCTCGCGGGTGTCGTCGTCGAAGCCCGGGGGCAACGTGCCCGCGTCTGCGCACGGACCCTCGCGATCGCCCGCGATCACCAAGACGATGCCGACGAGCGCGAGCGCACCCACGGCCGCGATCACCACCTGCCGCGTGCGCTGCTTCGCGATCGGATCGCCGGCGAGCGCCGCGAGCAGCTCGTCCATGCTCGCGAAGCGATCGCCGGGCGCGACCGCGAGCCCGCGCTTCACGATCGCGCGCAACCACGCGGGCACCGGCCACGTGCGTCCGGTCGGATCGGCGATCTTCGATCGTCCGGCCGGATGAACCGCGCCCGCGTGCTTCGCCTCGGAGAGCGCGGCCGCATGATCACCGTCGAACGGACGCTCGCCGTACAGCGCTTCGTAGAGCGCGACGCAGAACGAATACTGATCCGCGCGCGCGTCCGCGGGCGCACCGACGTGCTGCTCGGGCGCCATGTAGGCCGGCGTGCCGACGGTGTCGCCCTCGACCGTCAGCGTCATCGCGAGCGCGGCGACGGCGGGTGCACCTTCGGATTCCATGCCGGGGCCGGGACGCGCGAGCCCGAAGTCGGTCACGCACACGCGCGGCGTCTTCGCGTCGACATCACCGACGATCACGTTCTCGGGCTTGAAATCGCGGTGCACGAGCCCGTGCGCGTGCGCGGCCGCGAGCCCCTGCCCGGCTGCGATCATCACGGGTAACACCTCGCTCCACGGACGCGGACGCGCTGCGAGCCAGCCGCGGAGATTGGTGCCGCGCACGAGCTCCATCGCGAGATACACGCGTCCATCGTCGTGGCCCACGTCGTAGACCGCGACGACGCTGCGATGGGAGAGCCGTGCGAGCGCCTGTGCTTCGCGCTGCACTCGTGCGCCTGCGATCGCGAGATCCTCGCGCGGGTGCAACACTTTGAGCGCGACCTGGCGCATCAGCTCGGGGTCGTACGCGGCATACACGACCCCCATCGCACCCGCGCCGAGCACGTCGACGACGACATAGCGGCCCACGATGGCACCACGCGCGAGCGGAGACGATGTCGGCGACGCGGGCTCCGACTCCTGTTCGGCGCCCCCCTCGCCCGCGATCGCGCCGAGCGGCGACATCGGCTCGGTGGGCGCGTCACGAGTGGCGAAATCGTCGACCACGACGGCGTAGGGCATGTTGCCACACCGATGGATGCGTCGCGATGCCGCACATCGGTGTGTGCCGTCCGGCACAGTGCTCGTCGGCACGTGCGAGGGACGGCTCGGCTTGATATCCTGCTGTTCGGAGGGTTGTCTTATCTCATGCGCTTGACCCAGCCTGTAGCCGCTTCGCTCGTCGCCCTCACGTGCTTCGGATGTCACGACGACCGTGCCGAGAATCCGGAGGACGGCACGTCGACGAACGTGACGCTCGAGCCCACCACCGCGCCGGTCGACAGCTCGACGAGCAGCAGTGGAACCACCACCGACGACCCGACGATCTCGCCCGACTCGAGCAGCAGCACCACCGGTGAAGGGCCGATGGTCTGCGAGTTCCAGCAGTGCGGCACCGCGTGTTGCGACGACGATGAAGAGTGCGTGCTGCAGAACTGCATGCAGGAGTGCGGCAGCGGCGTGCGTTGTGGCGACGATCTGGCCACGTGCTGCAACGAAGGTGACGTCTGCCTGCAGCCCAACTGCGTCACGCCCGGCGCTCCCTGCCTCGACAGCTACGATTGCCCCGAAGGCGAGTTCTGCGAGCCCACGCTGCAGCAGTGCCTGCCGAGCCAAGATCCGCTCACCTGCGAGCTGGTGCCCGACTTCGGCGATCTCTCGCTCGTGCTCGAGTGGTCGTGGGAGACCAACGACGCCACGCATGCGATGCCGGCGATCGGCGACGTCAACGGCGACCAGTATCCCGACGTGATCGTCACGACGCGCATCACGTCCACGCAGTACGAGGGCGAGATCGTGATGCTCGACGGCCGCAACGGCTCCGAGTTCAATCGCATCGAGAACGACCTCTCGAATCCGACCGACGGCGCGTACATGCGCAACACGCCGGCGCTCGCGGACGTCGACGGCAACGGGCTCGCCGACATCATCTTCTCCGGTCCCCCGCTCACCGGAGCGTTCCTCAACTACTCGGTGATCCACG
>DASZPU010000266.1:0-7907 GCA_035550195.1 Nannocystaceae bacterium
CGATCGACCAGCGCACACGCGAGCACGCGCGCCGCGAACAAGCTCGTGATCGTCGCGAGTACCCATGCGAGCCCGTCCCAACGCGTGCGCGCGCGCTCGATCAGCGGCCACACGCCGTAGAGCGCGGCCGCGTGCAGTGGCACGTCGAGCGCGAGCAGCTGCGTGCCGTGGATCCACCGCCATGTCCGCGCCGCGATCGGCAGATGACGCAGATGCCGGACCTCGCGCGTGCACAGCAATCGCTTCGCCAGCGATCGCGAGACCACCAGCGTTGCCGCGAGCGCGCCGATGATCCACGGCGCGCGCGCTTCCGGGGTCGCGAGCCACGCGAGCTCGCGCAGATACCACGGCGGATGCGAGCGGATCATCCACTGCCCGAGCGCGAGCGCAGCCGCGATCGCGAGGCCCTGCCGCCGCCGCACGTCTGCGGCGATCGGCGCGAGCAGGGCACGCACCGCCTGGGACATCGATGCGAGTGTGACCCGATCCGTGCCTGCACGGATTCGAAAGCGCTCAATGCGTGTGCGTCTGGCTCTCGCAGGACGGATTGATCGCCACGCACAGCGCGAGCTGCTCGGCGGCCGCGGACGTCTCGCCCAAGGCGGTGTGCGCATCCACGGCGACGCGATGCAACCCGGCGGTGCGGTACGGGGTCGCGAGCGCATCGCGAACGACCGTGCGCGCGTCGGCGGGCCGACCGGCCGCGACGTACGCCCGCGCGAGCGCGACCTTGGCATCGCCACCGGGCCGCAGCGCGTGGTTCGCTTCGGCGAGCTCGACCGCGCGCCGTGGATCACCGAACGCGAGCTCGTGCTCGAGCCCGTGACCGATCGCCGACGACGGCATGCGCTCGAACAGCTCCGCCCAGATCGCACCCGACTTCGCGATCAGCTCGTCCGCGTTCTCACCGGCATGACGACGCGCTCGCGCGAGCGCGTCCATGTGCTGCGGCAATCCGTGGGTCGCGACCAGGCCCTCGTAGATCGCGAGCGCGCGTCCGTGCTGCCCGAGTCGATCGTAGACCTCGGCGAGGTGCTCCTGCACGAGCCACCAACCCGAGAGCTCGGCATCGGCCTCCTGCAGCAGCTCGAGCGCGGGCAGGTACGCACCGCGGTCCATCGCCACGAGCCCGCGCTGCATCAACGTCCACGCGCGCCGACGCTTGTCCTTCGGAGTCGCGCTCGCGAACGCCTCGGCCAGCAACGCATCGGCGCGCTCGGGGTCGCCGGTCTTCGCGTGGTAGAGCGCGAGCTCGGCGCTCACCGCCGCGGGTGCCACGTTCGCGACCGAGTCGAGCAGCGCACGCGCCTCGTCGAACTCGCCGCGCTGGAACGCGATCTGCGACTTCAGCACGCGCGCGGCGAGCTGCTCGTTCTTCGGCTCGAGCACGCGCTGGCCCATGCGCACCAGATAGTCCTCGGCGACGTCGTAGCGATGGATCGCGACGTTGTAGCGCGCCGCGAGCAACAGCGGCCCGCTGCGCTGCACCGCGATCTCGAACGCTTCGTCGAGCACGATCTGCAGCCGCGCGTAGTCGTCGGGATCCTGCGTCAGGGACGCGCGCTCGAGCAGCGCGTAGCCGAGGTGCTCGCGCGTGAGCCAGTCGTCGCTGCGACTGTCGGCGCGGGCTTGGAGATCTTCGATGCGATCGTCGAGCGCGGCGATCAGCTTGGTGTAGCCGTCGTCGTCGCGACGCGGCGCCGACGCGCTCGCCGTGGCCGGCTGCGCGGGCCCCTGGCCCGACTGCGCTGCGAGTGCAGATACCGCGACCGCGATGGCGGCCCCCACGATTCCGAGCTTGAGTCCCATGGTCATCTCCCGTGCAAGAAGAGTCCGAGGAATGCGAACCGCTCCGCCCGGTCGTCGAGTCGACCGAGCGGAGCGCGTAGCCGCGATCAGTGCGGCGGTGCCAGGTACGGGAACTCGTCCGAGAAGGGCACGTCGTTCTCCGTCGGGTTGAGCGGCAGCGTCGCGAACGTGTCGAGCGAGTGCACGCTCAGATCGAGCATCACCGCAGCGAGCGTGATGTCGACGACCTGATCCGTGAGCGCGCGACCGTTCGGATACGCCGTTGCGGCCGACGGGTCGTACTTGATCGTGTCGGGCACGATCACCGGACCGGCTTGCGCGAGCGCAGTGTTCACGTCCGCCACCGTGAGGCCGAGACCTTCGAGATCGTTGTCGAGCGCGGCGTGGAAGAACGTCACGCTGTCCGAGATCTCGCCCAGCCACATTCCGTCCGCGTCCTCGGCCGGATTGCTCGCGTTGTACAAATCGCGGATGTCGATGTCCTCGCCGTTCAAGCCGAGGCCACTGGGTGCCGCGATGCCGGCGGTGCCGGCTTCGACCGCCGCATGGCGATCGATCTGCGTGTACGCGTCGTACGGATCCTCCGCGAACATGAAACCGTCGTCGCCGGTGCTGCCCTCGGAGCTGCCCGAGTCGGGATCCGTCGTCTCCGGAGAGGTCGTCTCCGGAGAGGTCGTCTCCGGCGAAGTCGTCTCCGGCGCAGTCGTCATCGAGTTCGTGGTCTCGGGGCTCGAGGTCGGGCTGCCCGACATCTCCGAACCACCTTCGGACGACGTGTCGGCGTTGCCGTCATCGTCGTCGGCGGGGCATCCGGCGATCGCCGTGAGGCCGAACAGGAGCACGGTGCCGAACAGCGCTTGCTTCGTGTGCATCTTCATGGCGCGCTACTCCCTCCTCGCTGCGGTGGTCCACACCTGGATCGGTGCGCCACCTTCTTGCAGGAGCGAGGTGTCGATCTCGATCGCCGCCGCCGTGACGTTGTAGCCCGCGAGGAAATCGCGGCTGCTCATGAAGTGCGGCACGCCGTCGCCGAGCGTCTCGAGATAGCCCTGCGCGTCGAAGAAGAACGGATCGTCGGCATGGCCGGCCCACACGCGTGCGCCTTCACCCACGTCGAAGATCGTCTCCACTGGACCTGCGGTGTTCTCGAGCGCGCCGGGCACGTCTTCCCAGCGAATGCCCCAGTCGCCCGCTGCGTTCTGTCCGAAGCGCCAACGGATCGCGATGTCCGACTCGTTGTCGCCGTCGTTGTCGATCCAGATGGTGTAGAGCGCGTTCTCGTCGTACACGGCCTCCGCGTCGGGTTGGGGACGCGAGTCGTTGAAGCCGGCCCAACACACGATGATCGTCGTGGTGTCGTTGCCGCTGTCGAACACGTACAGGTCGGTGATGTCCTGCGCCGCATCGAGCTTCACGAGTGGCGATTCGTCGTGATCGGATGCGAGAACGGTCTGCGTCGACCATCCACCTCCTCCGCAAAGCGCAGCGAGGGCGATCGTCGCCACCCACCCGCGGTTTCTTTTCAATTTCCTCTGCATGCCTTGGTCCTCTCGGGTTCAGCGCGGCGTCGGGGATGTGTCGGCAGCGAGCCCGCCGCGGACGCCCGATGCCCTTCGTTCCCCGCCGGTACGAAGGCCTCGGCACCTCGGATCACCCGATGCCCGCACTCAGCGCCGAAACGCCCCTTACGACCCCTGCAGAGGCAGAGCGCGAAACACACCGTGAGCGATCGCGCGCGCGATCAGCCGTCGAGGAAGACGGCGCCGAAGGAGTCCGGGCTCAGCTCGATCGGGTGCGCAGGCGCGGACAGATCGACCAGACGCAGCGGCGACGGATCATCCGGCTCGAGCCCGCGCTCGTGATAGACGACGACGCTACCGTCGGGCGAGAAGCTCGCACCGTACGACGCTTCGAAGCCGCGCTGCGACGGCGTATCGATGCGCAGCGGAACACCGGGCTCGTCGCCGGCGATGTCGACCACCCAGATGCCGAGCGTACCTTCGGCGCCTTCGAATCCGCTGTAGAGCAGCTGCGATCCGTCCGCGGAGAACGTGAGCTCTCCGCTCGCAGCTCCCGGTCCGTCGAACGGCGCGTTGACCTTCTGCGGAGCGCCGGGCTCGCTGCCCGACACATCGATACGGAAGATCTCGTCGTACTCGCCGTCTTGGGGCCCGACGAAGTACAGCCAATGCGACGCTGCGTCGAAGCGGCTGGTGGAGACGCTTCCTCCGAGCTCGAGCGTGGTCGCTGCGATCGGAGCCGAAGGCGATGCGCCCGATGCGTCGACGAGGTAGAGGTCGCGCGTGTCGGGCTGCTCGTGCTGGGCCACATAGACGAGCCAGCGCGAGTCCGGCGACCAACCGAAGTCGGTGGTGAACGCTTCACCGGCGCCGAGCGTGTTGATCGCGAGCGGTAGCTGCGGCGCGAGGCCGTCGAGCTCGACGAACCACAGATCGCCGAAGAGTCCATCGCCGGTCCAATAGACGAGCGCATGGTCGTCGAACGCCGACTGCAGATGCGCGCGCTCGAGCTCGGGGTTCGAAGGATCGTCGATGCGCACGCCCGGTGCCAGCGGTGCGTCGAGATCGACGAGCCAGTAGGAGACGTTGGGATCGACCACGGCAGCGCCAGCGATGCCGTAGATCGCTGCGTGCTTGGCGTGTAGGAAGCCGGGGCTGCGCGCGCGTTGCTCGGCACCCACGTCGCTGATCGCGGTCGCGACCGCGGGCAGGTCTGCGGCGAGCTCGACGACGTACGCGTTCTGCGGTCCGTCGTCGGGACCGGCGATGTACGTGACCGTCGCGCCGTCGGGCGACACGTGGTAGGCGTTCAGGTCGATGTCGTTGCCCGGCGGCGAAGCGACGAGCGCTTCGCTTTCGCCGAGCACACCCGCCTCGTAGGTGGCACGGAAGAGCGATGCGCCCGCGCTGCCGTCGGTCGGCGCCGCGCGGAAGAAGTAGCGCTCCGCGGGTGCGATCCAAGCGGGCGTGGACGAGGCGAAGGGCGCGGACAGATCGTCGCCTGCGAACGCTTGTGCGGGCGCGCGCGGATCGAGCAGCGGCTCGCGCACGAAGCACGGACGGCCGAGCTCCGGAGGTTGCTGCGTGCAGTACACCAGCCGATCGGTCGCTTCGTCGACCGAGAAGCCGCCGATGCCACCGCCGGCCGGGAGCTCGGGCACGAGCGACACCGCATCGGTCAGCACGCCGTCGGCGTACTCGCGCAGCTGCAGATCCACGAGCTCGTAGTTGCCCGTCCGCGCGCGCACGATGAGGCGCGCCGAACCGGTTCCAGGCTCGCCGGTGGAGCTCTCGTCCCCGCTGTCCGAGCTCTCCGATGTGCTCGACGACGACGAAGACGAGGAGCTGCTCGAGTCGGCGCTTCCGACCGTGGGCTCGATCGTCGGATCCGACGAAGGGCCGTTGCTGCTGCTGCTCTCCGACGAGCTGTCGCCGACCTCGGCGTCGTCACCACCGCACGCAACCAAGACGCATCCCAGCGCGATACCCACGCACTCCATCCGCGTACGCATACAACCTCCGTATGGCTGGCAGCCTAGCACGCCCATGGGCGGCGACCCGCACGGAAGTGACGACTTTTCGACGCGAGCGGATCACGCAGCGCGGCTGCTGGGCTGATTCGCTTGCTTGAGCACGTCGAGCGCGGCCACGCGGTACGCCTCGGCCATCGTCGGGAACACGAAGCAGTTGTCGACCAGCTCGCGGATCTTGCCGCTGCCGAGCAGCACCATCGTGCCGAGGTGCACGAGCTCCGTCGCACCTTCGCCGCACACGCCGACGCCGAGCAATCGCTCGCCGCTCGCGTCGGCGATCAGCTTCAAGAAGCCGTCGGGCTCGCCCGCGATGTGGCCGCGTGCGATCTCGGCGAAGTCGGCCCGACCGACGATGACGTCGCCGTGCTTGGCGCGCGCGCTCGCTTCCGTCTCGCCGACCGCAGCGAGCTCGGGGATCGTGAAGATGCCCATCGGCACGATCTCGGAGCGCACTTCGTCGGCGCGGCCGAGCGCGTGCATCACTGCGCGGCGGCCCTGCTCCATCGAGTACGACGCGAGCGCGGGTGGGCCGATCACGTCGCCGACCGCGTAGACGTGCGGCGTGACGCTGCGGCAGAACTCGTCGACCGGAATGCAGCCACGCGTATCGATCGCGATGCCGGCGGCCTCGAGTCGCAGCGCGCTCGTCGAGGGCACGCGACCGAGCGCGACCATCACTTTCTCGCTCGCGACCTCGCCCTCGCCGTCGAGCACCGTGATCGTCGAGCTGCCGTCCTGCGACACGCCCAGCACCTTGCGCTGGCCGAGATAGCGGCCGCCGGTGGCCTCGAACGCGCGCAGGAAGCCGCGCGAGAGGTCTTCGTCGAGGAACGCGAGCGGACGCGCGCCGCGATCGATCATCGTGACGAGCACACCGAGGCTCGCGAAGATCGACGCGTACTCGCACGCGATGATGCCACCGCCGAGGATCGTCAGCGAGTGGGGCAGGTATTCGATGCCGAGGATCGAGTCGCTGTCGAGCACGTGCTCGTGATCGATCTCGATCTCCGGGGGCTTGCGCGGACGCGAGCCGGTCGCGATGACGACGTGCTCGGCGTGCAGCGTACGCACGCCACCACCGGGCGCGCGCACCTCGATCTCGTGCGGCGAGGCGAAGCGCGCCATGCCGTGCACGAGCGTCACGCCGTTGCGCGAGAGCTGGTTGCCGAGGCACTGCACGTGGCGCTCGATCACGCGATCGAGTCGGCCACGCACGTGCGAGAAGCGGAGCTCCGAGGGCATCACCATGCCGAGCTCGGCGGCCTGGGCGAAGAAGCGTTGCAGCTGCACCGCGCTCTCGCGCAGCGTCTTGCTGGGGATCGTGCCGCGATGGACACACGCACCACCGACCGCAGGCTCGCGCTCGATCACCGCGACGCGCAGACCGGCCTTCGCGGCACAGATCGCCGCCTTCTGTCCGCCCGGTCCGGCGCCGATCACCACGAAGTCGAACGCGTCGCTCACGACAGCTCCTCCACTGCGGATGCGATCGCGCCGCCGCGCGCGACCAGGCTCTGCACATCCTCGGGGTACAAGTTCAGCTTCATCGCGGCGGGCAGCGCCGCGAGGTACTCGGCGGCATCGGGCCGACCCTCGAGCACCGCCGCGGCGAGCTCGGTCGCGAATCGCACCGTGTGCACTTGCGCCGCGTGCTCGGGCGGCTCGCCGTCGTCGCACGCGTACGCGATCACGGCACGCACCGGTGCGGAGAGCTGCCACGCATCGCAGATGAGCAGGCCGGCCTCGGTTTCGAATGCGCCGACGAGCTTGTCGAGCTCGCGGGCATCGATGTCGCCGACGGCGGTCGCGCGACCGAGCACGCGCAGCACGACGGCTGCGCCGACGCGGCGCAAGAGGCCGCACAGGAACGCGGAGTCGACCGCTTGTCGACGCTCGCGTGCGACCTCTTTGGCGAAGAGCGCGGTGGCGAGCGAGGTGCGCCACCAACCGCCGAGCGCGACGCCGTAGGTGCCGCCTTCGAGCAGCGCACCGTGGACGGCGGCGGTCATCGCGAGCGCGGCGACGTCGTTCATGCCGATGCGCGTGACGGCTTGGCGTGCGGAGACGATCTCGACGCGTGCGCCGAAGAGCACCGAGTTGGCCGAGCGCAGCACGCGTGCGCACAAGAGCGGATCACGCTCGACCAACCGGGCCACCTCGAGCGCGCCGCGGTTGGGATCCTGAGCCGCGAGCATCACCTCGTGGGCGACCTTCGGCAGCGCCGGCAGCTCGACGCTTCCGTCGGCGAGGCAGCGTGCGATCACCTCTTGCGGGGACGCGGATGGGCGCGCGAGGACTTGCACATCGCGTCCCATCGGCCGGTTGGCCGGATCATCGCAGTGCCGTTGCGGGCCGGGCACGGGCACGGGCACGGGGACACGCCGAGTACGCCTACGGCGTTCTCGACGTGTCGTCGCGGTCCCACAGCTTCTCCTCGCGCTTGCGCAGCTTCTCGTGGGCGCGCAGCTTCGCGAGGAACATGACGCCGAGGTAGATCGGCGCGTGCGGCCACAGCTCGGGCGTGCGCGCGAGGATCTTCAGCGTG
>DASZPU010000267.1:0-6749 GCA_035550195.1 Nannocystaceae bacterium
GTACATCTTCGACAACCAGACCCGCTTCGGCACGACGGGACCCGTGCCGACCACGGGCCTCACCGTGCTCGACGGCAGCTGTGGTGGCAACGAGCTCGGCTGCACCGATCCGTGGTCCGGGCCCGGCTACGTGATCACGGAGCTCGCGGCCGATCAGCAGGTCACCGTCGTGCTCGACGCGCTCGGCGATCAGGGCGCGTCGCTGCCCGGCACCGGCACCGTCAACGTCGAGCTCGTGGGCCCGGCGACCTGCCCTGCCGCGGTGCTCGACGAGGTGCCGAGCACGTTCACGACGCAGACGTTCACCGCGACGAACGACTTCGACTGGTGCAGCGGCTGGCAGAGCTCCGTCGACACCGAGGTCGTGTTCACCGCGCCGGCCGACGGCACGTACACGTTCGACACGTCGCGCAGCACGATCGGCACGATCATCGAGCTGCGCCAAGGTAGCTGCTCGACCGATCCGCCGGATGCATGCATCGGCTACGGCGGCATGACGCAGTTCACCTACGACATGACCGCGGGGCAGACGATCACGCTCAACCTCGAGTCGGCGTACGGCGTGGGCCACCTGACGCTCGACGTCGGCGTATTGGGTGGCACGTGTGGCGACGAGGACCTCGCCGGCGCGCTGCCGATCACCGTGTCGGGCACGACGGACGGTGCGGACAACACCGCGACCGCGTGCGGGCGCGTGGCGTCGCCCGACACGACGTACACCTTCACTGCACCGCAGGAGGGCTTCTACTTCTTCGAGGTGGACGGTGTCGAGGCGAGCCCGTACGTCGCAGTGCACACGCCGACCTGCCAGACCTCCGAGATCGGATGCGCTGGTCCGCCGGATGCCGAAGGGGCCAGCGTCGCGGTCGCGTCACTGATTGCCGATCAAGAGGTCGTCGTGATCGTCGACGAGAACGGTGTGCCCACCGACTACGATCTCGAGGTCTCGCGCTTCGAGTGCGAGCAGATCGGCGGCCCGCTCCCCGCCGACTTCGCGAACCCGGGTGGGCCCGATCTCGTCTATCCGGGCGGACTCGGGTGCGGTTATGGCTGGGCGAGCACCGACACGTTCTTCGAGTTCACCGCGCCCGCCGACGGTCGCTACGTGTTCGAGACGTGGGACGAGATCCTCATGCGCTTCGATGGTGCCTGCGGTGGAAACGCGATCGGCTGCGGCACGCGTTGGTACAACACGTTCTACCAGTACACGAACGCGCGCGTGACCGCAGCGCTCGACAGCGGCGAGCACACCACGCTCATGATCTCCAACGGCTACGGTGCACCGCTGCACGCCGAGCAGCTCACGGACACGTGTCCCGATCAGGCGCTCGCGGGTGCGCTGCCGATCGCGATGGGTGGGCTCGACCTCTCCGACAACGACGAGGTGCTCTCGTGCGCGTACACGGGGCTCGGCAACGAGGCGACGCTCTCGTTCACCGCGCCCTCGGCCGGCAACTACCGCTTCTCGATGTCCGGTGTCGGTGGCTACGGCGCGATCGGAGTGCTCGACGGCTGCGGTGGCACCGAGCTCGCGTGCGCCGGCAACATCAACTACTACCCGAACAGCGCGATCACGACGGTCGCGCTCGCGGCCGGCCAAGCGGTCGTCGTCGTGGCCGAAGGCGCGGGCTCGGTGAGCGTCGAGCTGCTGCCCTGACTCACGCGAGGATCGCCGACATGTCGTGGCGCGCGGGGAAGTCGATGTCCAGCGCGTGCGCGATCGCGGAGTAGATGTGGCCTTCGTCGCAGCGCAGCGTCGGGTCGCTCTCGCCGCTCGTGCCGTCGAAGCCGTAGGTCGTGCAGGTCGCGGGATCGATGCCGCCGAAGACACGGTTGCCCTGCAACAGCGGCGACATGAGCAGCGTGCCGTTGTTGAGCGCGTGCGCGGTGCCCCAGAAGGGCGCACCGGCGGGGCGGGCTTTCTCGCGCCCGAAGTCCGTCGCGATGTAGACGAGCGAGCGATCCCACATCTTGCCGAGGCTCGGATCGCCGAGATAGTCGAGCGACTTCAAGAGCTCGATCAACGAATCGGCGACCTGCAGGAGCGCGCCCCACATGAGCTGCTGCGCGACGCGATGGTCGACGTGCGAGAAGTCGAACGCCACCGGAGCGGTCGCGAGCTTGTCGCCCGCGCCGAACACCGGCTCCTGCTGCAGCGAGATCGTGGTCGCGCACGACAAGCCGTAGAAGCTCAGCAGCACCGACAGCGCGGCCTGGGCCTGCCAGGGATTCTTGTGCATGTCGGGCAGATGCGCGAGCAACGTGGGCAAGAGCGGACTGCTGGTGATGCCGTACTTGGGGTCGAGCAGCTCCTGCGGGAGCATCGTCAGCGGATCGACGAGCTGCGCGGCCTCGAGTCGCGGCAGTCGTTCGCGGCGATCATCGAGGAAGTTGCGACGCAGCGGGCTGTCGACGAACGTCTTGCCGAACGGCGACGCGTCGTCGAGTCGATCACGTACGCCGCGCGCGTGCTCGACGAGCGCGCGATCGGGCACACCGAGCACGCCCTTCATGCCGTCCATCGCGGCCGCGAAGCCCATCGGTGACGAGATGATCTCCGCGCGCGCGAACGAGGGCAGATCCTGATCCCATCCGGGTTGGATGTAGCCGTCCACGCCCATGTTGCAGTTGGGCAGGATCAGATCCTCGCCGTGCCGCATCGCCATCGCTTCCATCAACGTGCGACCGGAGTTGATTCCGTTGCCGTTGAGCGAGCGCGCCTGCGCCACCTGATGGTTCACGCTCGTGCATTCCTGGGTGAGCACGGTCATCTCGCGATGGTGCTTCGCCAGGAAATCCGACGCGTAGTAGCTGGCCTGGTAGATGCCGGCGAGCAAGCCCGCCGACTCGAGATACGTCGGCGAGCGGATGTTGCTGCCCTCGGGCACGACGATCTGATCGTCTTCGTACACGTTGAGCGTGTCGGCCAGTGCGTCGTCGTCGACCTCGCCGCGCGACAGCGGCAGGAAGCTGTCGACGATGCTCGCGCCGCCGTAGCCGCAGAGCACGAACAAGAGCTTGCGATCCTTGTCGCCGGTGCTGCCTTGGCGCTGCGTCGCCGCACGCACCATTCCCGATCCGACCGCCATCGCTCCGAGCGCACCGGAGAGCCCCATCAACATCTCGCGTCGTCGCATCGTTCGTCCGCCTTTCAGTAGAAGAGGAACTCCGTGGTGCTGCCGACGGAGTAGCAGGCGAGCACCGCGAACTCGCGCGCGGTCATCTCCTCCGTCACGAGCTCGCCGAACACCGACACTTCTTCGTCGGTGGGATCGCGCGAGAGGAAGCGACGGTAGAGCGCCGTGACGGTGGTGACGAACGCTTCGTCGCCGGCACTCGGTGCTTTTTCATCGTCGAGCTCGAGCGCGGTGAAGACCACCGCGGGGCCCTCCGCATCCTTCGTGACCCGGTTGCTGCACGCGCTGAGCAGCACGCGATCGACGACGACCGCGGTGGAGAGCATCGGACCGGGCAGCGCCTTGTGCAGCCCGAGCGAGAACGGAGCCGCGCCGCCGAGCGCGACATGGTGGACTTCACGCGTGCACGAAGCCATGCCGAGCTCGGTGCACACCTCGTCCGGCGCCAGCTCGAGCGCGCGCATGATGTCCTGCTCGAGCGTCACGTTGCGCTTCCACAGCAGGCGCGCGCGCGTCGAGGCCGTGAGCGCTTCGCCCTGCACCACTTCCCCGTCGCCGCCGCACGCCGCCGCGCAGAGCAACCCTACGAGCACGATGTCGAGTCTCGTCGTCATGTCGTCTCCTCAGGGCGTGCCGAACGCGTCGGTGTCGATCAAGCGGTGGAGCAGTCGGTTGGCGGAGTAGCCGTCCTCGGGCAGTGCGGTCCAGATCGCCTCGAGCTCCGCGATCTCCTCCGGCTGCGCCTCGTGCCCGACCGCGTACACGAAGAACATGTTCGCGAGGTTGCGACTGAACTCCGGCGAGTCCGCCATCACGTGCGCCATCTCGACGAGGTTGTCGACCTTCTGCCCGAGCATGATGAAGTCGGGCTTCGACTCGTCCCAGCCGGGAATGCGCGCGGCCGGACGCTCGGGTCGGTACGTGCCGATGATCAGGCTCGGCGCGTTCGTCATGTCGAAGCCCTCGTACTCCGCGAACGCGTACGCCATCGGATCGAGCGTCGAGTGGCACTGTGCACACGCCGGCGCGTCGACGCCCTTCGCATCGAGATCGAGCGGCTCGCCGTGCACGGGCTCGATGCCTTGTTGCAGCGAGAGGTCGAGCCCGAGGAACGCGCGATACGCCTGGCCGGCGGTCACGCGCGGCAGCGCGGAGAACATCGTGTTCAGGAACAGGTTCCACTGCGTCGTCAGCATGCCGGCGCGGTGCTCGGGCTCGATCGGCTGGCCGCCCGCGAAACGCTGCGGCGGATCCTCGATCACGCCTTCGACACGGAAGAGCTGGCCGTTGTCGTCGCGATCGACGTGGTACTGCGCCGTGAGCATCTCGCGAGCATCGCGATCGCCGGTGAGCGCCCACTGCCAGAGCCGGTAGTCCCAGTTGTAGTCGGCGACCGTGATCACGAAGCCGCCCACGGTGATCGACGTGTCGGGCCCGTAGGCCTTGACCGGGCGGATCTTGGGATGCGCGAGCTCGACGAGCGCCTCGTCCATCCAGTGCTGCGACTGCAAGCACATGGTCAGGTCCTCGTGCAGCCTCGTGCGCTGCGCGTCGTACCCGAGCGCCGCGAACGCTTCGACCTCCTCGAACGACGGCGAGCGCCCGCAGAAGAGCAGACGAACGCGGCGGAACGCGAACATCGGATCGTACTCGCCGACGTCGTAGAAGTCGTTGCCCGGCCCCTTCGGCTCGGGCAGCGGCATCCACTGCGAGAGCGGATCGCCGGGGTTCGTGCCGAGCTCGATCTCCTCGAGGTTGCGCAGCCCGTCGCCGTCGCTGTCGTCGTCTTCGATGCTTGCGAGCGCGGCCGCGAGATTGTCGTCGAACGCCTTGCCGCCGAGCGCAGCGAACACCGCGAGCCCGTAGTTGTTCCACGCGACCGGTTGCGTCGACGTGTGACACTTCGTGCAGGTGATCGTGCGCCCGAGGCACTCCGGCGCGTCGGCGTAGACGCTGCAGAACTCGCGCGGCGCGGTGGGCTTGGCGTCCGCTTCGCGGGCGATCACTGTCGCCGCGAGCGTGCCCGCGGCGATGATGAGCTTGTCGTGGAGCGTCGCCATCGGCCCGTCCTTCCTCACAGCGGGTACACGAGATTGAGATTCACCGCCGCGGGTGCGGTCGCGATCTGTCCGTCGACGATCGTCACTTCCACGCAACCCGGCGCGAAGCCTTCGGCAGTGACGAGGTCGGCGTTGTCGGCGTACGGATTGGTCGCGTCCGCGTTGAGGTTGTCGTCGAGGAACGCGACGAGGTAGTAGGTGCCGGGCGCGACGCCGGTCACTTCGTAGAGCACCTGCGATCCCTCGGCGGAGAGATCGGCACCCATCACCGGCGTCGCGCCGCCGGCCTGCTCCGAGTCCGCCGTGCACTCGATCAAGAGGCCGACGTAGAGCGTGCCGATCGCGTCTTGGCCCACCGCGGGCGCGACGGAACGGACCACCGCTCCGCGCACGCCGGTGCTGGGGCTTCCGCCCTCTTCGCCGCCGCCGGAGGATTCCTCCTCGCCTGCGTCGTCACCGGCGTCGTCGCCCGCGCTCGGATCGGGCGACGGATCGTCCGACGTCGATTCCTCGCCGTCGTCGTCATTGCTGTCGTCACCGGCGTCGTCGCCCGCATCGGAGGCGCCGTCGTCCTCGGCGTCGGTCGGATCGGTGGTCGCCGGGGCCGTGGTGCCGGCCGCCGTGGTGTCCATGCGATCGCTGTCTTCGCTTTCGCAGGCGGCGTGGACGATCCCCAGAGTGAGCCCGAGCGCGAGCCATTTGACGTTGTGCATGTGTGTCGCTCCCCTTCGCAATTGGGGAGTTCCACCACCTCGGGCTTTGTCACCGACTTCTTTTTGGTCGCGCCCTCCGGCGCTCTTCCTGGTGCGGGCAATCGTGCTCGCTCTCCGCCGTGGCGAAGCCACGTCGGGCTCGAGTGAGCGGCCCTCGGCGGGCACGGAGGGCTATGGCCGCGACTCGAGCTTGATCTCGAACTTCGGCTTGCGCGCGATCAGGTCGGCGTAGAAGTCCTTGGTCCAAGCCGTGTTGCCCGGACCTGCGCCGTCCCAGGAGCTGTGCTGGTAGGCGATGTCGGGGCCCGCGAGCCCGCCATTCGTGCCGAGGCCGTACTTGAACGGCCAGAACGCCGCGTAGTCGTCACCGAGGTAGAGCTGCACTTCGACGTCCCAGGGCAGCGCGCTGTCCTTGTTCCACACGGTGCCCGCGTAGAACCAGTTGCCTTCGCTGTCGAGGCGATAGACGACGTTGATGTCGATGCCCTCGACCATCTTCGCGAACGTCCACTCCTTCTGCGTCTTCACGACGTTGACGCTCATGCTCGTGCTCGACGTGAGCCCGCCGGGCGCAGTCGCACGCAGCACGAGCTGCTGGCCGTAGCCGTACGCGCCGCCATCGAGCTGCAGCGTCACCTCGACCTGCTTCACGTCGCCGACACCGAGCTCGACGCTCGGCGTGCCGATCAGCGTCATGCCCGACGGCAGCGCGTCCGCGGTGATCGTCGCCGTGCGTGCGTCGTTGCCGAGGTTGGCGACCTGCAGCTTCGTCTTCACCTGGTGCTTCGTCGCGGGCACGTAGGCATCGATGGTGAACGTGTCCTCCGTGGGGCTCAGCA
>DASZPU010000268.1:0-18307 GCA_035550195.1 Nannocystaceae bacterium
GCGACCGAGACGTGGCTCGGGCCCGATCACCCCGAGCTCGCGCCGGTGCTCAACAACATCGGCGCGCTGGCGCGCGAACGCGGCCAGCTCGGCGATGCGCTCGCGGCCTTCGATCGCGTGGTGCGGATCGTCGCCGCGGCGTGGGGTGACGAGCATCCCAGTGTCGCGCGTGCGCTGCTCAACCGCGGCACCGTGCTGGCCGATCTCGGACGCGACGACGAAGCCGAGCAGAGCTTCGCGCGCGCGGCGACGATCTTCGAGCGCACGCGCGGCCCGGAGCACCCCGAGCTCGCGCAGGCGTGGAAGGGCAAGGCCGGCATCGCCTACGCGCGCAACCGCCTCGACGAAGCCAACGAGCTCTTCGCGCGCGCGCTCGCGTTGGAGCTGTCGCGCTACGGCGAGCACCATCCCAGTGTCGGTGTGACCTCGACGAACCTCGCGATGGTGCTCGTCGATCTCGGCCGCCCACGCGAAGCGTTGCCGCACTACGCTCGCGCGCTCGCGATCTTCGGCGAGCGCCTCGGCCCGCGGCATCCCATGGTCGCGACGGTGCACGACGGCATCGGCTTCGCGCGCGAAGAGCTGGGCGAGCTCGAGCTCGCGGCCGCGAGCTACCGCGATGCGATCGCCATCGCGGATGCGAGCGGCGCCGCGAGCCTGCCCGAGGCGCTGTTCCGGCTGGGCACGCTCGAAGCGCGGCGCGGGCGCAGCGACGAGGCGATCGCGTTGCTCGAGCGCTCGCTCGCACTGCGCATCGCGGCGCCCGACGTGGATCCGCGCTTTCGCAGCAAGAGCCGCTTCGCGCTCGCGCAGGCGCTGGTCGGACGCGATCGCTCGCGCGCGATCCAGCTGGCGAAGGACGCACTCGTCGACGTCGCCGACGATGCGAGTCGGCGCGCCGAGATCGCGACCTGGCTCGCTGCACAGTGATGGGATCCACTCGGTCGCGCCGCGGGTGGATCTGCCCGAGGACAATCGACGGAGGGTGGGTGACGATGCGGACCAGTGCCGATCACGGCGATGCTCGGGTGGCTCGGGGCGATGTGCTTCGCCGCGCCCGCAACATCGCGAGGTTACGAGGGCCCCACGGAGATTGCACCACCGCCGGTCGCGTCGCCCACCGAAGCTGCAACACGCGGCACGGCGCCCATGGTGCCGCGCGCCGATGATCGAACGGTCACCGCACCCACGACGGAATCCGAGCACAAGGGTGCGCCCGAGCGCGCGCGTCGACGCGTCGTCGTGCGCACGCGTCGGCCCGAGCTCACCGATCGCTACCGTGCCGGCAGCGTGGTGACGCGCGAAGAGATCGAGGAACGACTGCCGCGCTCCGCTCCCGACGCGCTCGTGTACGAGCCGGGCGTGTACGTGCAACAGACCGCGCACGGCCAAGCGTCGGCGTACCTGCGCGGCCTCACCGGTCAACAGACGGTGCTCTACTACGACGGCGTTCGACTCAACACGAGCACGTTCCGCCAAGGTCCGAACCAGTATTTCTTCACCGTCAACTCGCGCACGATCCAGAAGATCGAGGTCGTGCGCGGCAGCGCGTCGACGCGTTGGGGCGCCGATGCGATGGGCGGGGCGATCCTCTCGGCACCGCGCGAGCCGTCGCTCGCGGTCGGCAAGCGCCCGGTGCTGGTGCGCCCGCGTGGCATCTTCTTCACGACCACCGCCGACGCTGCGCTCGGTGGTCGTGCCGAGACCGACGTGTCCGTGAAGGGCAAGCTCGGTGTGCTGGTGGGCGTCGGCTATCGCGACGTCAACCAGCTGCGCGCCGGTGGTCCGGTGATCTCGCCGAAGACCGGCGAGCCGCAGGACGTACCGCCGCTGTTCGCCCCCGACGGCAAGACGCAGCTCGGCACCGGCTTCCGCGAGCTCACCGACGACGTGCGCGTCGTCTATCAACCGAGCTCGCGCCATCGCTTCTCGATCGGTTGGTACGACTATCGACAGTACGACGTGCCGCGCACGGACAAGTGTCCGCCGCCCACCGCACCGCAGAGCGAGTGCCTCACCTACAACGAGCAGTTTCGCAGCCTCGCGTATGCGAAGTACACGATGAGCGAGGGCCCTGCGCTCGCGGAGACGGTGAACGTCACGCTGAGCTATCAGCGTCAGCACGAGGATCGCACGCTACGCGTGGGCGCTCCGTCCACGACGAAGCGCTTCGGTCAGGACAACGTCGACACCGTCGGCAGCGGCGTGCAGGTGCAGTCGCGCAAGCTGCAAGCGCTGCCGAAGCTGAGCTTCCGGCTGAGCTACGGCGGCGACGTCTACGTCGATCACGTGGCCAGTCATGCGCAGGTGAGCTTCGGCAGCCCGCAGCTCTTCGGCGAGCCGTTCACGCAGTACAGCAACGGCTCGCGCTACATGACCTCGGGCGTGTGGGGCATCGTCGAGTCGCAGATCACCCGCTATCTGCAGCTGCGCGCCGGTGGTCGGCTCGGAGCCGTGGTCGCGCACGCGCCCGAGCTCCCCGATCGCAAGGCCACCGGCTTCGATCGCTATTGGCTCGCCGCGGTCGCGCACGGCGGCATCGCGGTGCTGCCGACGCGTTGGCTCAGCCTCGTCGCCAACGTCGATCAGGGCTTTCGCGCGCCCAACATCGACGACCTCACCAGTCGGCAGTCGATCGGCTCTGGCTACCAGTGGGAGAACCCGGCGCTGCGCCACGAGAAGTCGACGATGATCGAAGGCGGCGTGCTCATCGATCATCCGTGGATCGAGCTCCGTGCGTTCGTGTTCGAGTCGTTCATCGATCGCATGGTGCAGCGCGCATCTCGGGGCATCAACGAGTGCCCCGATCCCAACTGCATGACGCACAAGCAGCGCTTCCAGCTGGTGAACCTCGACGGCTACGCGAAAGTGATCGGCGCCGACGGTGGCGTGCGCATCTACATGCCCTACGATCTCGCGTTCGCAGCGACGCTGTCGTACGCGCGCGGTTGGGGTCCGAATCCCGACGCGCTGGTGTCCGGTCAACCCGCGACCGCCCCGCTCTCGCGCGTGCCGCCGCTGCACGGTGCTGCGGAGATCGGCTATCGCAATCGCGAGTACGGTCCCTATCTCGTGGTCGCGACCCGCTGGGCGCGCGCGCAGACTCGGCTCGCCAACCAAGACCGCAAAGATCTACGCATCCCGATCGGCGGCACGCCCGGCTACGTCGTGTTCGACATCCGCGCCGGCTATCGCTTGGATCCGCACGTGCTCTTGTCGCTCGTGTTCGAGAACGTCGGCGACACCGCCTATCGCATCCATGGCTCCTCCGTGAACGGTCCCGGTCGCGGGGTGTTGTTCGAGGCGCAGTTCGGATTCTGACATGATGTTCCTCGTTCACGTGCCATTCGCAGAGAGAGCAGAGCCTGGGCGCTCGCGCGGACTGTGGTGGGGCGCGCCGCTCACACTCGTCGCTGCGCTCGCGGTCGGCGTCGTCGTGTGGCAGACGAGCGTCGACTACGGCCCCACGCCCGCGTTCCTGCACGAAGCCGCACCGGCACCGCGCGAGCACGAACGCGAAGCGCTCGGTGCCGGGCTCGTGCTGGCCGGCTCGGGCTCCAACCTGCCGGTCACGCGCGCGCTCGCGATCGCGTACGCGTCCGAAGGCGGCGACGCGCCGGTCGTGCACACCAGCATCGGCTCGGGCGGCGGCATTCGAGCGTTGCAAGACGGTGCGATCGACATCGCGTTGATCTCCCGCCCGCTCAAGGCCGACGAGCGCGCGGCCGGTCTCGTCGCGGTGCCGTACGCACGCGCGCCGGTCGTGTTCGCGGTGCACGACTCCGTCACCGATCGCAGCATTCGCGCGGAGCAGATCGTGCCGATCTACGCCGGCGAGCAAGCGCAGTGGAACGACGGCACCAGCATCGTGGTGTTGCAGCGCGAAGCCGGTGACTCGTCGCATGCTGCAGTCGCGCGGTTCTTGACGGGTTTCGACGCGGCCGACGAGGCTGCACACGCGCGTCGACGCTGGCGCGTGCTCTACAACGATGCGGCGATGGACGACGCGCTCGCGAGCACCGAGGGCGCGATCGGTATCGTCGGTAGCGGTGCGTTGCCCGAAGATCTGCCGATCCACGCGCTCGCGCTCGACGGCGTCGAGCCCAACGTGGCCAACGTCGCCGACGGCACCTATCCGCTGTCGAAAGATCTCGCGTTCGTCACGCTGGGCGAGCCCGCGGGCCAGGCCGCCGAGCTGATCCGCTTCGCACTCTCGCCGGCCGGGCGCGCGGTGATCGAGTCGCACGGATGCGTGCCGCTCGGCGGCGACGGGCCGCGCCGCAGGGAGGGCTCGTGAGCACCGCGGTACGCGATCACGGCCGCCTCGCGCTGCGCGACTATCTCGACGCGCGCCTGCGTCCGCTCGTGTTGCTCATCGGCATCGCGGTCGCAGCGACGGCTCCGTTCGCGTACTACGTGCTCGGGCTCGGTGCGCTGCGCGTGCAGGCTTCGGTCGCGGCGACGCAGGTCGCCGAAGTGATCCGCACCGACGCCGAGCAGCGCCCGGTACTGTGGAAGTACGACTCGCTCAAGCTGCTCGAGCACCTGCGCAACTACGAGCTGCAGCAGAGTGTCGCGCGCGTCGAAGTCGTCGATGCGCGCGGCGAGCCGATCGATCCCACGGCGCGCGAGGCCGCGGCTGCGCGGGGTGACGAGCCGCTGTTGTGGGAGCGCCACGCGGTGCTCGTGAACGACGAGCTGGTCGCCGAAGCGTGGGTGGCGATGTCGCTGCGCGAGCTCAGACGCGAGACGCTCGCGCTGCTCGTGGTGTTCGGCGCGCTCGGAGCCGTGCTCGCCGGCCTCACGTGGTGGCTGCCGCTGCGCTCGATGTCGCAGGCCGAGCTCGAGATCTCCGCGCTCATCGGCCGCGTCGAGGCCTCGCAGGCCGAGCTCGCGACGCTCGCGGGCAACCTCGAGAAGCAGGTGGAGGAGCGCTCGTCGCAGCTCTCGCTCGCGTATCACGAGCTGCGCCGCAAGGAGCAGAACCTGCGCGAGCTGTCGGCGCGCGCGGTCGAGCTGCAGGAGTCCGAGCGCCGCGTGATCGCCCGCGATCTCCACGATGCCGCCGGGCAGACGCTCACCGCGATCCGCATCAACCTCGAGCTGCTCGCGCAGACGCTCGCGCGCCCGGGCAACGACGCGACGCCGCTGGTGAAGCGCACCGCGACGCTGGTCGACGAGACGGTCGAAGAGATCCGTCGCGCGGTGGGCTCGCTGGGGCCGGCCGTCGTGGAAGACGTCGGGCTGGTCGAAGCGGTCGCGCGGCTGTGCGACGACGCCGGCGAGCACACCGGCGGCACGGTCGAGCGCAGCTTCTCGCTCGACGATCTCGAGCTGCCGCCCGCGCTCGAGACCACCGCGTATCGCGTGGTGCAGGAGGCGCTCACCAACGTCACGCGTCACGCCCGCGCGAGCCACATCGACGTGCGGCTCGCGAGCGTCGACGATGCGCTCGAGATCACCGTCGCCGACGACGGCATCGGCTTCGATCTGCAACGCACGACCCAAGAGACCGATCGCCACGGACTGCTCGGCATGCGCGAGCGTGTCGAGCTCATCGGTGGTCGCATCGACATCGAAACAAAATCGGGCGCGGGCACCCGCGTCCGCGCAACGCTACCGCTTCGCCGCGCGCAGTCGGCATGAAAAGGAAGGGACGATCATGGCTATTCGCGTCTTGCTCGCAGAGGATCACACGATCGTGCGCGAGGGTTTGCGTGCGCTGCTCGGAAGCCGCGAGGAAGTCGAGCTCGTCGGCGAAGCCGAAGACGGACAGGACGCGGTCGATGCCGCGCAGCGTCTGCAGCCCGACGTGGTGGTGATGGATCTGAACCTGCCCAAGCTCGATGGTGTCGAGGCGACGCGCGCGATCCGTGCGAAGCAGCCGTCCACGCAGGTGCTGATCCTCTCGATGTACGCGACCGAGGAGCACGTGCGCCCGGCGATCCGCGCGGGTGCTTGCGGGTATCTACTCAAGGGCTCGGGGCTCGCGGATCTCGTCGCGGCGATCCAAGCGGTCGCGGCGGGCAACGCGTTCTTCAGCCCACAGGTCGCGAAGATCGTGCTCGAAGACTCGCGGCGCACCGCGTCGGGCGGCGCGGGCGATCGCTCTGCCGAGCTCACGCCGCGCGAGCGCGAAGTGCTCAAGCTGGTCGCAGAAGGCCGCTCCAGCCCCGAAATCGCGCGCGAGCTGAACCTGAGCGTGAAGACCGTCGAAGGTCATCGCGGCCGCATCATGGCGAAGCTCGATGCGAAGAACGTCGCGGGGCTCGTGCGTCACGCGCTGCGACTCGGGCTCGTCGCGACCACGTAGCGTGGATCCACCTGTATCGAAATGGCGCAACCCCGCTATCGCAGCGATGGGCACTGCGGCGACGCTGTGCGGGCATGGACTCGAAGAAATTCATCACTGCTGCACTCTTGCTCTGTGCCTGTCCCGCAGACGACGACGACGGGAGCGACACCAACAACGACAGTGGATCCGAGGAGGGTGGATCCGAGACCGGCGATTGCGAGCCGATGACGGCGAATGTGCCCGCCCCCGACGAGGCGTCGTGCGGCCCATTGGCCACCGACTACACGCCCGGTGCCGACGATGACTACCCCGCGTGTGCACCCGATTCCGGCGAGTGGGTGACGATCCTCGAGGATCCCCCGGGCTCGCAGGCACGCGTCGACGCGTACGAGATGATGATGACTCTCATCCGCGGCGATCACACGCCGACCGTCGAGGACTTCGTCGCCGCGCGCATGCAGTACTCCCTCGAAGAGGGGCTCGAGTCGCGCACGGTTCGACGCGAGGATCTCCACTACCCGGAGATCGACGCCGCCGACATGATGGCCGGCGTCGACTTCGACAAGCAGTGCACGATCGAAGCGAACGTGACGAAGTATCCCGATCGCTGCGTCGGGCCCGCGAAGATCGCCCCGATCATCTCGGGTGCGTTCGATGCCGCGATGGCCGGCGACGGCGATCCCAACGTGCACGCCGCACGCATCGACGCCGGTGTGCTGTGGTTCCTCTGGGTGTCGACGTACAAGGAGTCGTCGAGCTGCGTGCGCCTGCCCGAGGATTGCGACGCGCACCACGGCTACTACGACGGCAACAACACCCGCAGCGCACCGAAGGGCCTCGGCGAGGAGATCAACCTCATCAGCCCGGTCGCGCACGGTGCGGTGTTCGACGCGATGCTCGCGATCAATTGCTGGCGCGATCTCGATCGCGAGACGCTGCTCTGGGAGGACTACACGGCGGAGTCGCAGCAGCAGTTCCTCGCTGCGCACGAGCAGCTCGACAACGCGCTCTTCTACGCATGGGCGCGGCTCGTGCGTGATCGTCTGGAGAACCAGCCGGCCACGTGCGGTTCCGAGGCCGATGCGAACTGGGCGTTCATCCAGGTCGCGGGTCCGGTGCTCGATACCGAGGCGGGCATCCGCGACGGTGCGATGGCCGGCACGCTCTCCGCGTTGTGGGCCAACACCGCGCCGACCGTCGCGGACATCGAAGGCGGCATCGCGGCGATCGACGCGATCTTCCCGTGCCCGCAGTGCTCGACCTGCGAAGTGAACCCGTCCTGGGGCTACGATCCGATCGAGTAGAGCTCGACGCGCTCGAAACGACGAAGGCTCCGCACGGCAGCATGCCGGCGGAGCCTTCGGCGTTTCAGCGCTGTGCGGTCACGCCATCGCAGGCGAAAGCGCGCGCTTGTTCAGCGACGACTGGATCACCGCCATGCCGATGTTGCCGAGCAGGAGGAGCAACACGAGCGCGAGGCCGCCACCCATGTCGCCACGGGTCACCTTGCCGACGCCTTCGGCGAACTTCCAGACCCACCAGATCGAGACGATGGGCACGAGCAGGAGCCATGCGGTCGGGATCTCTGCCCCCTGGGTGTTCATCTCGTCCTTGGTCTTGACGAGCCAGATGAGGCCATAGATGCCGAGCGTGATCACGGGCAGGAAGAAGACGGCGATTGGGCTGCGTTGTGTCATTGGCGAGGTCCTCTTACCGCGCTGTGGGTCGTCGAGAATGCGCGGTGTCCAATGCGAGGACGCCGGCACACAGAGGCTGTTGCAACCCTTGGCTGTGCGGCGACGCACCGCGAGTGGGAGGAACCACAGCAGCATCCACGGAACGTGGTTCCTCACGGTCGTGCAACCGCAGCCCGAACCAGCGTCTTCACCGAAGCCCCCGCCCACGCTGCCCGCGGTGCTGCTCGTCTCCGTCGTGCCCGGCTCGGGATCACCCGTCGTGGTCGATTCGTCGCTCGGCATCGCGCCATCGTCGGTGACGTCGCCGTCGACGGAACCGCTCGACGATCCACTGCCGTCGTCGCTCGTCGTGTCGGCCGATGCCGGCTCCGGCACTTCGTACATGAGCTGACGATCTTCGAACACGACTGGTTCGTCGGCGACGATCGGATAGTCGACGACCATGTCGAACGGTCCGATCGCGAACGGCACACCACCGATGTCGATCGTCACCGTGGGATACAGATGCAGTGCGATCTGCGAGTCGAAATCGCCGTGCAGCGTCGCCCATGCGGAGGTGAATCCTTGCCGATCCATCGGTGGCAGGATCGCGTCGACGGCCTCGTCTTCGACGTCGTGAACGGCGATCGCAACGCCTGCGCCCTCGGCATCGTCGAGCGCGACGCGGGTCGACAGATACGAGATGCCGGGCACGTCGAACATGTAGTCGAGCGTGAACGTGCCGGTGAGCGGGCCGACGCTGAACGGCTCGTCGGCGAGGTTGAACGGGCCGATCGCAGTGGCGATGAGCGCGGGGCGATCGGGATTGCCGGGCAACAGATACGGCGTGAAGTCGGCCTCGGCGATCTCTTCGATGTTCCACACCCCGATCTCGTACTCGAGCATCACGCCGAGCGCGTCGACGGCGATCGTCGCGGTCACTTCGGCGCCGAGCGTGTTGCGGAAGACGCCGGTGTCGGGCGTGCCGTGGTACGCGAGCGTGTGCGCATCCCAGTCGTACGCGGCGACGCCTTCCATCGCGATGAGCACCTCTTGGAAGAGCGCGGCGTGCAGGTTGACGCGCAGCGGTCCGCTGGCGGGCACGTAGCCCGAGTCCCACGGGAACTCGGTGGGGCGCCATTCGATCGTCGGATTGAACGGCTTCTCTGCGACCTCGGCGTGCGCGAGCACGGGCAGTGCGAGCACGAGCGCGAACGATGCGAGCGGCAAGCTCAGGCGATGCATCCGGGGAAGCTAACCCGAACGCGATCGTGCGCGCGTGTGCGTCGACTAACGTGCGAGCACGATCGCGAGCAGGCTGTGGGGTGGCAGCGCGAACGCGATTCGATCGCCGCGTAGCTCGACATCGGCATCTGCGAGCGCGATGGCTGCGTCGCCGATGGGTGTCGTGAGGTCTTGGGGCGCGTAGATCTGCGCCGCGGCGAGCTGCCAGTCGTCCTTCGGCAGATCGATCGTGAGCGTGTGCGATTCCGCGAGGTCGCGGTGCAACACCAGCACGGTCGCGCTCTCGTCGTCTGCGAACGCGACCGTACGCACGAGCGGATAGTCGAGCGCGAACGCACCGTCTTCGTAGTGGCCTTGCGGCACGTCGATCGCTTCGACGTGGGCGGTGTCGCGACGAAGATGCTGCGCGACGAGCTCGGTCGCGACGAGCGACGGGCGCGGCTGCACCTCGCCGTTCACGACACGCAGCGGGTTGTACCAGGGCTCGAACAGCGCCTCCGACTGGCTGGCTTCGTCGAACGCGATCGCGAGGTGTTGCGCGGCGTGATCGATGCCGAGCTCTGCGAACGACAAGAGCGCATCGGCGACGCCGAGCCCGACGACGTGCGTGTCGGCGAGCGGATCGAACGCACCGAACGTGAACGCACCGGCGACGTGGTACTCGGTGATCGCGATCTGCAGCGGGGTCGCGCGCGGGATCGCGGCGATGCGCTCGCGCAGCTCGCGATAGCCCGGCGCGAGCACCTCGGAGCCGGCGAGCGCGAGCTCGAGTGCGGTCTTGTCGTTCGCGCCGAACGGTGCGAGGTCGTCGACCTGGTAGTGATGCACGACGACTGCGGTGATGCGTTCGTCGCGGAGCAGCGGATCGAGATCCGCGAGCGCGGCGTCGAGACCGCCCCACGCATCCATCGAAGACTGTGCGAGCGGCACCCAGAAGCGTGCGTCGGGTTGCACCGCGCTCATCGCATCGGCGTATGCGAGCGCGCGCGCAGCATAGTCGGCTGCGGCTGCGCTCGGCCTGCCGTGCCACGCCGGATCGCCGCCGCCTTCGGCGTCGGGGTTCGCGTACGCGTGATTTCCAGTGGCGGTGTAGCCGGTGTTCCATGGCCCGTACACCTCGTTGCCGATCTCGTAGATCGACGTGGGCCACGGATCGGGATGACCCCAGTGCGCGCGGGCGTTCGCTTCGTCGCTGCCGTCGCTCGCGACCAGGTGCTTCAGGTAGCGCGCGGCCTCGTCGGCGGTGCCCGAGCCGAAGTCGACGGTGACGAGCGGCGTGCCGTCGACCTCGTCGACGATCGTCTGGTGCTGATACGGCGCCATGTTGTCGTCGTCGGCGACCACGCGGGCAGGATCGGCGTAGCGCCAGAAGTGATAGCCGTCTTGTCCGAGCGCGCCGTCGATCTGCAGGCCGGAGAAGCGCACGTACGGTGGCGCGTCGTCGGCGTTGCGCAGCGAAGACAAGCGCGCGAATGCGGCGATGCGTTCGGGTGAGCGCCACTCGGGGTGGATCGTGTCGTTCGCGGTCGCGTACAGCGTGCCGCGGCCGAGGTTCCAGCCGATCAAGCGGCCGGTCGCATGCGCGTCGTCGAGCGTGACGGCGAGCTGGATCTCGCCGTCGGGCAGCGGAATCACAGGCTCGGACGTGCACGCGCACGCGAGACAGAGCGCCGAGACGCGCACGGATGCCATGGCGCATCCTAGCAGCCCCGCGCGCTTGGGCATTTTGCTAACCTCGTGCGCAAGATGCCTTCCGACGCGGCCTTCGAGAAGAACCTGCTCTACTGCCAGATCGTCGCGCAGCTGCTCATCGTCGACGCCGCGGTCACGGACGCCGAGCGCGACTTCCTCGAGCGGTTGATGAACCGCTTCGGGTTCGATCAGGCGCAGAAGCAGGCGGTGTTCGACGGCGTCGACATCGGCGAGCCCATCGACACCAAGCTCACCTTGCTCGACGACGCCAGCCGCACGCAGCTGCTCGGCGAGCTCGAAGCCGCCGCTGCCGTCGACGGCGAGATCGACGAAGGCGAGCTCGAGATCATCGACGAAGTGCGCCGCGCGATCGGCCAGGCCACGAGCTAGCGTTCGCGCTGGTAGTCGCGCAGCTCGACCACCCACGCGGCGTCGTCGGGTTGGCCGGCGAATGCGGCGTGCGCATCGCTCAGCGCTCGATCGGCGGCGGGGCGATCGCCCGCGAGATCGAGCGAGCGACCGAGCCGCAGCTGCGCCTTGCCCAGCATCACCGTGTCGCCGGTAGCCCGCGCGAGCTCGATGGCACGGCGACAGACTTCGACGGCCTCGCGCTCGCGATTCGCATTGCCGAGCGCGGCCGCGAAGTTGAGCTGCACCTGCAGCCCGTCGGTGGTGCGCTCGAAGCCGCTGGCATGCATGCGCTCGAGCAGACGCTCGTAGCCGTCGATGGCCTGCGCGATGCGACCGCTGCGACGATGCAGCTCGACGAGGTTGGCCTCGATCGCGAGCGCCTTGGGATGCTCGGGGCCGAAGCCGGCTTGTGTGAGCTCGTCGAGCGCGCGCTCCAGCGATCGCACGGCTTCGTCGCGACGACCGAGCTCGGTCAGCGCCGCGCCGATGTTCGCGAGCGTGGTGGCGCGATCGACCGGATCGCCGCCGTGCTTCACGTCGGGCCGACCCTCGAGCGCGGTGCGGAAGTGCTCGAGCGCGGGCTCGTTGTGCTCGGCACGCAGCTCGATGATCGCGAGCGTCTCCAACAGATCGAGTGTGCGCGGATGCGTGGCGCCTCGACTCTCGCGCAGACGTGCGACCAGATCTTCGGTGGCCGCGCGCGCCTGTTCGAGATCGCCGGTGTGGCTGAGCGCCTGCGCGACCCATTCGTCGAGCAGGATGCGCGTGCCGTCGACCTCCGACGCGACCGCCTTCGCGCGCTCGGCCGCGGCTCGATAGCGCTCGAGCGCGGTGCCGTAGTCGCCGCGCGCGTAGGGCTCGTGCCCACGACAACCATCGGAGAGCAACGTGTCGATGTGATCGGGGCCGAGCTCACGGCGGCGCAGCTCGAACGCGCGCTGGTACGGCTTCGCGATGCGGTCGAGCGCGCCGAGCTCGTACTGCAGATCGGCGTAGTCGTTGTTCCACTCGGCGGCGAGCAACGGTGCGGCGGCGCCGAGGCCTTCCTGCGCACCGAGCTCGAGCTCCGCGAGCGCGCGGCCCGGATTGCCGCGCGCCTTCTCGAGCGCACCGCGGACCATGCGGTGCTCGAGCGCGATCGCAGGCGACAGCGTCGCGACGTCGATGTCGTCGAGCGCACGCAGCCCCGAGGCATGCTGGCCGAGATCGTGGCGCTGGCGCGCTTGTGCGAGGCGCTCGAGCGCATGACGATGCGCGGCCTGATCCTCGCCGTCTTCCTCGTCGAACTGCGCGAGGTAAGCGGGCTCGTCGCAGCGCGAGAGCTCGCGTTGCAGCCGCTCGATCGCATCGACCGCGTGGGTGATGGTCTCGACGTCGGGGGCGGCGAGCGAGTCGACCAGCTCGCGCTCGCGGGCGAGCACGCGATCGAGACACGCACCGATGGTGAGCTGCACGCGTGCCTGCGGGCGCTCTTCGTCGGTCGTGCTCGCGCCGCACCAACGCAGTCGCGCGATGCGCCACGATGCGCTCGCGCGATCGAGCGCTTCGGTCGAGCGCGTGGCGGTGTCGATGGCGAAGGGCACGTCGATCGACGCGATCGCCTCGCGCGTGCGCGCGGAGACGTCGGCGTTCCACACCGCGTCGATCGCGGCCGCATCGGCGCTGCAGCGCTCCTGCAACGCGTCGGTGGGGCGCGCGAGCTCGGCGATGCCCAGCGCGAGCGTGCCCCCGAGCGCGACGGCACCACCGAGGCGCACGGCACGTTTCCGTCGCGCGATCGGATCGCGGCCGAGCTCGTCGAGCAACGGACGCAGCGTCGCGAAGCGTGCATGGGGATCGGGATCGAGCGCGCGGTAGATCGCGCGTTGCAATCGTCCGGGCACCGCCGAGCCGCGCGGGAACTCGAGCATCTGCCCGTCGAGCACGCTGATGGCGTACTCGGCCGGACCATCGCCGGGAAACGGCAGATAGCCGGCGAGCGCCTCGAAGAGCGCGACCGCGAACGAGAACTGATCCGCACGCGGAGTCGCAGGCGTGCCCGCCGATTGCTCGGGTGGCATGTACGCGGGCGTGCCGAGTCGCGCACCGACCGGTGTGATGTCGCTGCCCAGCACCGGGCTCGCGCGACCGGAGCTGCGTCGCAACGTGGGCCGACCGCTCGAGCCCGACGCGTCGGACAGCTGCTCGTCGGCCGCGAGACGTGGGCGCGGATCCTTGCGATCCCCGCGATCGATTTCTTCGTCGGTGGGCATCGCGGTGCCGGCCGGCTTCGCGAGCCCGAAGTCGACGACCTTCGCGATGCCGTCGTAACCGACCAGGACGTTCTCGGGCTTGAAGTCGCGGTGCACGATGCCTTGCTCGTGCGCGGCGAGCAGACCTTCGCCGGCCTGCACGTAGACCTCGCAGATCTCGCGGAACGTGCGGTCGCCGGCGCGCAGCCACTGGCGCAGCGTGACACCGTCGACCAGCTCCATCGCGATGAACATGTCGCCGGTCTTCGCATCGCGGCCCACGTCGTACACCTGCACGACGTTGGTGTGGCTGAGCCGCGCGATCGCCTGACCTTCGCGATGCAGTCGCACGCGTGCTTCGTCGTCGTCGGACCACGCGATGAGTCGCTTGATCGCGACCGGGCGATCGAGCTCCGGATCGAGCGCACGGAACACCTCGCCCATGCCGCCTTTGCCGAGCCGATCCTCGAGCAGGTAGCGACCGAGCGTGGTGATCTCGGGCGAGAGCTCGTCGCGTTGCGGAATGTCGTCGTCGCCGGTCGTCTCGACCAGTGGTCGCGTACGCGGCAACAGCCTGGCTGGCGCCGCCCGGTCGTCGGGGGTGCTTTCCATAGCCCTTCGACGTGAAGCCTTGGCTCGGCCGCGCGTGTTTGTCAAACGTGGATCCGTGGCCCCGTAGGGAGTCGAGCAGACGTCGGTCAGACCGAACGCAACAGCTCGGCGAAGACGTGCTTGTCGGTGGCCTGGGCGACCGCGAGCTCGGTCGCGAGCTTGCCCGCGCGGACGAGCTTCGCCATGGAGAGCTCGAAGCTCACCATGCCCTCGGAGCGGCCTTTTTGGATCTCGCTCTGGATCTGATGGCCACGCAGATCGCGGATCTTCGCTGCGACCGCGGTGGTGACCAGCAGCTTCTCGTAGGCGGGCACGCGCGCGGGCGGTCGCGTCGACGGCAACAGCACCTGCGTGACCACTGCGCGCAAGACCGCGGCGAGCTGCGCACGCACCTGCGACTGCTGGTGCTCGGGGAACACGTCGACGATGCGATCGATCGCCATCGCGGCGCCGCCGGCATGCATCGTCGCGAGCACGAGGTGGCCGGTCTCCGCGGCGGTGAGCGCTGCGGAGATCGTCTCGCGATCGCGCATCTCGCCGACCATGATGATGTCGGGGCTCTCGCGCAACGCCGCGCGCAGGCCGGTCGCGAAGTCGTCGACGTGGCGACCGATCTCGCGCTGATGGATGAGCGCGCGACCCGAGCCGTATTCGTACTCGATCGGATCTTCGAGTGTGATGACGTGCTTCGGGCTCGTGCGATTGACGTGCTCGACGAGCGCGACGAGCGTGGTCGACTTGCCCGAGCCGGTCGCACCGGTGACGAGCACGAGCCCGGTGCGCGGCTGCGTGAGCTCGTGGAAGTCGTCGGGCAGCGAGAGCTCGCGCAACGTCGGGACGTCGGTGCGGATCGGTCGCAGCGCGGCGGCGAGGCCCGCTTGTTGGCGGAAGAGGTTCACGCGCCAGCGTCGGCCGCCCTGCTCGTGGCGGAGATCGAGCGCGAGATCGGTGCTGCCGCGGCTCACGAGCTCTTCGCGTGCACCGGCGCCGAGCAACGGCGCGAAGAAGTGCTCGAGCGTCGCTTCTTCGATCACGATGTCGTCGAGCTCGACCAGCGATCCGCCGACGCGCAATCGCACCGGGCGCCCGCACGAGATCAGGAGATCGGAGGCCTTCTCGTGATCGGCACGCGCGAGCGCCCGCGCCATGTCGCCTTCGGTGGACGCGCGCGCGGGCTCACCGACGATCGCTTCGAGCGACGGCACGGGCGCGCGCTCGGGCTCGTGCGTGCGCACCAGCTCGATCGGTGCCGTCGATTCGCGCGGCACCGGTGTCGGCACTGCGGCGGGTTTCGGCTTCGCGGCGCCGACCGGACGAAAGCTCATGCGCAGCTCGCCGCCGGGCTTGTCGACGTACACGGTGTAGCGCTTGCCGTCGTCGGCCTTGTACTCGACTTCGAGCGAGCCGCCGCGCTCGAGCTCGCTGCGTTGCTCCGCCGACGTGACCTCTTCGAGCACCATCGACACCATCTCGCGATCGAGGCTCGGCATGCTGAGCGGGAGCGAGCCGCTGCGGCGCTCGAGAGTCGGCGGCGCCGCCGGACGGATGAGCAACCCCGAGGCGGCTTGGGCCTCGATCAGCTTGAGCAACGGATCGACGATCATCGCGAGCGACAGTGTTGCAGCAGCCGTGCCGGCGCGCATGTGCTGCCTTCGCGACGCGACCGCGCGCCGTTTGGTGCAGCGAAGGCAGCGCCATGCGTGCCGCCGCGACACGTTGTCAGTTGCCCGATACGGGCGCGATGCTTCAGACACGCGGATGCTCGGACACCGGGGTTCACTCCGCGGTCTTGTCCCTGGGAGGGTCGATTAGGGCGAGTGAGCGCTTCGCTCGTCCGATTTGGCCGCGCCACGGACAGAATCGACGAGTGAGCCGAGCGCGCCTTCTTGGTCGAGGTTGATCGCGCGGACCGGGTAGGGGATGACGATGCCTTCGCTCGCGAAGCGCTCGGCCAAGCGCATGATGAACTCGCTGCGTACGAGCGTGCTCTCGCGGAAGCCGATCGCGCGCAGGTAGATCACGAACTCCACCGCCGAGTCGCCGAACTTGCGAAAGCGCAGGTAGGGCACGTAGCTGGGCACGCCGCCGTCGACCTCCGCCATCACCTCCGCACCGACCTCGCACGCGACCAGCTCGACCCTGCGGAGGTCGCTCTTGTAGTGCACGCCCACGTCGACCAACACGCCGATCTCCGACGTGGGCTGATCGAAGTTGGTGATCATGTCGTTGGCGAGGCGCGCGTTCGGGATGATCACCGTCGCTTCGGTGAACACGCGGCGCATTCGCGTCGCACGCCAGCCGATGTCCTCGAGCACGAGCTCCTCGCCGTCTTGCAGGCGCAGGATGTCACCGATGCGGATGTTGCGAGCGATGGTGAGCTGCATGCCCGCGAACACGTTCGCGAGCGTCTCCTGCAACCCCAGCGCGACCGCCAAGCCGCCGATGCCGAGGCCGGTGAGCATCGGCGCCACCGAGATGCCGAAGTTGCCGAGCACCAGCACGAGCCCGACCATCATCACGAAGATGCGGACGACGTTCTGCACGACGCCGGTGATCGGCGACGCGCGGCCTGGCTTGTTCGGCACGGCCGCCACCATGAGCCGCACCACCAGCTCGGCGAACCACACCGACAGCGAGATGATCATCACCGCCGACAGCAGATCGACGAGCACCTGCTCGACTTCTTTGTCGAGCTCCATGACGAGCACCGCGAAGTAGAAACCCGCGAGCGTGAACCACAGGACCACCGGCCGCCGCAGCGAGCGGACGATGTCTTCGTCGAGCGTGGTCCGGGTCTTGCGCTCGAGGAAGCCCGCGATGCGATCGAGCGCGAAGCTGCGGAAGACCTGCCCGAGGATCGCGAAGACCACCACGACGACGAGGGCCAGCAGCCACGAGGTGTGGGTGCGCGCGATCGTCCAGAGGTCGTCCACGGTCCCGTGCACGCTATCATGGCTCCAGCGGGCCGCGGCGAGCGTTTTGGCGAAAGTGTGGCGCGTTCTGGCGCTGGATGTCGCAATGGTACTCGCCCCCGGAGGACCGACCATGAACGACCGCCTTGCTTCCATGCTCTCGCTGTCCGTTGCGCTCCTCGCGGGGTGTGGCTCGGGTGACGACGACGACGGCGCGAGCAGCCTGACCACCGATCCCAGCGCGACCGCGCCCACCACGACGATGAACGGCAGCGAGTCGGGCGGTACGAGCGGCGTCGACACCACCGCGACGACCGCGAGCACCAGCGCATCGACGTCGATGTCGAGCAGCGATCCCACCACCGACTCCGCCGACAGCACGAGCGCGACCGACGACACCGGCCCGCCGACCGGCGCCTGCGGCAACGCGGAAGGTCAGCTGCTGCTGCCCGACATGCCGTGGAACACGGACATCAGCGGAGCCGCGCTCGCGAGCGACTCGCAGGCGGTGATCGACTATCTCGAGGCGAACGTGCAATCCGACGCGCGCTTCCAGATCGACTTCTCGATCCCGATCCTCTACGCGGACGCCAGTACGCCGCACATGATGTTCACGCCGGACGACGGCCCCGACGGCACCTTCTACAGCCCCGACTGCGATCCTGCGCCGATCCCCGTGCCCGAAGACGGGCACATCGAAGGCGAGGAAGCCTACTCGTGCGACAACGACGGCGACTGCCATCTCATCGTCGTCGACTACGACGCGTGCCGACTCTACGAGCAGTGGCGCTCGAACTTCGGTGGTGGAACGGCGGGCGGTTGCCTCGCGATCTGGGAGCTCGATCGCGAGTACGACGAGACCTTGCGCGGCGACTACTGCAGCAGCGCCGACGGTGCCGGCCTGCCGATCGCACCGCTGTTGTTCACCGCCGACGAAGTGGAAGCCGGCGAGATCCGCCACGCGCTGCGCTTCACGGTCGCGCGCACGCGCGCCGCGTTCGTCTTCCCGGCCCGCCACGAGGCGTCGAGCCTCACGGACGCGGACCTCCCCGCGATGGGCCAGCGCCTGCGCCTCAAGCGCACGGTCGACGTCAGCCGCCTGCCGCGCCAGGCGCGCGTCGTCGCCCGCGCGCTGCAGCGCTACGGGATGCTGGTCGCCGACAACGGGTCGAACTGGTTCATCAGCGGCGCGCCGGACCGCCGCCTCGACGGCCTCAGTGCCCTGCAACGGCT
>DASZPU010000269.1:0-8935 GCA_035550195.1 Nannocystaceae bacterium
CTCGCCGCCGAGCGTGAACCCCCAAGTGTCGACGTCGAAGTCGAGGAAGTCCTTCGCGACCACGAGTGCGCTGCGTTGATGGTAGACGCCGCCACCGAGCGACAGATTGCGCGAGATCTTGCCGCGTGCGCCGAGCCGTGCGCCCCACGTCGCGCGTGCACCGTCGTCGTCACCGCCGCGTCGACCCGGGCTCACGTCGGCCTCGAACGCGACGCTGCCGCTGCGCCATTGATATGCGAGCCCGGCGGTGACCGTGGTGGGATCGTTGGGCCGCGTGAGCCCGCTCTTCAACGTCGGTACGAACGAGAGATCGGAGTATTCGCCGCCTTGCGGCGTGTGCCCGCCGCTCGCCGCGACTGCGCTGCGCGTGGAGTTCTGCGCGAACCACAACCTCGGTGAGCGCACCGCGAGCCCGAGGTGCAGGTAGTCGGTGGGCTGCCATTGCAGACCCGCGACGAACTCGGCGCCCCACGAGCGCACCGAGTCGTAGAGATCGGTCTGCACGAAGCGTTCGATCTTGTCGGGCTCGTCGTTGCCCCACGCCCATGCGCGGCTGCTCTCCACCGTCTTGTCGTACACGACGTACGCGCCGACGCCGATGCGCAGCGTCGGGATCGGCTCGAAGCCGAACGAAGGGCCGACGTCGTACCGGCGCTGCTGATACAGCACCTTGATCTGCTGCGCATAGTTGATCGGCGCGTTGCGACGCTGCGCGAACGTGTCGATGTCGACCTCGTCGAAGCTCGGCACGAACAACGACAACGCCATGCTCGCGCGCGGAGCGATGCGTAGGATCCAGACCGTCGAGCTGGGCAGCACGAGCAGCTCGCGGCTCTTGATCGACGCGCTGTGCGAGCCGTCGGGCAGGTTGGTCACGAGCCCACCGTCGATGCGACGCAAGCGGATCATGAACAGCTGCGCGCTCGCTTCGATGCGACCGTGACGGTTCGCACCGAGGCCCGCGGGGTTGTACCAGGCCATGCTTCCGCCACGACCTGCGGCGACCACCGCTCCGCCCATGATCGCGGCTTCGTTGCCGAGCGTGGGCAAGGTGTTGCCGCCCGCGCGAGCCGAAGCCGGCGCGAGTGCGATCGCGAGCAGCGCGACGAAGGCGAGTGATGGTGCGCGGCGCACCGGCAGGCGCGTGTTCTATCAGCATCCGATTGACAGTCGAGATGGCCGGCCTAGACCGTGCGCGGAGTCCAAGCGATGCGTCGAAACAACGGTGGTTGGTGGTTGGGGGCCGCGGGAGCACTCGCCGCTGCGTGGGCATTTCACCGCCGGCAGCGGGCCTTCGCCGGCAAGCTCGCGGTGATCACCGGCGGCTCGCGCGGGCTCGGGCTCGTGCTCGCACGCGCGCTCGCCAAGCGCGGCGCGGTCGTCGTGATCCTCGCGCGAGACGAGCGCGAGCTCGAGCGCGCTGCGACCCACGTGGCGCGCACGCGCGCGGAGATCTACTACCGCATCTGCGACGTGACCGATCGCGCCGACGTCGCGGCCACGATCGCGGACATCGAGCTCGAGCACGGCGCGATCGATCTGCTGGTCAACAACGCCGGCATCCTGCACGTCGGTCCGGCGACCGCGATGACGGTCGCGGATCTGCGCGCCGCGATGGACACGAACTTCTGGGGCGCCGTGAACACCGTCGATGCGGTGCTGCCCAGCATGGTGGCGCGTCACAGTGGGCACATCGTCAACGTCGCGTCGATCGGCGGCGTCGTCCCGGTGCCGTGGATGCTGCCGTACTCCGCGTCGAAGTCGGCGTTGATGGGTTGGTCGAACGGGCTGCACCACGATCTCGCACGTGAAGGCATCGACGTCACGACCGTCGCGCCGTGGGTGATGCGCACCGGCGGTCCGATCAACTCGACGTACAAAGGCAGCCGCCGACGTCTGCTCTACACCCTCTTCGCGATCGCCGACATCACGCCGGTGCTCAGCGTCGATCCGGCGACTGCAGCCGCGGCGATCCTGCGCGGCATCGCGGCCCGTCGCGCCGTGGTGTTCGTCGGCGTGCAGGCGCGACTGCTCGCGATCATGAACGCGCTCACGCCCGGGCTCGTCGCGGGTGCATTCGCGTTCGCGGCGAAGCTGCTGCCGCGATCGTTCACGCATGCGGGCACTCGGGGTCGCGAGCTCGCGCGCGAGCTCGGGCCGATTGCGCGGCGCATCGCCGAGCGCTCGCGCAGCCGCAACAACCAGCCGCAGCTGGACGAGTCGCCGGACATCCACGCCGAAGCGTTCGATGCCGACGCGATCGCCCGCGCTGCGGCGAGTTGATCACGAGAGCGCCACGCTCATCGGCGGCGAGGGCGACGGAGTCGGACGCGGCGGCGGCGGAGTGGGCTCGGGCGGCAGCGGCGTCGGAGGAGTCGGCGGTGGTGGTGGCGGTGGCGCAGGCGGAGGCGTCGGCGGATTGGGCTGCGGAGGCGTCGGCGACGGAGGCGTCGGCGACGGTGACGGTGGTGAAGGTGACGGCGGCGATGGTGGTGTGGGCGACGGCGGAGCCGTCTGTTCGACACCATCGTCCGCATAGCTGTCCTCCGGCACGATGCGGATCGACAGCAGCGCCAGGAGCTGCATGACTGCTACCAACATGATCGAAGTCCCCACGCCGGTCTTCACCAGCGTCGGGGGCTTTCAATCGCGATGTGGCCGCCTGCGCACCGCCGCACGCCGTGGCGATCTTGCTACTGACCTGCGAGCCCGACGTCGCACGCCGCTTGCGATCCGGTGTCTGCACACGGATAGAGATCGACGTCCGCGGCCGGCCAGTGATCTTCGCAGAAGCCGTGCTCGTCGAGCTCGCAATCGTTGATCGTGCACGCGTAGGTGCACTCGCGATTGCTGCCGTTCGCGAGCCCGTCGTCGCACTCTTCACCCTCGTCGAGCACCGCATTGCCGCACGGATGGAGCCCACTCTGGGGCTGCGTGGGCGCGGCCAACGCGACGACCACGTGGCCGTCGTCACCACCATCGTCACCGTTGTCGTCGTCGTCGTCCTGCGCGTCGCTGTCATCGTCGTCGACGATCGCTGCGGTCTCGTCGGGCATCGGTGGTGCCTCCGTATCGCATCCCGCCACCATCACGGTCGCAAGCAACGAGAACGCACCGACCACCTTCGCCAACTTCGACGTCTTCATACGACTCCCTCATATCGACCACCGCCGCGAGTGGGTTGGTTTCGCGGCACCGCGATCGCTTCGATCCTGATGTGTCGCCCGAGTGCTCTCCGGATCACCGCATCGTGCGGGCCGGGCTCCTGGGGCGTGGCAGAGGACTATTGCGCCAGACGGACCATTCCCGTCACTGCAAGTGCGCGTCGCGGGAATCGACGCGACACGGCCACGCAGCGCACGGTTTCACGGCGCGGACGCCGACGGCGGCAACGCATCGAAACGAACGAAGTTGATCTTCCCACGCTCGGCCTTCGGCTTCTTGCCGACCAGATCCTCGATGCTCTTCACCGCCGGATCGGCGAGCCAGGCCAGGAAGTTGTCGAGCCCCTGCGCACCGTAGATGTAGTCCTTGTTGGTGGACCAGACCAAAGTGGTCCGCAAGAGCACGCTCTTGTCGTCGTGGGGCAGCGCTTCGAGGTTCTTGCGGAACTGGGCCGCGTACTCCCGCCAGTACTCCTCGGCGTTGCTGATGTACACGACCCGGATCGGGACCTCGAGCGCGAGCGCTGCGTCGGCGATGCCGCGCATGCCGGCGTCGTCGTTGAGGTTGACCCGCATCGGTCGCACGCGCTCGTTCACCACCATCTGGCGCACGAACGCGTACATCTCGTCGTCGTCGAGCCAGCTCGCGACCCCACGCTTCGCGAGCTTGCGCTGCACGGTGACCAGCCGCCAGCGGAACAGATCGCGGTTGTTGCGATACATGCGACGCAGCGCCTTGCCGTCGGGATCCGCGGCGAGCAGTGCTCCGACACGGTCCGCCGACTCGGGCTCGAACATCGCGAGCAGCTCGCGCGGCGTCTCGGCGGCGCCGATGAGCACGCGATACATCGCGTGCACGCGCATCACCTTGCTGTCGTAGTCGATGAGCCAGGCGTACTCGGGCCGCTGCCAACCGATGAAGAGGTAGGCCTGATCGGGACCGACGCCGACGTAGCCGCCACCGATGCCGTCGATGGTGGGACGGAACGCATCGAGCGACCACTCGTTGCCGACGAGATACGAAACGTCTTCGAGTGCCTTCGCGATGCCGCCGCGAACTTCGGGCTCGGGATCTTCGGGGCTCGCGAAGAAGAGCTCGTGCTCGCGTGCGGTCGGTTGCGCGGGCGCTTGCGTGCGCTCGGCCTTCGGTGCTTCGACGACGACCGGCGCGGGCGCGATCGGTTGCGCAGGCGTGGGCTTGCGCGCGATCGGTTTCGCGACGACCGGCGCGACCGCGGGCGCTGCCCGATCGGGTAGCTCGCGCGTGCTCGCACGATGCGCGCACGCGGGCAGCAGGCACGCCAGCGCGAGCGCGATGCCGGTTCCTCGCATGGCCCCTCGTTCCTACCTCAGTACGGCAGGTCGTGGCCAGTTTCGCCTATGCTCGGCGGTCCATGGCCGAGACCCACGACCACGACCACGAGCCGATGATCCCACCGATCGGGGCGCTGCCGCAGGCCGAGCGCATGTTTCGGATCAACTGGGTCGCGAGCACGGTGCGATCGCCGTCCGGCATCCCGCTCCTGCCCGCGGAGTTCGTCGCACGGCTCGGCCGCTCGGTGCGCCTCGTCGACGTGCGCGAGTCGAGCGAGCTCACCGGTCCGCTCGGGCACATTCCCGGCTCCGACTGGATCCCGCGCGAGCTGGCACCGCGGCTCAACACTCGTCTCGACCGCGACACGCCGATCGTGCTCGTGTCGCGCGGCGGCGAGCGTGCCGGCACGATCGCAAAGGCGCTCGAGCGCGACGGCATGCGCTTCGTCGCCGCGCTCGAAGGCGGCATGGTGTCGTGGAAGAACCTCGGCTTCGGCATCTCGCGCGATCCCGAGATCCTCGAGCGCAAGGATCGCTTGCGCACGATCGCCGCGAATCCCACCGAGCAGCCCGAGCTCACCGTCGAGCGCATCGAGCAGCACGTCGGCGATCCGCAATCGGTACGCTTCCTCAAGCTCGCCGCGCTGCTCCTGCACGGGCGCCTCTCGTGCGTCGATGGTCGCGATGATTCCGGCGTCATCGGCACGCTCGGCGGCGACGCGGGCGAGTTCCTGCTGTTGCTCGCGGCGATCGAGCGCACCACCGGCAAGCAGTTCTCGCTGCCCGAGACCCGCGCCCTGTTCGCGCGCCGCCTCGATGCACTCGGCCGCTTCTACATCCACACCGACGTGCACTCGGCGAACGAGCTCATCAAGTCGTTTCGTAGCGATCGTCGGCTCGACAAGGCGCTCGAGAATGTCTACGAGGCGCTCGAGTGGCGGCAGTTCCTCTTGTCGCCGCCGCGTGACGTCCGCGAGATCATGCTCGAGCACATGATCCAACCCGGGCACCTCGGCTGCGGTCACGTGCGCTTGATGTGGACCAACAGCGAGCGCTACGGCGTGCGCGAGGAGCTCACCAAGAACTTCATCCGCGCGTTCCTGCTCGCGCGCTGGGACGGCGCGATCGATGCCGAGTTCGTGCCGCTGCCCGGTGGCCACGCCGAGCGTGCGGTGCTGCGCGTATTCGTCGCGGACGAGCTGCACTCGTTCACACCGATCCCGCTGGTGTCGCCGTCGTGTCAGGGCGCGCAGATGTTCGTGTGCCACCCGCAGGTGGTCGCGTTCCTGCGCCGTCAGCTCGTCGGCTTCGCGCTGCAGCAGCGCGCGCTCGTGCCTCGTATCGCGGCCGACGCACTGCTGGCCGAGCTCGAGAGCATCGCCGACGCGCAGAGCAACGCGACGCTCGGTGTGCTCGCGAAGGGCCTGCCGGTGTTCGACGTCACGCACGCGCCCGGCGTCTGGGAAGTGGTGCAGAGCGGCGCGATCGCCAGCTAGATCGATCGCGTGCTGCGGAGCTCGGCGAGCTGGCGACGCCGCGGGTCCCACGGCGCAGGCGCATCGCGCCAGGCTCGTTCGGCGGCATCGAGCAGCTCACCGATGCGCGCACGATCACCACCGGGTCGATCGAGCGCGCGCGCGAGCACGAACTTCGCGAGCCCGATCTCGTGGGGCAGGAAGTTGCCCTGTTCGCACCACTCGATCGCACGCTCGAGCAACGGGATCGCCTGGTCGGCGTGCCCGAGCTCGAGCAGGATCTCGGCGAGCACGATGTGCCCGTACGCGCCCTCGGGGCTGCCCTGCGATTCCTTGTCGAGCTCTTCGACGGCTGCGCGCGCGTAGGGCAGCGCATCCGCTGGACGTCCGGCCTCGCGCAACACGTCGGCGAGATTCATCTTCGCGTTCGCGGTGTCACGTCCGGCCTCGATGCGATCGAGGAGCTCGAGCGAGCGCCGCATCAACGCGATCGACTCGTCGAACCGCCCCTGGTTCTGCAGCACCCCGGCCTCGTGCATGATCGCGGACGCGACGCGGAAGCTCTCCGGGCCCGACGTCGCTTCGAACAGCTTTTCGGCCTGCCGCAGCCGCGCGAGCGCATCGTCGTAGCGACCGGCCATGCGCAACAGCTCGCCCTCGTTGTGCAGCGCGAGCGCGTAGTTGGGGTGCCGCTCGCCGCTCGATCGCTCCGCGACCGCGGTGGCCTTCTGCGCATACTCGAGTGCGCGATCGATCTGCCCGGTCATCGCATACGTGCTCGCGATGTTCGCGTACGAGGTCACGAGCACGGGATGATCCGCTCCGAGTCGTTCGATGCGACGCTGCGCGAGCTCGAGATGCACCTTCAGCCCTTCGTCGAGCTCGCCTTCGTCGTCGAGCACGACCGCGAGCCCTTCGAGCATCGAGTCGACCATCTCGGGATCCACGCGCTGCGCCAGCACCTGGCCCTCGCGGAACTGCACCTTCGCCTCGGCGGTGCGGCCCTCCTGCCACAGCAGCTTGCCGTACGAGAACATGAGATCGCAGCGCAGCTCGTCGACCGCGCTCGACCCGGTGAGGCGCTCGATCGCTGCGCGCGCGTTGGCGGCGTACTCGTGCCCGCGATCGAGATCGTGTAGCTCGTCGGACTCGAGATCCACCAACGCGACCCACGAGATCGCGGCCGACGAGTCGTGCCCCGATGCGCTGGCGACCTGCGCAGCTTCGACCAACGCCGCGCGCGACTCGAGCGGCCGACCGTTGTGCAGGTGCTGCAGCCCCTGCGCATGGAGAGCCTCGGCTTCGAGCGGACGGAAGCCGAGCTGGCGCGCGCTCGCGAGCGCTGCGGCCACGCGTTCGTCGAGGTCGCGCGCTTGGCCGGCGTACTGCAGGCCGACGATCTCTTCGATGTCGCGGCGCACCACCTCGACGCGCTCGGCGAGCTCGGGATCGTCGGGCTCGGGGCGGAGCAGCGCGAGGTCGCGATCGACCGCACAGTCGCGCAGGCGCGGCAGGCCCTTCTCGACCGCGATGACCTCGAGCTCGCCCTTGCCCGCGTGCTCGACCATTGCCACGAACGCGCTGCGCTGGCCGATCAAGCACGAGCGGCGCAATCCTGCTTCGGCATCCGTCGACGCGCACGCGCTTGCCCACGCCTCCTGCCAGCCGCTCGCCCAGCGATCGAAGCGCTGCGCGAGCGCGTCGTCGGTGCGTGCGCGCGCGTCGGCGTTCCACACCTGCGCGAGCGCATCGTGATCGCGACACGGATCGTTCGTGCGCGCGCCGGCCCACACTGCACCGCCGGCCGCGAGCGCCACGACGGCGAGCCCCGCAGCCGTGACGAGCTTCCGTGAGCGCGCGGCCGGAGGTCGCAGCAGCCGCAGCATCGCGGTCATGTCGCGGGGACGCGCAGCGGGATCGAACGCGAGCCCCGCGAGCACGGCATCGCGCAACCATCGCGGCACGGCGGCGGCGCGCAGGTGCTCGTCGTTCGCACCAACGCGCTGCGCATCGAAGATCGCACGCGGTGATCCGCCCGCGAACGGACGGCGACCGCAGAGCGCTTCGTAGAGCGACACGCAGAACGCGAACACATCGGCGCGCGCGTCGACGTCGTGGCCGCGGAACTGCTCGGGCGCCATGTATGCGGGCGTGCCGACGGCGGTGCCCGTCTGCGTGAGCGAGCCGGAATCCGGGAACGGTTGCGCGGTGGGTACGGCCTGCAGCGTGATCGGCTCGGCACCTTCTTCGAGCCAGCGCGCGAGCCCGAAGTCGGTGACCTGCGCGCGTAGGTACTCGCCGCCCGCGTGCGTGCCTTCGGGTCCGACCGCGGCTTCACCGATGAGCACGTTGTCGGGCTTGAAGTCGCGATGCACGATGCCGCGCGCGTTCGCGGCCTGCAGCCCGCGCCCGGCCGCGACGAACATCGCGACGACTTCCTGCCAGGATCGTTCTCGCTGACACCACACGCGCAGCGTCTCGCCGTCGACCAGCTCCATCACGACGAACGCCTGGCCTTCCCACACGCCGGCGTCGTGCACCGCGACGACGTTGGGGTGACGCAGTCGCGCCATCGACTTCGACTCGCGCACGAGCCGTGCGATGCGACGCTCGGCATCGTCGCGATCGCTGCCGCGCGGCACGAGCATCTTGAGCGCGACGCGGCGCTCGAGGTTGAGGTCCCAGGCCTCGTGCACCTCGCCCATGCCGCCCTTGCCGATCGGCCGCACGAGGCGATAGCGACCCGCCACGGGCTCGAGCTCCGCACGCGCCGGCACGCTGCCGCGCATCATCGAGCGCGCGAGCACGACGCGACAGTCGTCGCACTCGTCGATGTGCGCACGCAGATCGATCGCACGGTCCCCGGCCCGCCCTTCGGCGAGCTCGACCAGCTCGTGCTCCTGCGGACACGCCATCGTGCGACAACGGTTCCAGCACGAACGCGCGGCGGCGCGCAAGCGGTGCGGACGTCAGGCCGGGCAG
>DASZPU010000270.1:0-11742 GCA_035550195.1 Nannocystaceae bacterium
CGCGACGCGATGCCGCCGGTGCTGACGCGCGCGCCGGGCGACGTGCTCCCGCCCGTCGAGATCGATCTCGATGCGCTGCACGAAGCGAAGACGGCGGCGGACTGGGGCGCGTTCGGGTTGCTCGCGCGTCCCGATGCGGGCAGCGATGCGGCCGGCGCGAGCGAGGCCGCGACCACGCTGGACTCGCTCGGTTGGCGCATCGATCGCGGCCTGCGAAGGCACGGCCGCACGACGCTGCGCATCGTGCTGATGTGGGACGGCGCCGGCGGAGCCTCGAACACCGCGGCCGATGCGGTGAAGCGCAGCTGGCAGAAGCTCGGCGTGCAAGTTCCGCAGGTCACCGCGAGCTTCGCGTACCTGCTCGGGCTCATGCGCAAGGGCGACTTCGACGTCGCGCTCGCGCGACTCTCGTTGTCGAGCGACGCGGACCTCTATCCCTACTTCCACAGCAAGGGCGCGCTCAACGTGCCCGGCGTCGCCGATGCGGAGCTCGATCGTGCGCTCGAAGACTATCGCGCGGCCCGCGATCGATCGACGCGCACCGCCGCGCTCACGAAGATCGCCGAGCGCCTCGCGACGCTCCAACCGGTGAGCGTGCTCTTCGCTCCGAGCGAGATCATGCTCGCGAGTCGCCGCGTGCAAGCGCTCGAGCTCGTCGACGATCTCCCGCGTCTCGATCGCCTCGCGCTCGCGCCCCCCGAGACGTGGCCTCCGCCGACCCACTGAGAGATCTCCTTTTTTTTGAGATCGCTCGCCTCGCTGATCCATAGTGCCCGGCGAAGCAAACGAGGCCGCGATGTACGTGTGGATCGTCTTTCTCTCCCTCATCATTCCGAATCCGCCCGTGACCACGCCCGGCGTGTCGAGCGACGACGACGACCCGATGCGCTACCGCGGCATCGAGCGTCTGCTCGCGAAGTTCGAGTCCGAAGAACAGCCCAAGAAGATCCCGTAGGGCTCGCTCGCTCGCGCGACCGCGATCGTCGAGCCCGCCGTGGCTCCGCCACGGCGGACAGCGAGCACGAATTCTCGCACCAGGAAGAGCGCCGGAGGGCGCGACCAAAGCTAAAACCGGTAGGCGATTCCGGCGGTGCCGACCAGCATCGTCGCGAAGCGGGCCACCGGAGCGCGGCGAGCTTCGTCGTCGGCACCGTCGAGCAGCTCGCCGCGATTGCGCACGCGATCCCGCGGCGTGATGACGCCGTAGGTGCGGAAGCTCAGCACGATCGCGACGCGCTTGAGCAGGAACTCCGCTTCGGCGCCGACCCGCAGCAGCGCTGAGCCGTACGACTGCCGTCCTGCGCTGCCGAACGCGTCGTAGCGCACGAGCTGGTACATGCCGCCGACGCCCTACGACAGCGCGAACTGGGCGATGTCGCCGCGTCCGCGGTAGAGCAGGCCGCCGAGCTCGGCGATGACTTGATCCTGCGAGACCGAGACGTCGGCGTCGCTGCGACGGTAGCGAACCGAGCCCGAGCGCACGTCGAGATCGAGGCCGACGATCGGGCGTGGTCGGAAACGTGCGAAGACGCCGAGCCCACCGAGCGCGACGCTGCGACCGACGTCGCGCGGATCGAGGTACACCGCACGCACGCGCAGCGGTGCCGCCTGCATGAGCACGCCGCCGATGCCGATCATGAAGCGGCGCGCGAGCGGCTGACCTTCGCGACCGAACTTCGCCATTCGCTCGCGACGTTTCGCGGCGTTCGACGATGCGAACGCGGGCGTGCCCGTCGTGGTCGCGCTGCCGGCCGGCGCGGCCCCGCTCGGTTGCGCGCCGCTCGGCGTCGCCGCGTCGCTGCCGGGCGCCGCAGTGCTCGCGTCGCTCGCAGCCGCGTCGCTCGCGGGCGCTGCGGACATCGCGGACGCGAAGACGAGCGCGAGCGAGAGCAGGCCGGCCACGCGCCGCGCAGCATAGGATAGGACGCCGGGTTGCGGTAGCCTGACGGGCCCCCCGATGCCCTTGCGCAGCATGACCGGATTCGGCGCGGCCGTCCGCACGATGCCCGGCGACGGCGCGTCCACGCAGCTCGACGTCGAGGCGCGCTCCGTGAACGGTCGTCACCTCGATCTGCGGATCCGTCAACCGTTCGGCGCGCGCATCGAGCACGGCCTGCGCACGCGGATCGAGGCCCGCTTCGGTCGCGGTCGCATCGAGCTCACGCTCGCGCTGCGCAGCGGGGCCGCGGCGAGCGAGCACGGTGACGACGCGCTCGGCACCCTCGGCAGCGATCGCACGCGCGTGCTCGCAGTGTTGCGCGCGTGCACCGAGATCGCCGCGATCGCAGCTCGAGAGAAGCTCGAGGTCTCGCCGCCCAACGCGGTGGAAGTCCTCCGCTTTCTCGCAGCGACGTCGCGCGTGGCTCCGACCGAGTCGCAGCACCCCGAGCCGCCCGAATTCCTCGATGCGCTGGTCGACGAGGCGCTCGACGCTCTGGCGGATTTCCGTGCGCGCGAAGGCGAGGCGCTCGCGCGCGTGCTCGCGGCGCTCGCGGCCGAGCTGCGCGCACAGGTCGATCGCATCGCCGCGCTCGCCCAGAGCGAGCCCACCCGCGTCGCGGAGCGCATGCGCGTGCGCGTGCGCGAGCTGCTCGCCGACGCGTCCGCCGGATCGATCGACGAGACCCGGCTCGCCCACGAGGTCGCGCTGCTCGCCGCGAAGGGCGACGTCGCCGAGGAGCTCGCGCGGCTCGACATGCACCTCGTCCGCATCGACGAGACTCTGGCCGCTCCGGCCGCGTCGGGGCAGGGCCGCACCCTCGAGTTCGTCGCGCAGGAGCTCTTGCGCGAGATCACGACGATCGGGAGTAAGATCGGCAGCCACGTGGCAGCCGGCATCGTGATCGACGCGAAGGGGACCATCGAGCGCATCCGTGAGCAGGTGAGCAATGTCGAGTGAGCCGAGGGGCGTGCTCCTGGTGGTGTCGTCGCCATCGGGGGCGGGCAAGACCACGCTGTGCAACCGCCTCCGCGCCGAGTTTCCGCGGCTCGAGTTCAGCGTCTCGTATACGACGAGGGCCCCGCGCGCGGGCGAGACCGACGGTGTGGAGTACCACTTCGTCGATCAGAACCTCTTCCAGGAGATGATCGCGAAGGACGAGTTCGCGGAGTACGCGATGGTGCACGGGCACATGTACGGCACCTCCGCGGCGCTGGTGAACTCGGCGCTGGAGCGCGGTCGCGATCTGCTCTTCGACATCGACTACCAAGGCGGCCGCAAGCTGCGCCAGAGCTTCCCGCACGACGTCGTGAGCGTGTTCATCCTGCCGCCCTCGATCCGTGCGCTGGCCGATCGCCTCAAGCGCCGCGCGACCGACCACCAAGACGTGATCGATCGCCGCCTGCGGGTCGCCCAGGAGGAGCTGCGGCACTACCATGAGTACGATTACCTCGTGATGAACGACGATCTCGATCGGGCCTACGACGCCCTGCGCGCGATCTATGTCGCCACGCAGCACGCGACCCATCGCCTGCGTGCGCTCGCCGACGGCGTGCTCTCCGGCCAGGAGGAGCTGCTGCGGTGAGCGAAGGGGTCGCTGCGCGCGAGGCCGCATCGGAGGCCGCACCGGATCCGACACGCTTGCGTGCGCCCGAGCCCGGCGCGCCCACGCCGATCGACGCGCTCGGCGAGCCGTCGGCCGCGCTGCGCACCGGCATGATCACCGAGAAGCAGCTCGACGACGGCAGCGCGCGCGCGGCCATCGTCGCCGAGGTCGCGCGTCGCCATCCCGGCACGGACACCTCCGCGATCGAGCGCGCCTTCGATCTCGGCATGGCCGCACACAGCGGCCAACGCCGCAAGAGCGGCGAGGCCTACTGGGTGCATCCGGTGCGCGTCGCCTCGATGCTCGCGCAGCTCGGTCTCGACGGCAGCACCGTCACCGCGGCGCTCTTGCACGACGTCGTCGAGGACACCGAGCACACCGTCTACGAGCTCACCGAGCTGTTCGGCCGCGAGGTCGCGAACATCGTCGACGGGGTCACGAAGCTGGGCAAGGTGCCGTATCTGTCGCGCCAGGAGCAGCAGGCGGAGAGCTTCCGCAAGATGCTCGTGGCGATGAGCCAGGACATCCGCGTGCTGCTCGTGAAGCTGATCGATCGGCTCGACAACATGCGCACGCTCGAGCACATGCCGCGCGACAAGCAGGAGCGGATCAGCCGCGAGACCATGCAGATCTACGCGCCGCTCGCGGGTCGGCTCGGCATCGAGGTGGTGCAGCGCGAGCTGCAGGACCTGTCGTTTTCGTACCTCGAGCCCGGCGCGTACACGGCCACGCGTGCCGACATCGACAACATGCTGAAGGCGCGCGCAGTGATCGACGAGAGCGTCGTGAACCTGCGCAGCGCCTTCGACAACAGCAGCTGCGAGCTCGAGGACGGCGACACCACCCTGTGGCCGGCCGAGCTCGGTGCGGTCGACATCCGCGCGTCGCTGCGCAGCACATACCGCGTGCACCAATCGCTGGCGGCGCAGGGGCGCGGGCTCGATCAGCTCTCCGACGTCGTCACCTACCAGATCGTCACCCAGGATCGCGGGGGGTGCTACGCGGCGCTCGGCCAGCTGCACGCGTTCTTCCAGCCGGTGCCCGGTCGCTTCCGCGACTACGTCGCGCTGCCGCGGCCCAACCACTATCGTGCGCTGCACACCAGCGTCATCGATCGCCACGGCAATCGGCTCGAGGTGCAGATCCGATCCCAGCGCATGGACGCGGTCGCCGAGCGTGGCATCGTCGCGGAGTTCGAGCTCGACCACGCGCTCGGCAACGAAGCGCGTCGGCTCGCGTGGCTGCGGCAGCTGATGGACTGGCAGCAGGAGGTCTCCGACCCCAGCGAGTTCATCGAGGCGGTGAAGGCCGATCTGTTCGCCGACGAGGTCTACGTGTTCACGCCGGGCGGCGACATCCAGACCTTCCCCAAGGGCGCGACGCCGATCGACTTCGCGTTCGCGATCCACACCGACGTCGGCATGCACTGTACGGGTGCGCGGGTGAACGGACAGCTCGTGCCGCTGCGCTATCGCCTGCGCCAGGGCGACACCGTCGAGATCCTCACCAACCCCACGGTCGAGCCGCGCGACGAGTGGCTCAAGATGGCCGCGACCTCGCGCGCGCGCGCGAAGATCAAGCAGTTCCTGCGGCAGCGCGAGCGCAAGCGCTTGCGCGCGCTCGGACGCAGCTTGCTCGCGCAGGAGCTCGAGACCCGCGGCGTGCCGCTCGAGCCGCTCGAAGATGCGGGCGCGTTGGCCGAGCAGGCCGAGGCGATGGGGCTGCCGCGCGAGACCGTCGACGACGGCATGTACGAGGCGATCGGCGCCGGCCAGATCACCGCGGCCGCGCTCGCCGACAAGCTCGCGCCCGGGCCGAGCCAGCAGCAATCGGGCGGCGAAGAGAGCGGGCTCTTCGTCCGCATGCTGCGGCGCATGACGCAGCGCGGGCGCAGCACGGGCGGCGAGACGCTCGGTGCGAAGCCCAACGCACCGATCGTCATCACCAAGGATCGCGTGGAGGGCCGCGGCGGCAGTCGCGGGATGATCCAGCTCGCGCCGTGCTGCTCACCGGTGCCGGGCGATCCGCTCATCGGGTTCTTCGAGGCGGGCAAGGGCATCGTCGCGCACGTGCAGGGTTGCCCCGAAGCGCTCGAGCAGATCGGCGAGCGACGCGTGCACCTCGCGTGGGAGCCGGGGCTCGTCCTCGACTGTCCAGTGACGCTCGAAGTCCGCACCGCCAACACCTTGGGATTGTTGGCGGAGATGAGCCGCGCTTTTTCGCATCACGGCGTCAACATCAAGCAGGCGAACTGCCGTGCGATCGGGGACGGCGAGCGAGCGATCAACACCTTCTTCGCGACCGTGCACAGCCTCGAGCAGCTCGAGTCGCTGGTCGCGACGCTCAAGCGCACCGAGGGCGTGGGCGCCGTCGAGCGCGTGTTCTCGCAGGGCTCGGGCATCTATCCCCGGGCCTGAGGCGCCCCGCACGACCCCACCGAAAACGTGAACGTGCCGGTGCCCGTGCCCGTGCCCGGCGCCCCGCCTTGACACCCGCGGCAACCGGGCGCTAAGAAGCGCCTCCGCCATGGCATCGTTCACCGCGATCACTCGGAAGAAGCGCGCCCGCCGTCACGGCAACGCCGGCAAGGCCCGCAAGGCCAAGCAGTCGCGCCGCAGCACCCTCTCGTCCGCCGAGCTGTTCGCGGCGTGTGGCGAGCCGGGCAAGCCCGCGCCGAAGTCCGCGACCAAGGCCTGACGCGAGCAACTCGCGCGTGCCGACGGCGACGCTCTTCGCCGGCTCGTGCGTGGCGCGCCGTCTTTTCTTGCTCGCAACAGCACCGGCACCGTAGTCTCTCTGCTCCCGCCGTTGCGGGGCGCGGAGACGTCGGATGAGCACAGCACAGCTTGCACCGGGCACCGCGATCGAGGGATGCACGGTCCATTCGGTCGTGCGCACCCGCGTGGGCGCGATCACCTACGACGCGGTCGATGCCGCCGGGGTGGCGCGACAGCTGACCGTGTACGAGGCCGAGTGTTTTCCCTCCGCGCTGGTGCTCGAGCGCAGCCTTCGCGAGCTGCGGCAGCTGCAGACGCTGCAGCATCCGCGCATCGTGAAGGTGCACGGCTGCGGCAAGCTGGCGAGCGGCGCGACGTGGGAGCTGCACGATCCGTTGCCGCCGGGCTCGTTGGCCGATCACCTGAGAAATGGTGCGTTTCCCGAGCCGGACGCGCTGGCGATCGCACAGCAGATCGGCGAGGCGCTCGCGGACGCGCAGAAGATCGGCGTCATCCACCGCAATCTCGGCGCCGACGTGGTGTTTCCGTCGCCCGACGGTGTGCTCGTCACGGGCTTCGCGGTCGGTGCACCGCAAGGTGGACGCAGCTTCGGTGCGCTCGACTCGATCGCGCCCGAGCAGGTCGAAGGCAAGGTCGTCGATCAGCGAACGCTCATCTACAACCTCGCTGCGCTCGTGCACTACATGGTTCGCGGCACGCCGCTGTTCACCGGCGACACCGCGAGCGTGTTGCAGGCACATCTGTCGACCGACGTCGCCGATACCGTCGTGTCGCCGCTGCGCCGCGGGCTCGCGAAGGATCCGCGCATGCGGCCGATGATGCTCAAGCAGTTCGTCACCGAGCTCGCGGGTGGCTTGGTCGGCAGCGCGACGCGTCCACCGGCGTCGCCGACGAGCCGCGGTTGGACGATGTTCACGAGTGCGATCGACGACAGCGCGTCGGCGAGCACCACCGCGCCCGTGCCTGCACCCGACGCACCGGTCGCTCCGAGCACGCGCGGATGGACCATGTTCATGCAGGACGGCAGCACGCCGGCCGCGACGCCCGAGCCTGCGGCCGCGCCTGCACCCGCAGCTCCGGCGCCCGCAGCCGCAGCGCCACCGACCGCGCCCGATCCCGCCGCGCCGGTCGCTCCGAGCACGCGCGGATGGACCATGTTCATGCAGGCGCAGGAGGACGCGGCGCCCGCAGCTGCACCGGCGACGTCGCAGACCGTCGTCGCACCTCCGCCTGCCACGCCGACACCCGCCGCCGCGCCGGCACCGGCTCCCGCAGCACCGGCCGCTGCGGCACCGAAGCCGAGCACGCGCGGATGGACCATGTTCACCACCGCGGACGAGCCGGCTGCGACGCCGAGCACCGTGGTCGCGCCGGCACCCTCCGCACCCGTGGCACCACCGCCCGTCGCGGCGAGCAGCGCTGCGCCGAGCGTCGCTGCACCGCCGCCGATCGCTGCACCGCCCGCGGTCGCGGCCGATGCATCCGCACCGAAGCCGAGCTCGCGCGGATGGACCATGTTCACGCGCGACGACGAAGCGACCGCGGCCGCGTCTCCGTCGACCGTCGTCGCACCTCCGCCTGCGCCACCGGAGCCCGAGCCCGAAGCGGCCGGTGATCCCGGTCAGCCGCCGAGCAGCCGCGGATGGACCGTCTTCATGGAACCGTCGACCGCGGCCAGCGTCGCGGCAGCGGCCGGCGCACCGCCGGCGACCGCGTCCGCGCCGTCGGTCGAAGCGACACCCGCCGCTGGCACCGAAGCCGAGCCCGCGGCCGCACCCGGACCGCGCCGCGGATGGACCATGTTCATGGAGGCGCCGATCGACGACGCCGGTCGTCGTCCATTCGGGCCCAGCACGCCGACGCCGGCGACGACGCCCGCAGATGCGGCACCGCCACCCGCAGAAGAGGCCTCGTCGGACAACCGCGGCTGGACCGTCTTCGGTGCCCCGTCTCCCGCGGCATCGGCCGCGACCGTCGTCGAAGGCGAAGGCGCAGCGGTACCGCCACCGCCGCAGCAGCACGGCACCGACGCGCATGCGCGCGGCACCCACGATGCGAGCGTCGCCCCCGTCGCATCCGGATCGATGACCGCGAACGCCGAGCCCGAGCCCGCGCCAGGTCGCGCGAAGACGGTGGTCGCGAGCGGCGTGCAAGCGGTGCAGGGCAGCGTCGGTGGCGTCACCGGTCGCACCGTCTTCCCGGCCACCGGACAACCGCCGCCGGGCGAGATGCCGGACACGATGTACTTCCGTCGCGGCGACATTCCGCCCGAGCGTCCCGCGTCGCGATCGACGACCGCCGTCGACGTCGCTGCGCCGGCCGGACGACCGCCGGCGGAAGAGCGCAACTTGGCGCCGCAAGGCGGGGCCATCGTCGCGCCCGGTCGTGAAGCACCGATCGCGAAGGAAGGCGGACGCCGCATGGTGCCGATCGTCGCCGTCGGCGTCGTGGTCGTCGGCCTCGTGGTGGCCGCGGTGATCTGGTTGACCTGAGCCGGCTCAGCGCGCGGGCTCGGGCTCTTCGTCCTGCGGTGCGCCCTCGGCGGGCCACTGCCCGGGCATCTGACCGTTCGCGCCGTACACCATCGTCGAGTCGTAGTCCGGCGGCGGTGCGTCGTGCGGCGCATCGCCGTAGCCGTCGTCGACCGGCACGTCGGCTTCGTCGCTCTCCGCCACCATCGCGTCGTCGATGTCGGCCTCGCCGGCGTCGATCACCTCGGCATCCTCCTCGTCGGTCGGCGTGAGCACGATCGGCGCAGTGCCGCCGCTGGGCTGCAGCGTCGGCGACGAGGACGGCGGCAGCACGGGCCGACGGCCGGCACGCCAGTCCGCGATGGTCTGACAGAGGAGGGCGTACTCGATCATCGCCGAGAAGCGTATCCGGGTGGCGCGTCGGCGGGAAGCGGGGCGGCGGCGATGCGATAGACCAGCTCTTCGCGCCGGCCGTCGCGGATCCGTGCGACGTGCAGCGCGTCCAGCTTTCCGGCGCGCTCGAACAGCGCGGAGTAGGCGTTCGGGGTCGCGAGCGCGTCGCCTTCGACGGCGACGATGATGTCGCCGATCTCGAGGTCGGCGGCGGCCGCCAGCTCGGGATCGTCGGGGAAGCACGCGGTGATCGTCCAGCCCGCGAAGCGACCGGAGCGACGATGGGCCTCGGGCGCGAGCTGACGCAGCAACCATGCCGGGCCGCGCGAGGTGACGCGCTCGAGCTCGTCTTCGTAGATCGTGCCGGGCTCGCGCGGACGCGGTGTCGGCAGCGGCGCGGGTGGGTCGCGCACGACATCGTGCGCCGCGATCGGGGGCTCGTGCGACGGCGGCTCGGTGGGTGTCGTGCTGGTGCGCTCGCGCGGACAGGCAGCGAGCACGAGCATGCAGACGATCGCGCGGCGTCGCGACATCGACCGCATCATGGGATCGCGCGCGGGCGACCGCCAGTTTCCGCCGCGGCGCGCAGCTGCGGCAGCACCTCGAGCGCGTGCACGAGCGCGTCGGTGACCGCGTCGGGGCCGGCGGTGCCGTCGATCGCGACCACGCCGGGCAGGCCCTCGCGCAGCGCCGCCGCATACGCTGCTTCGACGCGCCGCTGGGTCGCGAGCGCGTCGAAGATCTCGCCCTTGCCGGCGCGTGCAGCCACGCGTGCGCACGCGACCTCGGCGGGCAGCTCGAGCACGAGCGTGAGATCGGGCCACGGTGCGTGCACGTTGATCGCTCGCACCCACGCGGGATCGCAGTCGAGCCCTTGATACGCCCACGACGAGAGCACGTAGCGATCGCACACGACGATCTCGCCGCGCGCGAGCGCAGGCGTGATCTCGGAGGCGACGTGATCGATGCGATCGGCGGCGAACAGCAGCGCGAGCGCGCGTGGATCGAGCGGATGATCGAGCGCGCGCAGATGATCGCGGATCGCGGCGCCGATCGATCGCTTCGACGGCTGTTGCGTGCGCAGCACCGTGAAGCCCGCTCGCTCCAGGTGCGTGGACAGACGAGCGGCCTGCGTCGTCGTACCGGCGCCGTCGAGGCCTTCGAGCGCGATGAAGCTGCCGCGGGTCGCCAAGCGCCGCAGAGCGTAGCAACTGGGCGGCAGCCGCGGCATCGCGCCACGCGCCCCGTTGCGCGCGCGCGAATCCTGGGCGTGGACACGGGGGCCGTGGCACACTGGCCTCGGACCCGGGGGACATGAGCGGCCCACGCCAGCAGAAGGAGACCGTCGCGATCGGCAGCGGCGTGATCACCGAGCCGCCGCCCGGTGCGACGATGGGTCCGGCCCACTCGCCGCCGCGCGTGTCCGCACCCGCGATGGGGGCTCCGCCGATGGGGCCGATGAGCACGCCGATCGCGACGCCGATCGTGGGACCACCGATGTCAGCACCGATGAGCTCGCCGAGCGCGACCCCGATGAGCGCACCGATGGCCGGCGGGATGGGGCCGCCGATGGCGATGGCGAGCGGGCAGGGGCCGCAGGGGTATCCGCCGCCGCCGGGCGCCTATCCCCAGCAGCCTGCGCAGCCGTATCCGCAGCAGCCCGCGCAGCCGTACCCGCAGCAGCCTGCACCGCCGTATCCGCAGGCGCCCGCGCAGCAGCAGCAGCACGCTCCGCAGCCGCAGGGCTTTCCGGCGCCGCAGCAGGCGGCACCGCCCCCGCGTCCGCGGGGTCGCGAAGACGAGCTGATGGCCGGTGGCAGTCGCACGGTCTTCGAGTTCACCGGCGCTGCGGCGGACACCGGATCGCATCAGGGATCGCGTCCGACGTTCGTCGGCGGCAGTCAGATCGATCTCTCGCACGCGGGCAGCAACCGCGAGACGAACCTGCGCTCGGGCGGGACGACCTGGATCTTCATGGGGTTCGCGGCGCTCGTCGTCGCGGGCGTGGTCGCACTCTTGTCGATGCGCGGCGACTCGTCGGAGCCGGCGGCGTCGGTGTCGGGTGCCGGCGTCGCAGAAGAGACGCCCGCCGAGAAGACCGACGACGCGAAGACCGAAGAGACCAAGACCGAAGCGAAGGTCGAAGAGACCAAGACCGAGGCGAAGGTCGAAGAGACCAAGACCGAAGCGAAGGTCGATCCGGCGCCTCCCGGCGATCCGAAGGCGGAGCCGCCGAAGGCCGAGCCCGCGACGCCGACCGAGCCGCCGAAGGCCGAGCCGACGACGCCGAGCGAGCCGCCGAAGAGCGAGCCGACGACGCCGACCGAGCCGCCGAAGACCGAGCCGAAGAAGCCGAGCTCCGGCGGCACGAAGAAGAAGCCGGCGAAGAAACCCACGACGCCGACCGAGCCGAGCAAGCCGGGCACGTTGCATCCGAAGAAGCCGCCTCGGGACCCGTTCAAAGATCTGCCCACCCCTCCGGGGTAGGCAGATCTTCGATGCTGGTTTCTCAGGGGCTCCGCCCCTACGCTCGGGATCGAGTCGAGCCGAGGCTCGACTCGATCGCTCGCTACCCCACGGCCGCATGAGCGGCCG
>DASZPU010000271.1:0-3055 GCA_035550195.1 Nannocystaceae bacterium
CGCGCCGACGCTGCGATCGCGGTCGCGCGGCTGCCTTCGATCGACGGTTGCTCCGACATCGCGGCGCTGCAGCGGCGCACGGCGGATCCCGAAGATCCGCTGACCGCCACCGAGGTCGCGGCGCTGCGTGACGAGCTCGCACAGGCGCGCGCGCTCCATCACGCCGGGCAGCACGAGCGCGCGCACGAGCTCGTGCAGGCGATGCTTCCGCGTGCACGCGCGACCGCGCACGCGCCGATCGTGCTCGAGACCAAGCGCCTCCTCGGCGAGATCCAGCACGAGCGCGGCGACTACGAGCTCGCGGTGGCGACGCTCTCCGATGCCTACCCCGAGGCGATCGCGAACGGCATGGACGACCTCGCGCTCGCGATCGCAATCGAGCTGGTGTTCGTCAGCGGTGAAGCGCTCGCACAGCGCGACGCGGGCGAACGCTGGGCCCGCGAGGCCCAGGTGTGGCTCGATCGCACCGGCCAGACCGAGTCGCTGGTCGCGGCCGATCTGCACAACAACCTCGGTGCGATGGCGCTGCGTTACGGCGAGCTCGAGCGCGCGCTGGCGGAGCACCAGCACACGCTCGATCTGCGCATGCGATTGCTGCCGCCGGACGATCTCTTCATCGCGCGCTCGCTGGCCAATCTCGCGCTCGCCGAGCAGACGATGGGCCGCTTCGCGCAAGCCACCGCGGATCATCGGCGTGCGCTCGCGATCGCCGAGCAGGCGCTGGGCAGCGAGCACCCCAACGTCGCAGAGCTGCGGGTGAACCTCGCGGTCGCGCTCGACGACTCCGGCGATCACCGCGGCGCGTTGGTCGAGCTCGCGCGCGCGGCAGAGAACCAAGAGCGCACGCTGGGTCCGTGGCATCCGCGCTACGCGAACACGCTGGAGAGCATCGCGATCGCGCACCAGTCGATGGGCGAGCGGTCCCAGGCCAGCGCGTTCCTCGAACGCGCGGTCGGGATCCGCATGCGTGCGCTCGGCAGCGATCACGTCGAGGTCGCCACCGGCCTCGTGAACCTCGGTGTGCTCGACGACGACGCCGGCGATCATGCGCGCGCGGTGCAGCGCTACGGCGAGGCGATCGCGATCCTGCAGCGCACGGTCGGCGAAGACCATCCGTTCGTCGTGATGGCGATGCACAACCAGGGGCTCGCGCTCGCGAAGCTCGGCCGCATCGAGGACGCGGGCGAGGTGCTGCTCACCGCGATCGACATCGGCGAGCGCGTGTACGGCTCGCAGCATCCCGAGGTGGCCGCGGCGATCGACGACTACGGCAGCCATCTCGAGCGCGTCGGCCGGCTCGACGAGGCCGCCGCGCACCACCTGCGCGCGCTCGCGATCTACGAGGCGCTCGATCCCGACAGCGAAGAGCTGGTGATCACGCTCGGCAACCTCGGGCGGCTCGATCTACGCCGCGGCAACGTCGACGCTGCGGACGAACACTATCGCCGGGCGCTCGCGCTCGGCGAGCGGCGCTGGGGCCCCGATCATCCCGAGCTCGGACACGTGCTCGTCGGCCTCGCCCGCATCGCGATCGCACGTGGACATCGCGAAGACGCGATCGCGCCGGCTCGCCGCGCGTTGAAGGTGCGAGCCGACGCGAAGGTCGACCCCGACGAGATCGCCGAGGCCGAGCAGCTGCTCGCGGAAGCTAGCTCTGCTTCCCCGGGCCGTGCATCGCGAAGAGTGCACCCTGCGGATCGATGAGCTGCGCGACGACGTCGCCGCCGGGCACTTCCATCGGACCGACCACGAGCTTGCCGCCCTTGCTCGTCGCACGCTTCACCGCCGCGTCGAGATCCGCGACGTGGACGTAGTAGACCCACATCGGCGGCATCGGCATGTCGGCGGTCTTCGTCATGATGCCGCCGTAGGTCCGCTCGCCCTGCCCGAACATCAAGTACTTGCCGTGCGGGCCCATGTCCATCTCCTGCGTCAGCTTCCAGTCGAACAGCTTCGTGTAGAACTCCAGCGCCTTCGCACCGTCGTTCGCGACCAGCTCGTTCCAGCTGACTTCACCGTCTTTGTTGGTGTCGTGCGCCGGCATGTCGGAGAGCGGCTTGAACACCGAGATCGTCGCGCCCTGCGGATCCGCGATGACGCTGAAGCGACCGACCGTGGGGATGTCGGTCGGCGGCACGTAGACATTGGCGCCCAGCGACTTCGCCTTCGCGACGGTGCCGTCGACGTCGGCGACCTGCACGTGCCCCATCCAATGCGGCGGTGCGCCCATCTTCTTCGCGTCCTCGGGCAGCGTCATCACGCCGCCCATCGGACCCTGACCGCTCGCCCACATCGTGTAGGGCTCGGGGCCTTGGCTCTCCTTGAACTGCTCGGTCTTCCATCCGATGACCTCGGTGTAGAAGGCGATCGCCGCCTTCGTGTCGGTGGTCATCAGCTCGTGCCAGACAAAACGACCGCTCATGTGTTGCGCTCCGTTCTCGGGGGTGAATCCGATGGGCGGCGAGCATTGCAGGATCGCGGGCGCGATCAATAGCCGATCAGCGATCGCTGCGATGCTCGCGGAGCCATTGTTCTGCGGCGTCGCGCTGCGGTGACGGATCCGTGCCGGCATGGTCGCGCGCGCGCTCGGCAAATCCGATCGCAGCGGCGTGATCGCCCTTCGTCCAGCGCTGGCTCGCGACCCGCAGCTCGGCGTCCGACAAGTGCTGGCGCACCTGGACCGCGTCGGGCGCGTCGTGCTTCTCGAAGATCGCGAGCGCGCGCAGGTAGCTCTCGATCGCCTGCTCGTGCTCGCCGGAGATCTGCAGCGACAGCCCGATGTTCGCCAGCGTCTGCGCCACGTAGGGATGCTCGGGGCCCACCGTGTGCTCGCGGATCGCGAGCGCGCGGCGATACAGCGGCAGCGCATCCGCGGGCCGTTGCAGCTCGTCCAGCACGACCGCGAGGTTGTTGAGCGTGTACGCGATCGAAGGATGATCGCGGCCGTACGCGGCTTCGTGGATCGCGAGCGCGCGCTCGAAGCTGTCCATCGCGCCGACGCGATCGCCTTGCTTCTGCTGCGCGAGCCCGATGTTCGCCAGCGCGGTGCCCACCG